>JADJAK010000005.1:0-300000 GCA_016704275.1 Gemmatimonadota bacterium
ACTTCCACGCAGTAATTCACCACGCATCCGGTTTCCGGGACTGTGCCAATTATGTCGGTAAGCCAGAGGAGGGTGGCAAAGCGTGCGGATCGTTAAGGGCCTTCAACCTCACACGCGGCCAACTTGCCCCGGCCGCGGCTGCGTACCGACTGTTCTCCCCGCGCACAGGTGCCCGCGTGATCGCGGTGCCACTCGTCCTACCGGGTGGTGACGTGACGAATGCCGACAGCGCGAACAGTCTGCTGGCCGAGCTGGCGCTCTGGGAGGCCGGCCCGAATCGCTGGCGCAACGCGCAGCTTGAGCTCGCGGTGCCCCTTGGACGTGAGCGGGCGATGGTTGGCGGCGTGTTGAGCATTCCGGATTCGGGAGGCACCCTCGCGTGGCAGCTCTCCGTACGGGACCAGCTCCGCGGCAAGTCGGGGAGCGTGATCGGGAGTCCCCCGACCTATCAGGCGGGTCGGTGCGGATGTCGGACATTGTGCTGGGCTCCCAGGCCAGTGCAGTGCGCTGGACACTTGAGGGCAGGGAACTACTGCTTCCTCCATCGAGCCGCTTCACCCGGCAGGAACCGGTAAGGCTGTACCTCCAGATGTGGTCCGATGTGCCACCAGGGGACGCCCGGGTTGAGCTCGCGGTCTTTGGCACTCGACAGCAGGATACGATGCCCCGACTTCAGCTCGCATTTCCCCACCGTATTCTGGAGCGCTTCACGGAACTCGAACGGGACATCGACT
This sequence comes from Gemmatimonadota bacterium, assembly GCA_016704275.1. Lineage (NCBI taxonomy): Bacteria > Pseudomonadati > Gemmatimonadota > Gemmatimonadota bacterium. Next base: position 735 of record JADJAK010000005.1, read on the forward strand.
TCGCGCGACTCGGCAAAGGTGAGTACCGATTGCAGGTGACAGTGCGCGTGGCCGGGGGAGGCCTCCTCGCGAAGCGAGAGAGTCAGTTCACCGTCGAGTAGGTGGGGGAAGACAATGCTCGAGCTTCGCTGAGCCCCTACCTCCCCCTTTCCACCAACACCCGATGCGTCCCCCGGTCCGGCTCGCCCGGCGCCGGGGTGCGCTGCGTATAGCGCCCATCCGCACCAAGCTCCCACGCCTGCCGGTTGTCCTCCAGCATCCCCTCCAGCAGCCGCCGGATCTCGGCGCGATGCTTCGGCTCCTCGATCGGCACCGCCGCCTCGATGCGCCGGTCGAGGTTCCGCGGCATCCAGTCGGCCGACGAGATGTAGCACTCCTCCTTGCCGGCATTCCGGAAGAGGAAGGCGCGTGAGTGCTCCAGGAAGCGCCCGAGGATCGAGATCACCCGGATCCGCTCGCTCACACCCGGCACGCCGGGCCGCAGGCAGCAGATGCCGCGGATGATCAGGTCGATCTCCACCCCCGCCTGCGACGCACGGTAGAGCGCCTCGATCACCTCGGGGTCCACCAGCGCGTTCATCTTCGCGAGGATCCGCCCCTGCCGCCCGCGACGCGCATGCTCCGCCTCGCGCTCGATCTTCTCGAGGAACGACGCCTTCATCCAGCGCGGCGCCACCAGCAGCTTGCGATAGCCCGTCGGCGCGCCGAAGCCGGTGAGGACATTGAAGAGCTCGCTCAGGTCGGCACCAAGCTCCTGGTCGGCACTCAGCAGCCCGAAGTCGGTGTAGTAGCGCGCCGTCCGGGGATTGTAGTTGCCGGTCCCGATGTGCACATAGCGGCGGATCGCATCGCCCTCGCGCCGCACCACCAGCAGCACCTTGGCGTGCGTCTTGAGCCCCGAGACGCCGTAGGAGACGTGCACGCCGATGTCCTCGAAGCGCTTGGCCCAGGAGATGTTCTGCTCCTCGTCGAAGCGCGCCTGCAGCTCGATCAGCACCGCGACCTGCTTCCCGCGCTCGGCGGCCTGCGCCAGCAATCGCGCGATCTCGCCGCCCGTGCGGTAGAGCGTGATCTTGATCGCGAGGACGTCGGGATCTTCGGTGGCCCGCGCGATGAACTGCTCCACCGACCCCTGGAACGAATCGTACGGGTGGTGCAGCAACACATCCCCCTCGCGCAGCACCGCAAAGAGGTCGCGACTCTCGGCCAGGCGCCGAGGAGTCACTGGCGTGAAGGGCAGGTCCTTGAGCGCCGGCGCATCGATCGCCGAGATCACCATGAGGTCGCTCAGGTCGAGCGGACCGGTGACCTCGAAGAGGTCGGCCTCGGTGAGTGGCAACCCTTCGCCGGCGTCGGCCTCGTTGAGCTCCTCGAGCAGCAGCGTCCGGATCGGCTGCGGCATCGACTTGTGCACTTCAAGGCGCACCACCTCGCCGAACTTCCGGTTGCGCACTTCTTCCTGAATCAACGAAAGCAAGTCCTCGGCTTCATCGCTGTCGTCGCCGAGCTCGAGCTTGAGGTCGGTGTTGCGCGTGACGCGGAAGAGGTGCCAGCCCACGATCGGCACGCCGGGGAAGAGCGTCTCGAGGTGCGCGCCGATCAGGTACTCCAACGGGAGGAACTCGTTCGCGCGCTTGAGCGGCACCCAGCGGGGCAACAGCCGCGGCACCTTCACGCGCGCAAAGCGCTCCTCGCCCGCCGAGTCCATCAGCGAGACCGCCAACGAGAGCGAGAGGTTCGAGATGTGCGGGAAGGGGTGCGCCGGATCGACCGCGAGCGGCGTCAGCACCGGGAAGACGTGCGACTCGAAGTACGCCGAGAGGTGCGCGCGCTCCTCCTCGGGGAGGTCGTCGAAGCGCTCGTGCAGTCGGATGCCGTGCGCGGCCAGCGCGGGCACCAACTCGTGCACGAGGCAGCGTGACTGCTGTTCCAGCATCCCCTGCACAGTCTGGCGGATGGCGTCGAGCTGGGCCATCGGCGCCATCCGGTCGGCGGCGTTCTCAGCGATCTTGGCGAGCACCTGCTCGCGCAGGCCGGCGACGCGGACCTGGAAGAACTCGTCGAGGTTGCTCGCGAAGATCGAGAGGAACTTGACCCGCTCGAGCAGCGGTGTCCGCGGGTCGAGCGCCTCGTGCAGCACGCGCCGGTTGAACTCGAGCCACGAGAGCTCGCGGTTCAGGTAGAGCGCGGGGTCCTTGAGGTTCGGGGCCTGCCGGAGCACGGCGTCGTTCGGGGCCGGGGCCTGCGGTGTGGCGGTCATGGCGAGGAGGTCATCCAGCGGAGGCGATCACGCCGCCGCCCAGGACGCGCTGCGTGGCGTCGTAGAGAACGCCCGACTGCCCCGGGGCGATCGCCCGGACCGGGACGTCGAGATCGAGCACCAGCATGCCACCATCCGCGCTCCGCACCACCGCCGGCACCGCCTCGGCCCGGTAGCGCAGCTGCGCCCAGCACCGGTCGCCCACCGCCAACGGCTCGGCGAGCCAGTTGAGCTCCTCCAGCGTGACGGCATGGCCCATCAGTTCATCCGCCTCGCCGACCACCACCTCGCGGCTGTCGGGGCGGATCCCCACCACATACAGCGGCAACGACCGCCCACCCGGGAGGCCGCGCCGCTGGCCGATCGTGTAGCGCGCGAAGCCGTCGTGCTCGCCCACGACTTCACCGGACGAGGTGACGAGCGGCCCCGCCTGCAGTGCCGGCGCATCGGCCGGAAGCCGCTGCTCCAGCACGCCGACGTAGTTGTCGTCGGGGACGAAGCAGATCTCGACGCTCTCGGGGTTGTCGGCGGTCTCGAGCTCGAGGGCGCGGGCACGCGCACGCGTCTCCGCCTTGGTGAGCTCGCCCACCGGCGTGAGCATCCGTGCCACCACCGCCTTGTCGATCCCCCAGAGGAAGTAGCTCTGGTCCTTGTTCCGGTCGGTGCCGCGATACAGCGCGCCATCACGGGCGTTGGCGTAGTGGCCGGTGGCGATCGCGTCGCAGCCGAGCGAGTCGGCGTGGGCCAGCAGGTCGCGGAACTTGGTGAACGAGTTGCAGCGGACGCAGGGAATCGGCGTGCGGCCGCGCGCGTATTCGTCGACGAAGTTGTCGATCACCCGCTCCGAGAAGCGGTCCTCGAGATTGAGGACGTAATGCGGGATGCCGAGGCGGTGGGCCACGGCGCGCGCATCGTTGATCGAATCGAGGGAACAGCAGGGGCGGTCGGGGACATCGTCGCCGTAGCAGAAGAGCTTCATCGTCGCGCCAATCACCTCGTAGCCCTGCTCGACGAGCAGTGCTGCGGCCAGCGAGGAATCCACCCCGCCGCTCATGGCGACGAGGACCTTCCGCACGCTAGCCACGGCCGAGGGCAGCTCCCAATCGTCGGACTCGTTCCACGACGCCCGGGAGGACCTCGACGGCGCGATCCACATCGGCCGCGGTGGATTCGTGGCCCAGCGAGAAGCGGATGGTGCCCAGCGCGAGGCCGCGCTCGACGCCCATCGCGGTCAGCACGTGCGACGGCTCGACCGCACCGGTCGAACAGGCCGAGCCGCCCGAGCAGGCGACGCCCGCCAGGTCGAGGTGCATCAGCATCGCCTCGGCCTCGGCGCCCGGAATGGCGATCGAGAGGACGTGCGGGGCGCGCTCGACGCCGGCGGCATGGACCACCAGGTCGGGGATCGCGACCTGCAACCGCTCGGCGAGGTTGTCGCGCAACGTGCGGACATGGATCACATGCGCGTCGAGCTCCTGGCGCGCCAGCAGCGCCGCACGCCCGAGTGCCACCGCACCGGCGACGTTCTCGGTCCCGGGGCGAATGCCGTACTGCTGGCCGCCGCCGTGGATGAGCGAATCGACGATGTGGCGGTCGCGCACGATGAGGGCGCCGATGCCCTTGGGCGCGCCGAGCTTGTGGCCGGAGATGGAGAGGAGGGAGCAGCCGACTTCGTCGAGGGCGATCGGCAGCTTGCCGAACGATTGCACGGCGTCGCTGTGGAGCGGGACGCCGGCCGCACGACATCGCGCGCCGATCTCGACCATCGGCTGCACCGTGCCGACTTCGTTGTTGACCCACATCACCGAGACCAGCGCGGGGCCTTCGGCGAGCGCGGCATCGAGCGCGTCGAGTCGAACCTGACCATTGTGATCGACCGGGAGGATCGTCTCTCGCCCACCCATCGATACCACGACGTGCGCGGCGGCGAGGACTGCCTTGTGCTCGATCGCGGAAGTCACGACGTGCATCGACCTGCCGGCGCGACGAGCGGCATGCGCGGCACCGATCACGGCGAGGTTGTCGGCCTCGGTCCCGCCCGAGGTAAAGATCACTTGGTTCGGTTCGACGCCGAGCGCCTCTCCGACTTCGCGCTTCCCCATTTCGAGTCCGGCCTTGGCGGCCCGCCCGAAGCGGTGTGACGACGAGGGATTACCCCACGACGCGTTGAAGAAGGGGAGCATCGCCTCAAGCACCTCAGGGCGCACGGGCGTGGTCGCGGCGTGGTCGAAGTAGACAGGTTCCATGGGCCCAAATCTAGTCAGGGCACGGGGTTGCGGAACCGTCAGCAGGGCGGGCATCCCGCAATGATGCGGGCTGCCCGAAGCGGCGTAAAGGGTTGTGGGGCAGGCAGTTACCCGATTGATACCGGGTGGTGACGTTACAGCGAGGCGACGCCCAGCCGGGTGATGTCGTCCACCGCCATCGTCTCGGCGGTCCAGAACGGCTCTCCGTAGGCGGCCCGGATCAGCGAGCCGGCGTGGGCGTCCTGGGTGCGGATCAGGTCGAGGATCGGCTGGCCGGTCGGGTAGAGCTCGCCGGCCTGGATGGTGTCCGGCGTGAACTGCGAGGCGTAGCAGGCCACCGCCTTCAGCTTCCGTTCGAACTGCGCCGAGGTGTCGACGACGAATGTCGGCTTGACGGTGTCTTCGCGGTAGGCAAACGCGTAGACCACCTTCAGCGGCTTCCACGGTTCGCCGTCGGCGGGGTAGTTCTTGAGCCCCGAGAGGAAGCAGGCGTCGCGGACGAGCTCCGAGGCGACACGATGGTCCGGGTGGCGACCGACGGGGTAGGGGAGGATGAGCGTGCGCGGCTTGAGGCGGCGGAGCTGCTCGACCACAACGCGTCGCATCGCGTCGTTGTTCTCGAGGTGGCCATCCGGGAGGCCGGCGTTGGTGCGTGCGGTGATGCCGAGCACCAGCGACGCAGCGGCAGCCTCACGGGCGCGGATCTCGGCGTTGCCGCGCGACCCCATCTCGCCGTGGGTCAGATCAAGAATCCCGACGCGGCGGCCCGCATCAACGGCCTTCGCAAGGGTGCCCCCGGCGAGGAGTTCGGCATCATCCGGGTGGGCGACGGCGGCCAGCAGGTCGAGGGGCATGGTTAAAGGTAGAGGTGATTCGCGCGCTTGTCATCCTGGAGCGAACGTGCCAGGCATGTCATCCTGGCGAAGCAGCGGGAGGGGGTCGAAGGGACCTTTCACCGTGTGTCATCCTGAGCGGAGCACCCCGGACGGGGTGCGCAGTCGAAGGACCTCGGACGGTACGCGACTCGATCATGGGAGGCTCAGGGGCCGAGAGATCATTCCAATCCGGATTCACAGACTCGATCAAGTCCAGCTTCTTCATCCGCCGCCACCCCTTGAGCTGCTTCTCCCGCTTCAACGCCGAATGCACGTCGCCGGTCTCTTCGCAGTACACGAGGCGGTCTACGTGGTACTTCGCCGTGAAGGCGTTCACGCCTCCTGCGCGGTGCTGGGCGAGGCGCCGGGGCATGTTGGAGGTCACGCCGATGTACAGCACGCGACTGCGGCTGGCCAGGATGTAGACCCAGTAGGTCATGGGGCACGCTCCGAAAGGGGAGTGTGGATGATGGCTCGGGAGGTCCCAGCGGCGGGGTCGATCTCTGGCGGGGCGGGTCAAACAATTGCAGGGCGCGCTATCAGGCAGGTCCTTCGACTGCGCCCGCTTCGCGGGCTCCGCTCAGGATGACAATGGGGGAGAGGTCCTTCGACTGCGCCGGCTACGCCGTCGCTTCGCTCAGGATGACACTACGGAAAGAGGTCCTTCGACTGCGCCCGCTTCGCGGGCTCCGCTCAGGATGACATCGCGCGCGCGGGCTCCGCTCAGGATGACATACTCCGGGGTACACCATCATCCATCATCCATCGTCCATCATCACGTCATTCGTGCCGCAACGCCTCCACCGGATCCATCCGCGCCGCGCGGGTCGCGGGGATCATCCCGAAGACGAGGCCGATGGCCACGGAGGCACAGACCGCCACCACGGCGCTCCAGAGCGGTGCCCCGCTGTCCAGCTTGAGCACCAGCTTGAGCAGTTCGCCGACGGTGAGGCCGACGATGATGCCGAGGATGCCGCCGACCCCGGTGAGGGTGGCGGCCTCGACGAGGAACTGCCAGAGCACCTCGTTCTTGGTGGCGCCGAGCGCCTTCCGGAGGCCGATCTCGTGGGTGCGGTCGGTGACCGAGACCATCATGATCGCCATCACGCCGATCCCGCCGACCAGCAGCGCCACCGACGACAGCGCGATCATCACCAGGAAGAACGCCGAGGTCAGCGAGGTGATGGTGTCGAGGATCTGGTCCTGGGTGATCACGTCGAAGGAATTCGGCGTCGCCGGACGGTGACCGCGTGATCGACGCAAGGTGGCGATCGCGGCGTCTTTGGCGACGGGGACCGAGACACCCCGCTGGGCGAGGATCGCGATGAAGAGCGAATTGGTCTCGTCGTACTGGAAGCTCTGCTTCGCCGCGCGGAACGGGACGATGCCGCCGTCGGCGGCGCCAGGCGGCTGGAAGATGTTGTCGGGCTTGGCGTAGACGCCGATCACGGTGAAGGCGGTCCCGCCGATGCGGATCACGTGGCCCAGGGGGTTCATTCGCCCGAAGAGCCGGTCGGTGACCTCCTCTTCGAGCACCACCACCGGTTGGCCGCCCTTGAGTTCGGACTGCGAGAAGAAGCGCCCCGACAGCAGCGAGCCACCTTGGATCTCGAGGTAGCTGTTGTCGGCGCCGTAGATCATCAGCCCCTGCGAGCGGATGCCGTCGAACTCGATCTTCTGCTGCACCTGCACCATCAGCCCGGCGTAGCGGATCTGCTCGCTGCGGCGCAGCGCAACGGCATCATCCTCGTCGAGCACCTTGCGCGCCTTGACCTCTGGCGGCAGCCGATCCGGATTGAGCGGTACCGACGAGAAGAAGCGCACCACGTAGAAGGTCTGCGGCGAGGCGTTCTCGACCGAGGCGAAGATCTGCGTCTGGATCCCGTTCACGAGCGAGGCCATCACCATCACGGTCGTCACGCCGATCACGACGCCAAGGATGGTCAGCCCGCTGCGCAGCTTGGCGCCACGCATCGCGTCGAGCGCCTGCAGGACCCCTTCGAAGACATTCCCGACGCGGAAGGCCATCTGCTATTCCGTCCGCAAGGCGGTGATGGGGTCGAGCTTCGCCGCGCGCGTGGCCGGGTAGACGCCGAAGATCATGCCGGTGCCGGCGCCGAGCAGCAGCGCGAGTCCGACCGACCAGCCGGTGACCTTGGCCGGCAAGGGCGAGTACGTCGACACCAGGACCGCGAAGGTCCAGCCCGCCAGCACGCCAATCATGCCGCCAAGCAGCGAGAGGATGACGGTCTCGACGAGGAACTGCCGGCGGATGTCCTGCCGGTTGGCGCCGAGCGCCTTGCGCAGCCCGATCTCGCGGGTCCGCTCGCTCACCGTCATCAGCATGATGTTCATGATCACGATGCCGCCGACCACGATGCCGATGCAGACCACGGCGGGCACCACGGTGAAGAGCAGCGCCGTGAGCGCGGTCCAGAAGGCGAGCAAGGCGTCGGCCTTGTCGACGGTGAAGTCGTTCGCCACGCCCGGCCGCAGTCGGTGCGCCAGGCGCATCGCCTCCTCGGCCCGATTCATCGCGCCGGGGATCTGGTCGGCCTCGCGCATCTTCACGGAGATGACCGTCGTGCGGCGGCGGCCCCAGACCGACTCGAACACCGGCAGCGGCAACAACGCGAAGCCATCGAAGGAGGCGCCGAGGGTCTGCCCCTTCGCCGCGAAGACGCCCTTCACCGTGTACTGCCGCCCCGCGATCCGCACGGTCTTGCCGATGGCGGCGTCGGCCGACTGAAAGAGCTTGGTGGCGACGTCCCAGCCGATGGCGGTCACCAGTCGGCGCCCGCGGATGTCGATGTCGTTGAGCGGCTCGCCGGCGGCAATCACGTAGTCCTGCACCAGCTGATAGTCGGGGGTGATCCCGAAGATCAGGACGCCGCCAACCGATTGGTTGCCTGAGATGACCGCCGCGTTCGGCGTCGGCCAGCCGGACTGGATTGCCACCCCCTGCGCATCGGGCAGGGCGCGCCGCACCACTTCGGCGTCCTCCTTCGAGATCAGCGGCCGCTTGGCGAGCAGCTTGATCTGGTCGTTGTCGAGGAGCCCGACCGAAATGGGCGTGCGGCGCACCTGGAAGGCGTTGTTGCCGATGATCGCGCCGGTGAGGTTCTCCTTGACATACGAATTCATCCCCTGGATCACCGCGACGACGGTGACCAGGAAGGCGACGGAGACGATGATGCCGAGGAGGGTGAAGATGGCCCGAAGCTTGGAGCTCCAGATTGTCTGGAGGGCCAGGCGGAGGGCTTCGGAATAGGGCATTGGTAAAAGGTAAGGGGGGGCGGGGTGGGGAGGTGAGGGGAGACCGCCTCAGGCGCTGTCATCCTGAGCGAAGCACCCCGCAGGGGTGCGTAGTCGAAGGACCTCTCTCCGAGCGCATCGGGAAGAGGTCCTTCGACTGCGCGTCCTTGCAGGACGCTTCGCTCAGGATGACAACACTCCAGCGATTCCCCACCAGCTATTCGTACCGCAACGCCTCCACCGGATCCAACTTCGCCGCCCGGTTGGCCGGGTAAAGCCCGAAGAAGATCCCGGTGATTGCCGAGGCGATGATCGCCGCGAAGATCGACCAGAGCGGAATCGAGGCGGGGATCGGCGAGAAGGTGCGGATCCCCCACGAGATGACGGCCCCCATGGCCATGCCGCAGAGCCCACCGAGCACCGTCAGCGTGGCTGCCTCGACCAGGAACTGGAAGAGGATCTCGCCGCGGGTGGCGCCGAGCGCCTTCCGGACGCCGATCTCACGGGTCCGTTCAGTCACCGAGATCATCATGATCGCCACGACGCCGACGCCGCCCACCATCAGGCCGACCGACGACAGTACTAGCATGACCAGGAAGAAGCCGGCCGTCATGTCGTTGAAGCTCTCCATGAACTTGTCGCCGGAGATCAGGTCGAAGTTGTTCTCCGCCCCCGGCTTGAGCCCGCGCTTGATGCGCAGTGCCGCCGTGACCTGATCCATCGCCTCGGCCTGGGTCGCGGTCTCCTTGGGGAAGACGGCGATGTTGAGCCAGCCCCACGCGAAGGTGGCCGACTTCACGAAGGTCGTGTGCGGGACGACGATCTTCGGGCCCTCATCGGCGAAGAGGCCGGACGGGTCCTGATACAGCCCCACGACGGTGAAGGGGAGGCCGAAGATCTTGATCTGCCGTCCCAAGGGATCGACGCCGGGGAAGAGTTCGTCGGCGACAGGCTGATTGATCACGACGACGTACGACCCACCGGCATCCTCGGTCGGGGTGAAGTTGCGCCCCTGCAGCAGCTCGCCGCCTTCCACCTGCAGCCAATTGGTGCTCTGCCCGTCCACCTGCGCGGAGGGGAGTGCCTTGCGGCCGTAGGAGACACGCGACCCGCCGGACTCGCGGATGTTGACCGCGCCGATGGCCGGGAGGCGGCTGATCATCTCGGCCTCCTCGCGGCTCATCATCGGCCGCTTCCGCCAGGGCGACATTTCGTCCGAACCATCCGAGATCTGGATGCCCGAGCGGAAGTAGCGCATTACGTAGAACGACTTCGGGCCAGCGCGCTGGACGATCTCGCTCACCGAGTTCTGGATGCCGGTGATCGTCGCCGCCATGGCGATGACCACCATGACGCCGATCGCCACGCCGAGGATGGTCAGCGCCGCACGCACCTTGGAGGCGCGCACCGAGTCGAGCGCGAGCGTGACGCCTTCGAGTGCGCGAGCCAACAGGTTGCCGCGTCCGTAGTCGCTCATTCCTGCCTCAGTGCTGCGATGGGGTCGAGTCGCGAGGCCTGGCGCGCCGGATAGACGCCCGCGACCATGCCGACCAGGATGCCAAGCGCGACGCCCACGAAGATCGACCAGGGCGCCACAGCGGCCGGCAACGGCGTGAAGGCACGCACCGCGAAGGCCAGCAGCAGGCCGGTGCCGATCCCCATCACCGCGCCGGTGACCGAGAGGGTCGCCGACTCGACGATGAACTGCGCCATGATGTCGCGCCGCTTGGCGCCGAGCGCCTTGCGGACGCCGATCTCGCGAGTCCGCTCGCTGACGGCCATCAGCATGATGTTCATGATCACGATGCCGCCGACCACCAGGGAGATCGCCACCAGCCCCGGCAGGGCGAGGAAGAGCACCTTGGAGATCTTCTCCCACCCCGCGAGCGCCCCTTCGGCCGACTCGAGATGGAAGTTGTCGGGCTGCCCGGGGCGGAGGCCGCGGCGGCCGCGCATCAGGACGGTGACTTCTTCCATCGCCGCGCGCATCTGGTCCGGGTTGGCCGTCTGGATCTGGATGTCGTCGATGATGTGCGGCCGGTTCACCAACCGGCGCGCCGGCGAGGTGATCGGGGTGATCGCGAACTTGTCGAGCGAGATCCCGAACAGCGTCCCCTGCTTGGCGACGACGCCGATGACGCGGTGCGGCAGCCCGCCGATCGCGATCGTCTGGCCGATCGGGTCACGCCCGTCGAAGAGGCGTTCGCCCAGCTCGGACCCCAGCACCACCACCGCCGCGCCGATGTTCACTTCCTGCGGTGAGAACGCCCGTCCTTCGGCGATGTCGTAGTGCTTGATCTTGAAGAAGTCCGCCTCGACCGTGTTGACCTGGATCTGCTTGGCGACCTTCCCCTGCCAGGAGAGCGTCACCTGGTCATAACCGGCCGCGGCGATCGTTGCGGGGACGGTCAGTCGTTCCTTGATGTACTCGGCATCCTCGATCGTGACGCGCGGATTGCGCTGCCACTGCCGCCACTCCTCCTCGCTGGGGTCCCCGGTCTGGATGTTCGGCTGGTGGCGCACCTGGAAGGTGTTCACGCCGATCAGCGCCCCGGCAAACTTCTCGGTCATGTAGACGTTCATGCCTTGCACGATCGAGACGACCGCGATCAGGAAGGTCACGCCGATCAGCACCCCGACGAGCGAGAAGAAGCTCTTCAGCTTCTGCGCCACGATCGAGTCCCACGCCAGCCGGACCGCCTCGAAGAAGGGCATCTCAGGCCGCGGCCTCGCGGACGGGCGATTCGTTGCGACGATCGCTGTCCACCTTGCCGTCGCGCAGCACCACCACCCGGTGGGCGTGCGCGGCAATGTCGGGTTCGTGGGTCACCAGGATCACGGTCTGCCCCTGCGCGTGCAGGGAGCCGAAGACCCGCATGATCTCCACGCTCGTGGCCGAGTCGAGGTTGCCGGTCGGTTCGTCGGCGAGGAGGATCGACGGCTCGTTGACGAGCGCCCGCGCGATCGCCACGCGCTGCCGCTGGCCGCCGGAGAGTTCGTTGGGGCGGTGGTCCATCCGGTTGCCCAGGCCGACACGCTCCAGCGCTGCCTCGGCCCGGCGCTTCCGCTCGCGGGTCGACACACCGGCATACACCAACGGCAGTTCGACATTGGCCAGCGCGGTCGCGCGGGGCAGCAGGTTGAACGTCTGGAAAACGAAGCCGATCTCGCGATTGCGCACCCGGGCCAGGTCGTCGTCGACCATGGTCGAGACTTCCTGTCCGTTGAGCCAGTACTGGCCGCCGGAAGGTGTGTCGAGGCAGCCCAGCATGTTCATCATCGTCGACTTGCCGGAACCCGAAGGCCCCATGATCGCGACGTACTCGTTGCGCTGGATCTCGAGATCGACGCCGCGGAGGGCGAGCACCTTCTCGCTCCCCATCACGTACTCCCGGGTGATGCCCGCGAGGCGAATGATGGCGTCGCTCACGGCTTCACCACCGCCGGGCCACCGGCCGGCGCCGCCTTCACCTTGGACGAATCCTTGAGATCGCGGATCGCCTGGTAGCTGCCTGCCACGATCGTCTCGCCCTTCTTGAGGCCGGTGAGGACCTCGAAGTGCTCGTCGCCGGCGATGCCGACCTTGACGGTGCGGAAGCGCGCCACGCCGTTCTCGACGATGAAGACGCCTTCCTTGTCCTTCGGCTTCTTGCCGCCGGCCGTGTCGCTCGTGGTCGTGAGCGGGGCACCGGCCGCGGCGGCCTGATCGCCACCCATGGCGCTGTCCGGCCGCGTGGTGAGCGCGATGATCGGGATCGAGAGCGCACCCTTCCGGACGTCGGTTACGATCCGCGCCGTCATGCTCAGGTCGGGGCGCACGTCGGCCGGCGGGTTGGTCAGCGTCACTTCGACTTCGAAGTCGACCGCGCGGTCGGCCGAGGCCGCACCGGCGGCGGTCGTCGCCGCGCTGTTCGCGATCTTGGTCACCTTGCCGACGAACGCGGTGTCGGGGAAGGCGTCGATGGCGACCGACACCGAGTCGCCGAGTTCGAGGCGGATCACGTCGGTTTCGTCCACCTTGACCACGGCCTGGATGACCGAGAGATCGGCGATGCGCATCAACAGGCCGACGTCACGCGAGAAGGCGCCGGTCTGGGCGACTTCGCCCTCTTCCACCGCAAGCCGGACGACGCGGCCGGAGATCGGCGCGAAGAGGCGGGTGCGGGCGAGGTTGTCCTGCGCCTCCTTGAGCGAGGCCTGCGTCTGCTGCACCTGCGCCTGGCTCGACTTGAGCAACGCCTCGGAGACGTCGAACGCCTGCTGCGACTGTTCCATCACTTCGTCGGCGATCAGCGTCGGGTTGGTCCGCTTCAACTCGCGGTTCCGGTCCAGCGCGCGCTTCGCCTGGTCGCGATTGGTCTTCGCCTGCAGCAGCTGCGCCTGCACCGACGTCAGCGACGCCGTGGCGCGGTCGACCGCGCCCTTGAACTGCACCTGGTCCAGCTCGACCAGCAGCTGGCCCTTGGTGACGAGGTCGCCTTCCTTCACGGTGATGCGCAGGATGCGCGCCGTCACCTCGGAGGAGACGTCCACCTGGCTCTTCGCCTCGATCTTGCCGCTGGCGGTCACTGCGGACACGAGGTCGCGGGTCGCAACCTCCTCGAGGCGCACTTCCACCGGCTTGTCGCTGCCACCCTTCATCTTCATGGCAACGACGCCGATGATGGCGACCACGACGAGGCCGAGACTGATCTTGACTCCACGAGACATGGGCTGTGTCCTCTGCGTCAGCGAAGGGGGCGACCGACCGCGGCTTCGAGCGCCACGACGGCCTGATGGTAGTCATACACGGCCGAGACATAGTCCGCCTCGGCCTGGGTCACTGCGTTCTGCGCGTCGGCAACTTCGAGGGCCGTGCCCTGGCCGATGCGGTAGCGGTCCTGCGCCAACTGCAGCTGCTCGCGAGCGAGCGTCCGGTTGGATTCCAGCGTGATGGCGGCCTGATAGGCGGTGCGCACGGCGCCGAGCCGTGACTGCACCGTGCCGGCCACTTCGAGGCGTCGTGCGCGGGCCGACTCGCGCGCGTCATCTTCCTGCGCCTTCGCCTGCGACGTCGCCTGCGCCCGGGAGAAGCCGTCCCACAACGGGAGCGAGAGTCCGGCCGAGATCGACCAGGGCTGACGGGTGAAGGAGAACGGCCAGCCGCTGTTGCGGTCGCGGATGCTCTGGGCGATGTCGGCCTGCAGCGCGCCGCCGGTGGCGTCGAGCCCCGCGTAGCTGTTGCAGTCGGCGATGATTCCGCCGTTCGGCGACGGATGGGCCGACGTCAGCCGCGAGAGGATCCCGTTCTGGAACTCACAGTTCGACTTGGTGCCCTGCGCGCTCGCGAGGGCGCCCGCCAACTGCGGATTGATGTCGGTGTACTGCTGGGTGAAGCCGCTGAGCCCCGTGCTGATCGAGAACGACGGCAGGTACGCCGCCTTGGCCGACCGCACGCCGATCCGCGCCGACTCATGCTGCGCCTCGGCGGCGCGGATGCTCGGATTGTCGGCACCAGCCGCGGCCAGCAGCGTGCCGAGCTGATAGGTCGGCTCGACCAGCTGGAACGTCTCGGTCAGGCGGATCGAGTCGACATCGAGCTGCGTGGGCATGCCGAGCCGGCGGATCAATTCGATCTTCGCGTCGGTCTCGGCCTGCTGGGCGCGGAGCAGCGCGACCTGCGAGCGACCGCGATTCACCTCGGCCGTGCGCACATCGATGATGTTGGTCTGGCCAACCTGCTGGCGCGCCCGCGCCAGGGTCAGGAAGTCCTCGTTGCGGGCCAGCTGCTGGCGCGCCACCTCGACCGACGCCGTGGCCCGGAGCACCGCGAGGTACTGGGTCGTCACGTCCGCGGTGAGAGTATTGCCCGCGCCGGTGATATTCTCCTCCACCACGCGCTGCTGCGCCTTCTGCTGACCCGGTGCCATCAGTTCGCGGGCCGAGAGGCTCCACGAGGCGGAGAGGTTGTAGTTCGAGGCGACCGTGTTCGAGCCCTGCGAGAAGACCTGATTGGCGAAGGTCTGCCGGCCCGCTCGGCTGTAGCTGATCCCGGTGCTGCTGTTCAACGTCGGGAAGAGTGCGCCATAGGCCGCCCGTACCGCTGCGGCGGCCGGACCCTCATCATTCAGTGTCTGGCGATAGGTTGGGCTGTTCTGCCGGGCGAGCGAGAGCGCCTCACCAAGGGAAAGCTGACGGGGGAGCGAAGGTCCTGCCTGGGCGGCTGCGCCATGGGCGCCTGCGACCACCAGTAGGGCAAGAATGCCGCCGACCACACGACTCGACATGGGCCATCCTGAGGTAAAGAGATTAAGACCGACATGGCCATATACGCCCCGCACAGCCCAAAGTTTCAAGGTGATACATCGCCGCCCCCAGCCATCCGGTTCTGGCTGGTCGGGGCGGGCGTGGTCGCCTTGGCGGGCGAGGCGGCGCGGGACGGGGGCTGGCTCCTCGCCGGATTGACCGCGTTGGCGGCGTTGGGGGCAGCCGTGGGGACGTTTCGCCTCGGCGGGCGGGCACTCCGGGCGGCCGGGCTGGCGTTGGCCCTGCTGGGCGCGGTCGCCGGCACGGTGGCCTTCCGGCTCTTCCGGGTTGAACGGCTCGTCCACCAGGTCGTGGCCGAATCGGTCACCGAGGCGACCGGTGCCCGTGATCGGCTCCTCGGCGCCGCCCTCGCCTCGGCGACCCGCGCCGCTGACAACGCCCTGCAACGACTCGCCAGCAGTGCCGACCGGGCACCGCTCGACGACCTCGCCGCCGACGGGACGCTGGAGCGTTCGATCGCCGTCCTTGCCGGGGATTCTATCCTCGCCCTGGTCGGTCCGCATCGCGTGGCCCCTGTCGCCGGCCGCGGCGAGGTCACCCTGATTACCACGCCGTTCGTGCAGCTTGCTGTTGTCTCGCGGACGCGCGGCGCGCGCGAGGCGCAGGTGACGCTCCTCCTCGACGCCGCGCCCGGCGTCCCGACGGCGGGCGCCTCGTTGGCGCGCGGGGCGGGCGGCTGGCAGCGCGTCGGCTGGCACTGGAACGTCCCGGCGCGCGAGGTGCGCTACACCACGGTCGCCGAGGCGCTGGCCGGCGTGCGCGTCGCAATGACGGCCGTGCCACCCGAGGCGGGTGCGTTGCAGGAGCGCGAGCGTGGGCTTGCCAAGCTCCTCCTCGCTGCCGCGATGTCCCTCGTCGCGTTGCTGACCCTCATCGGTGGCGCGCCGACGGTGGTGCGCGCTGGCGCGATCCTCGTCCCGCTCTGGGCCGTCATGCGCGCCGAGGTGACGCCCGCGCTGTTGGGACCGACGGCAGTCGTCGCCATGCTCGCGGCGGTCGCGATGTTGCTGCTTGCGGTGCTGCTCTGGCGCCGTCCACTCCGCCGCTCCCCGATCGGGATGGTGGCGTCGATCCTGCTGCTCGCGACGGCGCCGCCGTTGGTCGCGCTGGTCGGTCGCCGCGTGGTGCCGGTGACGGACTCGACCTCGATCGTGGCGTGGTTCTGGTGGCAAGCGGTGCTGGCGTTGGCGACCGCCGCCTTCCTCGCCGTGGCGTCCGCCCCCCTGCGCACGCCGGACGACCACCAGGCGTCGTCGCGCTGGGGCTTCGCCGCGGCGATAGCCGCCGTCGTCATCGGCGTGATCGGAATCGTGGCGTGGCAACCCGCCGCCTGGGCGCTCTGGTATGCGCCGCTCTGGTTGATTCCCTTCGCGGCGTTCCTCCCGGTCACCGCGCCACGGGCGCGTCTGGTGGCGATCGCCACGACGGCAGGGATTCTTGCGGCGCTGTCGACGTGGGGTGCCTCGCTCGAGCAGCGGATGGCACTGGCCAACGCCGACGTCGCCCGATTGGGCGACACGCCCGATCTGGAGGCGCGCGCCGCGCTCGATGCGTTCGCCATCACGCTGGGCCGCGATCGCCCCACGACACTCGATCGGTTGCTGGTCGACTGGTTCGACTCGCCACTGCAACGACTGGGTGTGCCGACGCACCTTGCCCTGTGGGATAGCGACGGCCTCCCGCCACGCGACCAGGTCGCCCTCGATGCGCTCGATGTGGTGTGGGCAGACCTCGACTCGTTGGTCCGCGTCGGCGGCACGACGCCTCGACACGTGACGATGCTGCGCGGTGCCGGCCGTCACGAGGTGCTCGTCCTGCCACTGGCCGCCGACACCATTGCCACGGTCACCATCGGACCGCGCTCTCGCCTCGTGGTGCCCACACGATTCGGGCGGTTGATCGGCTGGCGTGCGCCGCTCGATCCACCGTATCGGATGAGCTTGGTGAGTGGCGTCGGGTCACCGGGTCGGGACTCTTCCTTTACCCGGATCGGACGCAAGGTCGCGGCGGTCCGCGCGGTCGTCATCGGGGATCGGACGCAAGCGGTGCGCGTGGAACTCGAGATGTCGCGGCAGCGCCCCTTCGCGGTGCGCGCGGCCCTAGTCGTGTTGCTCGATCTCTTCCTCGTCCTCGGCATCTGGCAATTGGTGCAGTGGCTGCTGACTGCCTCGGTCTGGCGCCCGCAGCCCGTCTTCCAGCGATCGTATCGCCGTACCGTGGCGACGGCGCTCGCCGCCTTCTTCATTGTGCCGGCGTTGCTCTTCACGCTCTGGTCGGTCCTCCGCCTCCGAGGCGATGCGACGCGCCAACGCGCCGATGAAGTGACGCGCACGCTCCGCGACGTCGCCGTCGCCGGGGGCCTTGCCATTGCGGATGCCCCCGCACCCGACCTCGAGGCGTTGCGACGACTGGCTGATCGCGAAGACACCGAGCTCGGCATCTATCGCCGCGGGCGGCTCGTCGCCGCATCCCTGCCGCTGCTGACCGATCTCGGGCTGATGGCGCCCGCACTCGACCCCGCAGTGCGGCCCGCGCCGGGGACTGACGTGCGCGCCGTGCCGGTCGCTCTCCCCGGCGTGGGGCTGCGACTCGGCGTCGAGCAGGCGTCGAACCCCGAAACGCTGATCGCCGGTGCGCTGCCTGGCAGCGAAGCCGACCTGGCCCAGGAACAGGTCGACCTGCTGCTGCTCCTCCTGTTGGTGTCACTCGGCGGCGGACTCGCGGCCGTGCTCGTCGCCGGCCTGGTGGCGCGCGCGCTCGGGCAGCCGATCGAGCTCTTGCGACGCACCGCGCTCGCCATCGGCCGTCGCGAAGCGCTGCCGCCGGCGCGCGACATTCCGGCCGAGTTCGGTCCCGTGTTCGGCGCGATTGCGCAGATGCAGGATGACCTCCAGGAGAGTGAGACGGAACTCGAAGCGGGGCGCGCGCGCACGGCAGCCATCCTCAGCACCGTCGCGACCGGTGTGATCGGTGTCGATGCCGATGGCCTGGTGATTCACGCCAACCCGCGCGCCACCGAATTGCTGGGGCGTGCCGTGGTGACGGGTGCACCATTGCTTGAGCAACTGCCCGCCAACTGGGCGCCGGTGGTCGCCGGTGTGCGGCGGCTGCTCGGCCCCACGACGCGGGACGCGGAGAGTCGTGAGCTGGAGATCGGCGAGCAGCAGTTTGCCGTCACGTTGGCACCGCTCGCCGATGGCGGCCTGGTGCTGGCGCTCACTGACATCACGGCGGCGTCGCGCGCGGCGCGCATCGTGGCATGGGGTGAGATGGCGCGGCAGGTAGCGCACGAGATCAAGAATCCGCTGACGCCGATGCGGTTGGGGTTGCAGCATCTGCGGCGGGTACGGGCCGACGGCGGCGCGGGGTTGCCGGAGCTCGTTGACCAGACCGCCGAGCGGCTGCTCGGCGAGATCGACCGCCTCGATCGGATCGCCCGCTCGTTTGCCCGGTATGGGGCACCGCCCGAAGTGGCCACACCGCTCGAGGCCATTGACCTGGTCGACGCGGCCCGCGAGATGGCGTCGCTCTTTTCGCTGGGCGGAGATGGCACCACGGTCGAGGTGGAGATCGAGCCTGGCGCGGGAGGGCTGGTCGCCGCGCGGCGGGAGGAATTGTCGCAGGTGCTCCTCAATCTGGTCGACAACGCCCGCGGGGCGGGGGCCACCCAGATCCGGCTCCTGGTGGGTGCCGGGGTGCTGACCGCGGCCGACAACGGCCCCGGGATTCCCGCCGACCAGGTCGGGCGGATCTTCGACCCGACCTTCTCGACCACGACCAGCGGGACCGGGCTGGGCCTGGCGATCGTCCGCCGGCTGGTCGAGGGGTGGGGCGGGACGGTGGCCGTCGACGGGGGGGCGGGGAGCGGGGCCCGCTTCACGATCCGCTTCTTGCGGGCCGGGGGTGCTCAGGTCGCCTCAACCGTTGGGGGGGTGGGGGGCGTATAACCCCGTTGAACCCATGGACCCCGATTCCCGGGCCGTCCCAGGGGCGTACCGATCATCCGGAGTGACACACTATGAAGTCCCGTCTCGCGCTGGTGGCAATGTTGGTCATGGCAGCGGCCCCGTTGGCCGCGCAGGGTGGTGGTGGTGGGGCCCCGGGTGGCGGCCGCGGGATGGGTGGCGGCCGTGGGATGAACATCGAGGCGATGACCGCCCTCTACACGTTGACTCCCGAGCAGGTCACCAAGGCCGACGCGCTCCTCAAGGCGTATCAGGCGCAGGTCGCCCCGCTCCAGGCGTACATGATGGCGCAGCGTCAGGCGCAGGCCGAGGTCAACGCGGACTCGATGAAGAAGTCGACCGATGCCCGCACCAAGTTCAACGCCGACTTCAAGGCGTTGCTTGCCGGCGACCAGGTCAAGAAGTTCGACTCCGTGCAGGCTGCGCAGGCGGCCCGGATGGGTGGCGGCGGGCGCGGACCGGGCGGCTTCTAATCCGCCCCCTGCTCCTCGCAGGATTGCTCCTCGTCGGGTGTGGTGGCGTCAAGGACGCCACCCCGCCAGACGGGGAGTCTGCATTTCAGGGCCCGCCGCCGGCCTCCTCGGCGATGATTGCCGAAGGCGACACGGCGGCGGTGCTCTCGTTGCTCAAACTGACGATGGTGGAGATCGACGCCGCGCTCGATTCGATGGAGCGGCGCGATTCGGTGCTGCCCGCCGAGCCGGGGCAGGAAGCGCGCACGGTCAGCATCTGGTTGCGTGATGGCACGCCCCGCAAGCTTCTTGTCACGGAGCCGAACGAAGCCGGCGCGATGACACTGGAGTCGGAGTACTGGTTCGTCAACGGCGAGGTGCGCGCGGTACAGCAGCCGACCGCCGCGTTCTTCTTCGAGGCCGACCGCATCCTCCTCTGGACCGACGAAGGGCTCGAGCCGATCACGACGATCACGCCCGAGGAACGGATGGCGCGTGAACTCGAGATCCTCGCCGAGATCGAGAAGCGATTGGCGGCGTTCGGGATCACGCTGTCGTAGGAGACCTCACCGAGGGAAGTACTCCGCCGCGACCTGCACCGCGAGCGCGCTCGGCGCCACGCCGCTCACCCCGCCCCAATCCACTCCGAACAACCGCACGAAGCCACTCCCCGGCCGCCCGCCGAATCGGCGCACCCACGACGCGGCCAGTCCTTCGTCGTCCGTCGCCAGCACTTCCGTCACGCTCGCCGGATCGGCGCCCCAGTTGCTGACGTGCCAGCGCGTCAGCCCCCAACGTGCGCCCGCTGCGGTGGTCGTCGCGCCATGCGGGTCGAAGTTGCCCTGCGCGAAGCTCACCCCGAGGAGGCGAGTCGCCGCGCCGCGGTCGACGTCCTTGAGGTCGAGTCCGCCATCGGCCATGCGTGGCCAGAGTGCGGGTGGCACGCCCAACCAAACGACCTTGCCACCCTGGTCGAGGTAGCGCCTCAGGGCAGGTGCGGCACCAGCAGGCAGCGCATCCATCGCGAAGACCACCACGCTCGGCGCACCGCTCGCCTGCGCGTCCAGCCACTTGGTGAGGCCATCGGCATCGAGCGTCGTGTAGCCGTGATCGCGCAGCCAGTTGCGTACCGCTTCGTGACCACGGAAGAAGGTCGACGCCACCAGCGAGGAATCCCAGAAGACCGCGCGCTGTAGCGTTGGGCCCGCCGTGAGCGCCACCGCGTAGACGCCGCCATCGTCGCCGCCGAGGTAGAGCGTGCTGTCGGCCACCACGGGCGACGAGAAGAGCCCGCCCCCCGCACGCCAGCGCCAGCGTTCGGCTCCGCTCTTCAGGTCGAGCGCGTGGAGCAGCCCCGAGCCCTCGCCGACGAAGACCATCCCGCCCGCCACCGCCGCCGACCCCCAGACGATGTTCTCGCTCGGTGCGCGCCAGCGCTTCTTGCCCGTCGCGAGCTCGACGGCCTGCACAAAGTGGCCATCGGAGGAACCCCAGATCGCCATTCCGTCGGCGAGCGCCGCGGAGGCGTTGATCCACGAGACCTGATGATCGACGCGCCACCGCTCGACACCATCGCGCAGCGAGACGGCGTAGCCGAAGCCGTCGCGCGCCCCGACGACGACGAGTCCGTCCTGAATCGCGGGCGACGACTGCACGGTGCGGCGATCGAAGCCGAAGTTTTCGGAGTGCAGCGTGTCGCCGACGGTGCGGAAGCGCCAAAGCGTGGTGCCGGTCGTGAGGGCGAGCGCGTAGAGCGAGCCGTCGACGCCACCCACCACGATGCGACCATCGGCGATCGCGGGGGTGGAGCGGAGGCGGGTGTTGAGCGGCGTGCTCCAGCGCACGGCACCGGTGGCGAGGGTCAGGGCGCGGACCACGCCATCGCCGCCGCCCACCACCACCACGTCGTTGCTGATGACCGGTGAGCCGACGTAGCGATCGCCGCTTTCGTGGCCCCAGGGGAAGGGAAGGGTTGGTCCGTGCGGGACGCGCCAGCGCTGCGCGCCGCTGCGCACATCGAATGCCCGCGTGTCGGTTGGCGTGCTGATGACGACGCCGCCGCCCGCCACGGCCGGCGAGGCCGAGAGCTGGCCGAGTGCCGCGGTCTTCCACCGCAGCGTGCCGCTCTGCCGGTCGATGGCGTAGAGGTGGCCGTCGTTGCTGCCGATGAAGACGGTGGTTGCGGTCACGGCGGGCGACGATCGGACGGGGCCATCGGTCTGGAAGCGCCAGCGGAGTCCGCCGAAAGCGGTACCCGGGGCGGGGTCAGTTGCCCGAGTGCGCCGCGTCGCCGCGAAACATCGCGGTGGTCTGGGCCGAGGCAGCGCTGGCGGTGGCGGAGAGCAGGACGGCGGCGAGGAGGGCTCGCGGGGGATGCATGCGGGGCGTGTCCGATGGCGAGAGGGTGGGTCAGGGGGACCCGTGGACTTCGGTACGGGGCTGGTCAGCGTCTGGTGTCAGGGCGGCAGGGCCGCCTGACCGTTCGCTAACCGTTGCCGCGGAATGCCGCACCACCATGCGGCGAGGCGGTGGGGGCATGTCGGCGGTGCAGGCGACACTCCGGCATCTCCTGCCCCGAGGCACTCCTGCTCGCTCGCATCCGATCCGCCACCGTCCTCGGCGTCGACGCCCTCGCCATCGACGTCGAAGTCGACATCACCAACGGCCTGCCGTCGTTCACCACCGTGGGCCTCCCGCTCGGCGCCGTCAAGGAAGGACGCGAACGGGTCGCCGCCGCGCTCGGCAACGCCGGCTATCAGCTGCCGCTCCGCCGCATCACCGTCAACCTCGCCCCCGCCGACGTGCAGAAGCGCGGCAGCGCGCTCGACCTGCCGATCGCGGTGGGGATCCTCGCGGCGAGCGGTCAGATCGTGGAGGACCGCCTCGCCGGGACGCTCTTCCTCGGTGAGCTCGGTCTAGAGGGCGACCTGCGCCCGATTCGTGGCGCGCTGCCAATCGCGCTCGCCGCCAACGCGATGGGGTGCACCGAGCTGATCCTCCCCGCGGCGAATGTCGCCGAGGCCGCGGTGGTGGAGGGGGTGACGGTGCGCGGCGCGGCAACCCTCACGGAAGTGTGCCGGCACCTCGGTGGCGAGATCACTCTGGAGCCGGTCCGCACCGACGCGACCGCGTTGATGGCAGGTGCGGCGTTTCCCGATGTGGATTTCGCCGATGTGAAGGCCCAAGGCGCGGCGAAGCGGGCACTGGAGGTGGCGGCGGCGGGGGCGCACAACATTCTGATGATCGGACCGCCTGGGGCGGGGAAGACGATGCTCGCTCGCCGGCTGCCGAGCATCCTGCCGTCGCTCACGTTGGCAGAGGCGCTCGACGTCACGCGGATCCATTCGGTGGCGGGGCTGCTGCCGCTGGGCGAGGCGTTGCTGACGCAGCGGCCGTTCCGGGCACCGCATCACACCGTGTCGTATGCGGGGCTCATTGGTGGTGGCTCGATCCCGCGTCCGGGCGAGGTGTCGCTGGCGCATCACGGCGTGTTGTTTCTGGATGAGGTCGCCGAGCTGCCGAGCAATGTGCTCGAGGTGCTGCGGCAGCCGCTGGAGGATGGGCACGTCACCATCTCGCGCGCGGCGATGACGCTCGGCTATCCGGCGCGCTTCCTCTTTGTCGCGGCGATGAATCCCTGCCCATGTGGCTATGCCGGCGACCCCGTGCGGCAGTGTCTCTGCCCGCCACTCACGGTGCAGAAGTATCTCTCACGGATATCGGGGCCGCTGCTCGATCGGATGGACATTCACCTCAGTGTGCCGCCGGTGGCGTATGGCGATCTGACGTCGCGCGGTGGTGCCGAATCGAGCGCCACCATCCGTGCGCGGGTGGAAGAGGCCAGGGCGCGGCAGCGGGAGCGATTCAAGCGGAGCCGAGGTGTGTTTGCGAACGCGCACATGGGGCCACGTGAACTGGCGCGGCATGTCCCGCTCGACGCCGCCACCGAGGCGGTCATGAAGAGCGCGATCGAGCGCCTGGGCCTCTCGGCGCGCGCCTATCACCGGGTCCTCAAGCTCGCGCGAACGCTGGCCGACCTGGCGGGGAGCGACCAGGTCACGGCGGCGCAGGTGGCGGAGGCGATCCAGTACCGGGTGCTGGATCGGGGGCGGGAGTAGGCAATGGGAAGCGACGACAAGCTGCCGCCGCCGCACCCTGTCATCTCCCTCGAGGACCGGATCCACCTGATTCGAGGCCAGCGGGTGATGATGGATTCTGACCTTGCGGAACTCTATGGTGTCGCGGTGAAAGCGCTCAACCAGGCGGTACAGCGCAATGCTGGGCGGTTCCCCCCTGATTTCATGTTCCGCCTCTCTCTCGAGGAGAGTGTCGCTCTAAGGTCACAAAATGTGACCTTAATCGCAGCGGGGCGTGGCGGCCATAGAAAGTACCTGCCGTATGCGTTCACCGAACAAGGAGTGGCCATGCTCTCCTCGGTCCTGAGGAGTCCCCAATCGGTCAGCGTCAACATCGAGATCATGCGGGCCTTCGTGCGCCTCAGGGCGCTGTTGTCGACGCATGCCGATCTCGCGCGCAAGTTGGTCGACCTGGAGCAGAAGTATGACGGCCAGTTTCGCGCCGTGTTCGATGCCATCCGGCAGTTGATGTCGCCGGGGGACGGAGGGCGCCAGAACCGGATTGGGTTCTGAGGGGCAGGATCAGTCCTCCGCCCGCGGCGGGGTGGCGACCTGACCAATTGAGCAGGTATATTGCTCAAATGAACAGCCCCCCGAGGACCCCGTGACCGCTGCCGTTGCCCCGACCGTCGAGCAGGTGGGTGCCCTGCTCGGCCTCCGGCCCCGACCCCACACCGTGGCGGAGCTCGACCGCGTGGTGCGTGCCGGGCTGCCGTATGCCAGCATGCGGCGGGTGGAGAAGCACTTCGGCCTACCGCTGCAACCTCAGGTGCGCCGCTTCATCGGCTCCCGCAGCACGCTTGAGCGGCGTGAGGTGGCGGGGCGGCTCTCGCGCGCGGAGAGCGAGCGGCTGGCGCGGCTGGCGGGGTTGTCGGGATTGGCGGAGTTTGTCTGGGGGTCGGCCGCGCTCGCCCAGCAGTTCCTCGGGGCGCCGCACCCCCAGCTGGAATCGCGGACGCCGTTGGAGGCCGCGGAGTCGGAGATCGGGGCGCGTCAGGTGGAGCGACTGCTCTGGTCGATCGAGCACGGCCTGCCGGCCTGAGTCGCGCGTGCCACTGGCGTACCGCATCTGCTCTGCGCGCTATCCCGTCCTCGACGGCACCGGCGCCGCCATGAGTGGCGCCCGCTGGAACTCCCCCGGGCGGCCCGTCATTTACACCTCCGAGCACTACGCCACCACCATCCTCGAGCAACTGGTGCACGTCGGGCGACTACTCGTCCCGCCGGGGCATCACGGCGCCGTGATCGAGATCCCCGACGAGCTCCTCGTCGCGACGTTCGTTCCGGCCGAGCATCCAGGCTGGGATGCACCGGACTCGGCCGTTGCGGTCGCGGTTGGGGATGCGTGGTTGCAGGGCGGGGCCACGCCGCTGTTGCGCGTGCCGTCGCTCCCTGGGCAGCCGGTCGAGTGGAACCTCCTCATCAATCCGCTGCATGCCGCGTTCACGCGCATCCGGACCGGGGTGGCGTTCTCGGTGCGGTGGGATGGGAGACTGTTTGGGATGGCGGTGGGCTAGGCGGGTCGGCGCAGCTCGCGGTGGCGGGTTGGCGACCCGACACTCGCCTCGGCGATGTAGCTTGCGGAGCCACGCCTCCCCGACCCTCCAACAGGTAGGCCGAGATTGAGCAGCGCACCCGAGTCCATGAAGTACGTCCTGGGGGTAGCGGGTGCGCTCAGCCTGTGGAGCTGCGCTCCTGCTCCGGCGGAACGAGCTGCCGGGATCGAAGTCTCAGCCACGGTGCTCGATGCACGCACGAGTGTCCCCGCCGCTGACAGTCTCGTCAGCCGCGCCCTCGGCTCGGCTGAGGTCATCGACCGGCCGTGGATGATCGGCCTGGTTGGAGATCTTGTCGTCGTGACGGATCTTGATCCACCACACATCCACCTGCTCGATCGCGGTACCGGTCAACATCTCAAATCGTTCGGTGCGGCGGGAGAGGGCCCAGGTGAATTCTCCAATGGGCCGTCCCTGCTTCGCGCGGGCCTGCTGCGCGACACGATGTGGCTCCTCGACGGCCCTCGTCGCCGGCTCACCGGTTATCCGGTGGGCTCGCTCGTTCGCGCCGATCCCTCCGCCGGGACGCGGATCGTGAATCTGCCAGCACTGATGGTGCAGAGTATCGACGGCCCAGACGCTGAGGGCCGGTTCTTCGCGACCTCCGATGACCCGCGTGACGGGATGCGGTTGATGCACCTTTCGGGGCAGACTGGGGCGGTGGTCAAGTCCGTCCCGATCGATGTTGGCGACCTGCGGCTGTCGCCGGAATTTGTGCCAGGCGCCTACTCGCATCGCGCCTGCATGCGGGGAGAGGCCAAGGGACTCTACTTGGTCTATCGCTACGCTGGGCGAATTGATTGGATCTCCACGGAGTCGGACCACGTCGAGGGTCTGGCCGTGCCATTCCGCTGGCTCCCGTTCGTCTCTCCGGACACGATCAACCCGAAGCTGATCACGTTTGGAGCGAGCCGCCCCATGGCTCGCCGAGCGTACAGCGACTGCTCCGTCACCGCGGACCGCTTCTATGCGCTGTACAGCGGTCGGCTTCGGGGTGAGCCAAAGAACGCCTCCCCGAGGTCTGAAGTGCACGTGTTCGACTTTGCCGGAAACCTCCATCGGGTTGTCGTGCTCGATCATGCGGCCAGCGGATTGGCAGTGACGCAGGACAACAACACGCTCTACAGTGTCGCAGAGGAGCCTGGGGGATTTGTGGTTCGAGTCTCGTCGCTGGGTACCACCGGGGGGACAGCCCGACGATGATGCCGGGCACCTGGCAATCTGAACGACGCATCGATCTGGGAACATGCCAACGCTGCGCCAGGTGCGGCGAAGCGAGGAGCCGTGCGTCCACATCGAGACACCATCAGGGCCCCGGGCCGGGCGCCAGGGGGGTCGGAAGGCCTCGGCAGCGTCGCCTGAGGCCCACGGAGCTGCACGGCCGACACGCCAATCGGGCGCCCGACGAAAACCGGAACGCCGTCAAAACCGGCTGGAGTCGCACAATGAGCGCAGGCGAGCCTGCTGGTCGGGCAGCCTGGGCTGGGTAACCGGGGGAGGACTACCTGTTTGGTACCGGACCGGACTGTCCTGATCGGCTCAGGGGGCGGCGAGCCTCTACCGGATCGATCCGAACATACCGGACCAAGGGGTTCCTCCGAACAAGGGCAGGGGGCCGGGGACTCGGCCCTGCTGCATGACGGTCGACCACGGCTGGATCCGACTGGCGCACCCGGACTGCATCGGTTGCCCGCCGCCCCGACACAGTGCGGTAATCCGGATGCCATCCCCCAGGGGTTCCACTGTCGCCTCAGCCGGGACGCCAGGGCGACACGTTGCAGGGCCCAGCAGGGACGGCGACTCAGCGCAGTTCCTCCGTGGGGAGGACAGGGAGTCGCTTGTCCGAGATCTCTGCCAGGTGACAGAGTCCCCTGGGGTACGGCCGAGATCGAAATTCTTGAGCCGTTTAGCGGATATGGACTCAATGCCTTCTCCCGAAACGGTGACTTTCTGGTCGGGCACACAGACGCATACGATGTAACTTGGTATTCTTCGGCCGGCACGAAGGTGCGCACACTTCGCCGGAATGTCACGGGTGTCCCCGCCTCCGAGGAAGAGCGGAAGGAGGCAGAGAACAAGCTCGCCAGCCGTGCAATCGAGCTTCGCGTCTCACGATCCGCTTTGAGGATGAAGGTCCCTCGATACAAACCGCCAGTGGGGCTTCTCGGATTTGACCTTGAAGGACGCGCGTGGGTCCAATTGGCGGTCCCCCAAGGACAACCAAACATGGCGGATGTTTACGCTTCAGGCGGGCGCTTGCTGGGGACTTACACGTGGCCAGCGAACGTCACTCTGTACCAATTCGCGGTTCGTGGTGCAGTAGGAATCGGCGTGGCGCGAGATGAGTACGACACTCAAACCGTCGTCAGGGTGAAGTTTACCCCGAGTGGCCCGACTCGCCCTGCCAGCAAGCAATAGATGACCGGCGACATGCCGGAGGTTGGCCCGATCCCGCCAATCCGCAAGGCTCACCGGCGGCAGTATCCCGAGGAGGTCCTCTGCCGCGTCCTCGGTGTCGCACCGAGTGGCGACTATGACTGGTTGAAGGAGCCCCTGCCCGTGTGCGCTCAAGAAGATGCACGACTGCTCCGTGTGATTCGGGTCTCGTCCCTGGGTACTCGCGGGGGGACAGCCCGACGATGATGCCGGGAAGAAAACAATCTCACGGATTCATGTGATTTGGGATCATGCCACCCTGGAGTTTCCATGATGCATCTCATCGCCCTCGCTCTACTGGTAGCCCCCGCTCGCTCCCCCGCTCCCCACGACACCACGACCGTCGACTTCCGCGCGGCGACGGTCGCCGTGCTCGACGCCGGGGCAGTGTGGGCCAAGCAGACGGTGGGACAGGCGACGCGCGTCGTGATCGATCGAGCCTCCTTCGAGAGCGTGGCCCGGAGCATCGGGGCGACCGACTCGACGTCGGCCGACTTCGTGAAGCGGGCCCGTGCCGGGGCAGAAGAGAAGGCGTTCAACGACGTGAAGGTCTGCGTCGGGACGGTCAAGCCGCGGTGTACGCTGCCCTACGGGACGGCCGTCGTCATGGCGGTGCGGGCTAAGAGGTCTGCGGACTCTGCCGTTCTGACCATCGCCATCAAGTGGCCCTTTGGTGAGCGGATGGGCTTCGTCGAATACGACGCCACCTTCGCCAAGGGCGCGCTCGTCTCGGTGCGGCGGGTGCGGCAGAGCTAGGAGCAGCACGCCCTCCGGTGTGGACTACCGCACCTCAAACCTGACCCGCTGCTGCACCAGCTGCCGCACCGCCTTCCCGCGGATCGTCGCGGGCTCGAAGCGCGCGCGCAGGATCGCCTCGCGCGCGGCGGCCTCGAAGCCATAGAGCGTGCTGCTGATGACCCGCACCGACGCCGGCTCGACCTTCCCATCGGCGTTCACCACGAACTGCAGCGTCACCTCGCCGGCGACGCCCGACTTCCGCAGCGCGGGCGGGTAGACCGGCTCGCCCCCGCCGATGTAGCGCACCGGGACATCCACCTCGAGCGAGGAGAATTGGCCCGAGCCGATCGACCCCGGGTCGCCAGCGGCACCAATGCCCACGGGCGGCTGCACCGGACCCTCCCTGCCAACCCCCGTGAATCGCGAGGGATCGAACGATTGGCCCAGATCGATTGGCGGAATGCCGATCGGGATGTCGATGGGTGCCGTGACCGTCTCGAACGTCGGTTCCGCCGGGAGCGGGCTCGGCGATGTCGCTGCGGGCGCCGCATGCACCACCTCGGGGGGATCCACCGGCCGGATGTACACCGCCGTGCTGTCGACCAACCGCACGCGCACCTCGGCGGCCGCACCCTGCGTGGCATGGACCGCGCCGACGAGCAGCGCGCCGTGGACGGTGAGCGAGAAGAGGGTCTGGCCGAGCGAACGCTCGGTGGCCGGTTTTGATTCGATCAGGGTGCCGAACATCGGAAACCTCCGTGCAGGGGTGGGACCCAGTGCCTCGGAGATGAACATCGCGCCTGGAGTTGTCGCTGGTGTGGGGCGCGGATGACAAAGCGCCGCCCCCCAGATGACGGGGTGGCGGCGGGATCATTGCAGGGCGATGACGATCGCGTAGCTTGAGACGTTGCCCTCTCCCTTTCGGAGCCGCGCATGCCCCTCCGCACGTCCCTCGCCTGCTGCATCATGCTCTGCGCCTGCAGCATCGACCCCACCGTCGGATCGCCGGAAAAGGTCAACGACCGCAAGGCGCCGGAGATCGTTCTTGATCACCGCGGCCTCGGCGTGCCGGTCGACACCCTGCCGAGCACCGTCCTGAGCGCGTCGGACTCGTTCGGTGTGCTGACGTCGATCGCGGTGGTCGGCGACTACCTCGTGGCGGGCGAGTCCTACGACGCCCCGTTCCTGCACATCCTCGACCGGGCGTCCGGGGCACTGCTCACCTCGGCGGGGCGGCAGGGGAGCGGCCCGGGCGAGTTCACCCTCGCTCCTCAATTTGTGCCGGGAGCCTCGACCACGATGACCGATCTCTGGCTCGCGCCACAGCTTCAGCGCCACGCCGTGGTCGTGAACATCCCGGCCATCGTGGAGAAGCGCGCGGACTGGCTCCGGCGCACCTTCCGGATCGAGGACACTGGATTCCGGCCCAACGGGATCCGGCTTTCCGCCAATGAATGGCTGGTGCGCAGCTACACGCCGGAGGGCGACGCCCCCCTGCTGCTGTTCGATTCGCTCGGCACTCGGCACGGCACAATCGGCACCGTCAGCATCGCGGACGATCGAATTCGGAAGAGCGAGCGGTGGGGGGCGTACATGTTCAACTTGTGCGGCAGCCCCGATGGGCAGCACGTGGCACTCCCGTTCTCGTACACGGGGCGGTTGGAGATCCGGTCACGCGCCAGCAAAGCGGTCGTCGAGGCATCCGTGCCCTATCGCTTCCGCCCCCATCTGCCCTTGTTGGGCAAGATCCTGATGATGTTCAAGAGCGGCACCGCAGGGACGCGCTATGCGTACCCTGACTGTGTAGCGACCGACGCCGTGATCTACGCGAGCTTTCGCGGGCACGTACGCGGGAAGGTCCGCAAGGCGCCGCCGCCCGCCAACACCTTCATCCATGTCTTCGATTGGTCGGGGAAGCTGCTGCGCGTGCACCACCTGGACCACTCGATCGGCGGGTTGGATCTCGATCGGGCAAACAACGTGCTGTACACGGTGAGCAATTATCCGGACTCCGCGGGGCCTACCGTGCGGCGGACGGTGTTGCCGCGATGAGGCGAGAGTTGGAGGGCCGGCGCAGTCGCGGTCACGCAGGTCCTTCGACTCCGCGCCGGCTACGCCGGCGCTCCGCTCAGGATGACAAAGCTAGAGTGTCACCCCGTTCGCTGGTCGCCGTTCGCTGTTCGCTGTCTACCGGCATCCAGGCATTCGGAATGCACCGATCCTGCTCGAGTAGCTCGCCGCACCTGGCCGGTAGTAGTCGCCGACATACCAGATGGTGCAGTCGTCGACTGGGTCGACGGCGGTCTGGGAATAGTCCTCCCAACGGAGGGTGTTGGTCTGTGACCCCTCGCCGCGGACCATGGTGGCCTCGCGGAGGGTGAGGACGCCGAGCGGGTCGGAGCGGCGGCGACCCGCAAAGCGCTGCTCGGGGAACTGCGTGGCGCTGCCGGCCGAGTAGCCGATGCCGATGTTGCCGAACTTGTCGATCGCGGGCGACGGCAGCCAGCGGTAGGTCGCGTCGGGCGCGTAGGTCCCCTGCTGATAGAGCGTTGGCGCGCGGTCCTTGCCCAGCCGGAATTCATACCAGCGCACGCCGCCCGCGCCGGCCGCCGTGTTGACAGAGTGCGTGGCGACGACCGACTCCACGTTGCCGATCCGCCGGTAGACGACACGCGCCATCAGCTTGTCGCCCTGCGCGTCGAGCCGACGGTCGACGCCCGGCTGCGGCACGCAGTTGGTGAGCTGGCCGCCGCAGAGATAGGCATAGGGCGCAACAGCGATCTTCGTCGGGCCGTCGAGCCGCGTCTTGCTCGGGTCGTCCCAGTCGACGTGGAACTGCCAGGCGTAGATGCCGTCATCCTGCAGGACGCCCTTGAGCTGCGTGCCGCCCGCCGCGAGCACGAGGTTTGGTGCTCCTGCCGGTGGCAGTTGTGTGCCGTCGAGGTCGACGTTGTTGAGGAAGTTCACCCCGGGGACGACCACGCACTGCTCCGTCGCCGGCTCGCCGCGCAGCATCCGCGTCCGATCAGCAACGCAGGTGTGCTTCTCGATCACGTCGTCACCCGTTGAGGTTGGCAGGTAGTAGCCGTCGGGCCAGACTGCCGGGCGCGGATAGTCGGGGAAGAGCGGCCGCACGAACTCGTAGCGATAGTAGGTGCCCATCGGATCGTTGCTGGTGCTGACCGCATAGCACATCGCGTAGGCGCCGCTGTCACGCGGTGCCACCGGGCGTGCGGCACCTGGGGTCGCCACCGGCGCGGGTGTCGGCGGGGGCGGCGAGTAGAGTGCCTCCGCCTTCCCGGGCTGCCCCGAACGGCCGATCACGCTGCGCTTCGCGACGCCCGGAGCCGGTGGGGCCTCGTCATCGGGCCGCCGCGGGCCGCGCGAGAAGATCGGGGAGATCACCAGCCACCGGTCAGCGAGCTGGTCGTAGCGGACCACCGCGTCGCCGCTGTTGCGCTGCTCACAGAGTCCGCCGAAGCCGCGCCACACGGTGCGCGTCTCGACCGGCCCGTAGAGGACGCGCCCGGTCTCCGGATGCTTCGCGCCGGCCTTCGTGAAGACCGCCATCCGCGAGTTCACGATCTGCACGATGTGATCAGGGCCGACGCCGAGCGAATTGTCGGACGGATTGCGCAGCGTGGCGGTCCCCGAAGGGCCGTTGAAGCCGACGCCGAGCCCATCGAACGAGGCGATCATCCGCGCTGCCGGGCCAGTGCCATACGCTGTCTGCTCGACACCGTCGGCGCCCTGCGGCATCGCCATCGTCGCGTCACGGACGCGGTCGTCCTCGTCCTCGTCGTCATCCGGCGGCGCGAGGCCGC
Organism: Gemmatimonadota bacterium; assembly: GCA_016704275.1. NCBI lineage: Bacteria > Pseudomonadati > Gemmatimonadota > Gemmatimonadota bacterium. The sequence goes on from JADJAK010000005.1 coordinate 32,784, forward strand.
GCATCGGGGCACCAACCTCATCGACCTCCACCCGCGCGATCACATCGCCCGCGAGGATCCCCTCGGCGACATCGAGCCCGCTGATGATCTCACCGGCGGTGGTGTACTCGTGGTCGAGGTTGGGGTTGTCGGCGAGGTTGAGGTAGAGCTGGGCGTCGCCGGTATCGCGGCCGCGCGCCGAGATGCCGATCGTGCCGCGGAACTGGGAACGGAGCGCGACCTCGTCGCGCATGAAGGGGCCGTCGCCAACGTATTCCGACGCATCGCCACCGCCTCCCTGGGTCACGAAGTTGGCCTCGACCCGCTGGAAGACGTGGCCGTTGTAGAAGCCTTCGCGTGCCAGGCGGAGGAGCCGTGCCGTGGTGGCCGGCGCCTCGCCCGCAAAGAGACGGATCGTGAACGAGCCGCCGCCGCTCGACGGCGCCATCGTCACGATCAGGCGTGCCTCGCCCTGCAGCAGCAACTTCGCCAGCGGCTCGGTGCGGATCGGGAGCGGCTGTGTCGCTGCAGCAAAGGTTCGCCCGGGCCAGCGGGCAAGAATGCTGGCCGCTGCGACGGCGACCGTGCTGTCGAAATCGGCCACGTAGCGGAGCACGACGGTTGAGTTTGCATCGCTGCCGAGCTCGCCGATACGGGCGAGCAGCGCGATGCGCGGGTCGCGCGAGGTCTCGCGCTGCTCGGCCGAGATCCGGTCGAGCGCGGCGATGGCTGCGGGCACCACGCGCGCGTCCTTCGAGCCGTTGAGTGCGGTGGCTGCGGCGAGCACCACCTGGTATCCCGGTGAGGCGAGCGCGGCGATATAGATCGAGTCGGCGGCATGGCCCATCAGGCGCGACAGCCCGGTGAGCGCCGCCTCCTGCACGTTGTGGTCGCGGTCGCCGGCGAGGCGGCGGAGCAGCACGCCGTCCCGCATCGTAGCGGCGGCCACCGTCGCCGCGAGCCGCTCCCCCCAGATGGCGCTGGTGACGAAGCGGTCGAGGTGGGGGCGCGCCACGGCGCTGTCGACACGGGCGAGCGTCATCAGCGCGTGGGCCGCCTTGTGCCAGCGGTGGTCGGGGGTGGTGGTCGCGATCGGGGTGGTCAGGGCGTGGAGCAGCACCGGGACCACGGCGGCGCGGTCGGCGCACGGCGACGTGAGCGAGTCGATGGCGGTGAGCGCCACCAGGAGGTTGCGATCGTCGACGAGGCCGAGGATCGGGGTGCAGTCGGTCGGCCGCGCCGCGAGCCGCGCCGCGACGATGGCCCCAACGCGAACGATCGGCGAGCGGTCCTTCACGCCGGCACTGATGGCTTCGGCGCGGCGCCCCACCGGCAACGTCGTGATCCCGGAGAGCGCGAGACGCCGGACCTGCTCGTCCGCATCCATGAGACCCGTGGCGACGATCACCGAGTCGAGCCCCTGCGCCAGGATCAGCGTGCTGAAGGCCAGACGGCGCGCCGTCGGGTCGGGCGAAGCCACGGCGGCGCGACGGATCGCGAAGATCGTCGGCATCGCCATCGGCCCCACCACGCGCCGCCCCTGCGCCAGCTTGAAGAGCCCCTGCATCATCTGCCGCGTCGCCGTGCGGTTGATGCGTGCCACGATCGCCGCCTCGGCGGCGCGCGCCTCACTCGAGTCGCCGTACGGGAGGCGGCCGATGGCGGCGGCCAGTGCATCGACGACGCTGGGGTCTTGCTCCTTGGCCAGTGCGGCGTCCAGCGCGAGCCGCGCGCCGCGCACCGAGATGTCGGTGGTGTCGGCGGCCAGCGGCCGGCGGGGCACCCGCTTGAGGCTCTGGGTCAGCCCGGTCGCCGCCTCGCGACGGATGGCCGGGACCGGGTCGCCGAGCAGCGCGGCGAGTCGCTTGCCGAACTCGGGGCGCTGGAAACGACCGAGCCCGCGGGCGGCGACCCGGCGCAGCAGGGTGTCCCGACCCTCGATGGCAGCGAGCAGCGGGGCGATGCCATCCGCTCCCTTGCCGCGGTGGTCCTCGGCGACCAGCAGCCGCTGCAGCGCGGCGGTGTCGGGGCGAGCCGACTGGGCCGCGAGGGCGGCGGGAGCGAGCAGGAGCGCGACGACGAGGGAGAGCAGGGCACGCATTGGGGGTCCGGAGGTAGGGAGGAGGTGCCTTGAATCTGGGGCCGCGGCGGCTAGTGGGGAACCCGATGCGGGCTCGGCGCTGGGGTGCCGTCGCAGCGGGATCCGCGGCGGCGAGCCCTTATGTCTGGTCGGCGTGCCGATTGCGGCGCCCCCGGCGTGCAGTACAGGGGGCGACGCGGCGAGCCGCTTGGAGACCGCGAGAACGGTCACCCCAGGTCGAGCCCGCACGCGGAGGTCCTTCGACTTCGCGTCGGCTGCGCCGTCGCTTCGCTCAGGATGACAGCTCGTGAAAACCCTTCTCTCCTCATTCCTCAGTCCTCACCGCCACCACTGCATCTGGTGTCCCGACGGGTCAGAGCGTATTCATTCGGGCTGCCGGACCCCCCGGCATTCCCCGAAAACAGATGACGGAGGCAGGATGTCGCGCTTCTTCCTTGCGGCTGGCCGCGTGGCCACGCTCCCCTTTGCGGCGGCCGCGATGCTGGCCGCCCCGCTCTCGGCGCAGGGTCCGACCCAGCCGATCGACGTGGAGTACACCGCCAAGATCAAGGAGTACCTGACCGACGCGCGGATCTCGACCGAACTGGTCGACCACCTCCCCGCCTCGAGCACGGTGCCGACCCCGCTGAAGTTCCTGGGTCGGATCGTGGGGACGCCGGGGGAACTGACCTACGCCAAGGACATCCATCGCTACCTGGCCGCCATCGCGGCCTCCTCGCCGCGCGCCAAGTACTGGACCATCGGCAAGACGGAGGAAGGGCGCGACATGGTGGTGCTCGCGATCGCCGACAGCGCGACGCTTGCGCAGATCGATCGCTACAAGGGAATGCTCAAGGAGTTGACCGACCCGCGCCGCACCACCGAGGCGCGCGCGCAGGAACTCCTCGGCACTGCCAAGCCGATCTACTGGATCACGTCGGGGATGCACTCGCCGGAGCGCGGCGGCCCGGAGATGCTGATGGAGCTGGCCTACCGGATGGTCGTCGAGGACACGCCGTTCATCCGCGAGATCCGCAACAACGTCATCACCTTCATCACGCCGGTGATCGAGGTCGACGGGCGCGAGAAGATGGTCGACACCTACTACTACAACAAGAAGTACGGCGCCGACGGCAACCTGCCACTCATGTACTGGGGCAAGTACGTCCAGCACGACAACAACCGCGACGGGATGGGGCAGTACCTCGAGCTGACGAAGCACACCACTCGGACCTTCCTCGAGTGGACGCCGACCGTCCTCCACGATCTGCATGAGGCGCAGACCTATCTGTACTCCTCGACCGGGAGCGGGCCGTACAACGAGGCCGTTGACCCGATCACCGTCGACGAGTGGTGGGTGCTCGCCAAGAACGACGTCATGGAGATGACCAAGCGCGGGGTGCCGGGGGTGTGGACCTACGGCTTCTACGACGGCTGGACCCCGAACTACATGTTCTTCATCGCGCACACGCACAACGCGATTGGCCGCTTCTACGAGGTGCAGAGCTACGGCCCGGACAATTATGTCCAGCGCACCGGCAACACCACGACGTCGCGCGAGTGGTTCCGGCCCAATCCGCCGCTGCCGACCATCAACTGGGGGCCGCGCGCCAACGTGAACATCCAGCAGTCGGGCGTGCTCTTCTCGCTGTCGCGGATGGCGAAGGACCGCCGGCTCTTCCTCGAGAACTACTGGCTCAAGAACAAGCGCGCGGTGGAGCGCGGCAAGACGGGGCCGATCAGTGGCTGGGTGATCCCGGCGGGGCAGCACGCCGCGGCGAATGCCGCCGAGGCGGTCAATGACCTCCGCACGCAGGGGCTGGAGTTCAACGTGGCGACCGCGCCCTTCAAGGCCGGGCACGTGCAGGTGCAGGCGGGTGACTGGATCGTCCGCGGTGACCAGCCGTACCGCACAATCGCCGACATGTACTTCTCGCTCCAGAACTTCGCGGTGTCGAATCCGTCGCCGTACGACGACACCGGCTGGACCTTCCCGCTGATGCGCAACATGACGATCCTCCCGGTCGGCGACGTGGCGTTGCTCGCGGGACCGATGGCACCAGTGACGGCCGAGGTCCGCGCGGCGGGTGGCATCACCGGCAAGGGGAACGTGGTGGCGATCGCGGCGAGCCGTGACAACGCGCTGGTCTCCTTCCGCTTCAAGCTGGCGAAGGTGCCGATGCGCGCGGCCGATGCCGCCTTCGATGCCGGTGGGAAGCACTTCGAGGCTGGCACCTTCCTGATCCCGAACGCCAACCGCGCCCAGCTCGATGCCGTGCTCAAGCCGCTCGGCCTCGCCGCGGTGGCGCTGCCGGCGATGCCGAAGGTCGCGATGCACGACCTGGACCTCCCGCGCATCGGCTACATCCACTCGTGGACGCGCACGCAGGACGAAGGGTGGGTTCGCGCGGCGTTTGATCACTACGGTGTGCCGTACGACTACTTCGGTGAGCCGATGGCCCGTGCCGGCAACCTGCGCGCCAAGTACGACGTGATCGTCTATCCGCACGGCGGCAGCGGCGTGGGACAGGCGGTGGCCGCCGACGGCAAGCCGGTGCCGTACCGTGCGACGAAGGAGTTCCCGTCGCTCGGCTATCCCGATTCGAGCAGCGACATCCGCGGCGGACTCGGTGCCGACGGGATGAAGGCGCTCTACGAATTTGTCCGTGAGGGCGGCACGCTGATCACCGAAGGGAGCACGGCACCACTCTTCGTGACCACCGGCCTCCTGCCGGGCGTGAAGGTGGAGCAGGGGACGGCGCTCTTTGCCCGTGGCACCATCCTGCGTGGCGTGCTCGCGGACCGGAAGTCGCCGCTGACCTATGGCTATGAGCACGGCGAGGTGCCGGTGTATTTCAACTCGAGCCCGATCCTCAACGTCGGCAACCTGCCGCCCGTCGCGTTGGTCGATGGGCCGGCCGGATCGCCTGGGCGCGGCGGGTCGATCACACCGATGGCGTTCCCGCTGGTGCTCTCGGGCTGGGACCCCGAGAAGACCGGGCTCTCCTATGGCGCGCTGCCGCCGAAGGCTGAGGCGGCGGCCGATGCCCCGGCACAGGGCCGCGGGGCAGGTGGGCGTGGCGCAGGCGGTGGGGCTGGTGGCCCGGGGGGACGCGGCGGTGCAGGTGGTGCTGCGGCCTTGAGCGGTATCGCGGTCGATTCATCGGCCTCTGCGCGCGTCGTCCTGGCGTTCCCGGCGAAGGCCGATCAGATGCTGCTCTCCGGCACGCTGCAGAACGGCGAGCTGCTCGCCAATCGCGCCCAGCTGGTCGACGCCTCGATCGGGAAGGGCCACTTGGTGATGTTCGCCATCCGCCCGTTCTGGCGCTGGCAGACGCAGGGCACCTACTCGCTCGGCTTCAACGCCCTGTTGCACTGGAACGATCTGGGGGTGGGGCGGTAAGTCAGAAAGGATGATGGATAAAGGATGATGGATGATGGATGCTCCACCGTCCGTGTCATCCTGAGCGGAGCCCGCGCAGCGCAGTCGAAGGACCTCTTTCCCATCGCGCGGAGAGAGGTCCTTCGACTGCGCAGCCCTGCAGGCTGCTACGCTCAGGATGACAATCTCGGGCCATCATCCATCATCCATCATCCCCCTTCCGCCGCCGCTCGCGCTTGAGATCTCCGCGCTTCTTCTTGTCGTCGACGCGCCGCGCCTTGGAGGCCTTGGTGGGTTTGGTGGCCTTGCGCTTCTTCGGCTCGATGAGGGCGGCAGCGACCAGCTCGGCGAGGCGCTCGAGGGCGGTCTCCCGGTTCTGGAGCTGCGAGCGGCCCGCCTGGGAGACGACGCGGATCTGTCCGGTGGAGTCGAGGCGGGTGGCGAGGCGCCGGAGCAGCGCCGCACGCTGATGGTCGGTCAGGGTCGGCGATTCCAGGACGTTCCACACCACCTCGATGCGGGTCGAGGAGGTGTTGACGTGCTGCCCGCCAGGCCCGCCACTCCGCGAGGCGCGGAAGAGCAGCTCCTCGCGGGGGATCGCGAGGGCGGGGGAGATCAGGAGGGGATCGCCGTCGGCCATCCCGGAGGCTAATCGCCCCGGCCAGAGGGCGGCAGAGGGGGGCCGGAATTACGTTTCCGCCATGCGCTGCCTCGGTCGGATCATTCTCCTCGTGCTGGTCCTGCTCCTCGTCGGGGCGGGATGGCTCTATCGCGACGAGATCCGGCGCTGGGGCAACGACGTCGTCAACCCACTCGACAAGGCGCGGCGCACCGGGCACCCGTCGCCGACGGCCGAAGCGCGGGCGCTCGGCAAGGTGGACTCGCTGCTAAAGAGCCAGAGCGATTCGATCATCCTCTCGGCCGATGAAATGGCCTCGCTGATCGCCGTCGGCGCCTCCTTCCTGCCGCGCGAACTGCTCGACTCGATCTCCGTGGAGCTCGGCGACCGGACCATCCGCGTGCGCACGCTCGTCAATTCCGCCAAACTGCCGCCGCGCGTCCTCTCGATGCTGCCGGTGGCCCCCGAGCCGTTCGAGGAAGTGATCGCCACGGGGACGATGACCCCGGCCCGTGCCGGCGTGGCGGAGTGGAAGATGGACCAGGTGCTGGTGCGTGGGCTCCCGGTGCCGAGTGACCTGACGGCGCGGCTCATTGCCAAGGCAACCGGGCGGCCGAGCGATGGTCGACTCGAGATCCTGATGCCGCGCGGCGTGACCGGCTTCCGGGTGCGGCCGTCGGGCGTGGCGATCTATCGGGATGGGGCGGGACGATGAACGGTCGGATTCTGGTGGTCGATGACGAACGCTCCATCCGCGACATTCTCGCGCAGGTGCTCGGCTACGAGGGCTACGACGTCGCCACCGCGTCGTCGGGCGGCGAGGCGCTCAGCAGCTATCGCACCCGGCCCGCCGATCTCGTGATTCTCGATGTGAAGATGCAGGGGATCGACGGGCTCGACACCCTCGCGCAGTTGCGCCAGCAGGATCCCGAGGCACGCGTGGTGATGATCTCGGGCCACGCCACGATCGCCACCGCGGTGCAGGCCGTCAAGCAGGGTGCGTTCGACTTTCTCGAGAAGCCGCTTGATGCGGACCGGCTGTTGGTGACGGTGCAGCGCGCGATGGAACATCGGCAGCTCGTGGGCGAGAATGCCCGGCTGCGCGAGGGGCTCGCGCGGGCGACCGATGCCCGGTTCGCGATGGTCGGCGCCAGCGAAGGGCTGGGGCGGATCCGCGAGCTGGCCGCGCGCGTGGCGCCGACCAATGCCCGCGTGCTGATCACCGGCGAGAATGGCAGCGGCAAGGAGCTGGTGGCTCGCGCCATCCATGATGGGTCGGCGCGGGCCAAGGGGCCGTTCGTCGAGGTGAACTGCGCGGCCATCCCCAGCGAGTTGGTCGAGAGTGAGTTGTTCGGCCACACCAAGGGGGCGTTCACCGGCGCGGTCGGCGAGCAGCGCGGCAAGTTCGAGGCGGCCAATGGTGGCACGCTCTTCCTCGACGAGATCGGCGACCTCGCCCTCTCGGCACAAGCGAAGATTCTCCGCGCATTGCAGGAAGGGGTGATCGTTCGCGTCGGCGATTCGAAGGCGATTCCGGTGGATGTCCGCGTGATCGCGGCGACCAATCGCGACCTCGACGGCGAGATTCGCGAAGGTCGCTTTCGCGAGGACCTCTATCACCGTCTCAACGTGATGCCGATCCAGGTTCCGCCGCTGCGCCAACGGACCGAGGACATCCCCGCGCTGGTGTCCCACTTCGTGGCGGTGCTCGGCGGCGGGCCCGGGATGGCACCAAAGCCGTTCACCGGTGGGGCGCTGCGTCGGCTGCAGCGTCGGCGGTGGCCGGGCAATGTCCGGGAGCTGCGCAACGCGGTCGAGCGATTGCTGATTCTCGCCACGGGGGCGGAGGTCACCGAGGACGACATCGACCTGGTCCTGCCGGTCGAGTCGGCGATCGACCCGACGCGCCTGGCGGCGGAGGCGGCCGACAAGAGCTTCGGCGAATTCCGCGACGCCGCCGAGCGTGCCTTCCTCGAAGCTCGATTGCAGGAGCACTACTGGAACGTCGCCGAGACGGCGCGCGCGCTCGGCATGCCGCGCTCCAATCTCTACACCAAGATCGAGAAATACGGCCTGCAGCGGGAGCGCGTATGACCGGACCGCGTGACTGGGACAAGGAGATGGCGGAGATCGACAAGTTGATGGCGTCGGATCGCCCGGCCCCACCGGCCGCTCCGGGCGCCTCTCCGCCGGCGCGCCAGGCGAGTGCGGCACCGGCGACGGCTGCTCCGCGCGCGGCGGCACCGACTGCCTCCCGTGGGCGCGACACGGTCTTTGTCTGGTTGATCGCCATTCTTGGTGTGCTCGGAGCGGTGGCGCTCTACTACTGGCCGTACAACAAGACGTGCGGCACCTGGCTCTACGGCTACCTGATCGGGGTGGCCGCCGTGGCGGGGTGCGGCCTGATGACGATGCGGAGTTCGTGGACCCATCGCCGGGGGTTGGCGCACGCCGTCGGCCTCCTGACGTTCCTCGCCGGCCTCGCCTTCGCGGCCGCCGAGATTCTTCCGCGCACCGGCTACGCCGCGGAGTCGCGCACCTGGACCTGTCCCTCCTGACCAGACGAGTTATGGCCAAGACTTTCAAGAACTTCATCGCCGGCAAGTGGGTTGCACCGACCACCGGGCGCTACATCACCAATCGCAACCCGGCTGACACCACCGATGTCATCGGTCGCTTTCCCGATTCCGGTCCGGCCGACATCGCTGCCGCGGTGGCCTCGGCAAAGGTCGGCTTCGAGCAGTGGTCGCGCACGCCGGCGCCGCTCCGTGGCGATGTCCTCCGCCGCCTCGGCGACATCCTGACGGACCGCAAGGATGAACTGGCTGACGCCATGACCCGCGAGATGGGCAAGGTCCTCGCCGAGACCGGCGGCGACGTGCAGGAAGGGATCGACACCGCGTACTACGCCGCCACCGAAGGGCGGCGCCTCTTCGGGCACACGGTCCCGTCGGAGCTGCGCCAGAAGTGGGCGATGAGCGTCCGCCGCCCGATCGGCGTGGCCGGGCTGATCACGCCATTCAATTTCCCGATGGCGATCCCGACCTGGAAGATGTTCCCCGCGCTCCTCTGCGGAAACAGCGTGATCCTCAAGGCGTCCGAGGATGTGCCGCACTCGTCGCACCTGCTGGTCGAGGCGCTGCTCGAGGCGGGGCTCCCGCCGCAGGTGATCCAGCTGGTGCATGGCGGTGGCGCGGCCGGTGCGGCGCTGGTCGAGCACCCGGACGTCCCGGTGATCTCGTTCACGGGGTCGACCGACACCGGCTCGAAGATCGGCGAGATCTGCGGCCGGATGCACAAGCGGCTCTCGCTCGAAATGGGCGGCAAGAATGCCCAGATCGTGATGGATGACGCCGACCTCGATCTGGCGCTTGAGGGAGTCCTCTGGGGCGCCTTCGGCACCACGGGGCAGCGTTGCACCGCGACGTCGCGGCTGATCATCCACCGCAAGGTCCATGACCGCTTCGTGGCGCGTCTGGTCGAGGCCGCGGAGAAGCTGGTCCTGGGCGACGGCCGCCATGCGAAGAGCCAGGTCGGGCCGCTCATCCACGAGGCGGCGCGCGAGAAGGTCGAGCGCTACGTCGAGATCGGCAAGGCGCAGGGGGCCGAACTGGCCTGTGGTGGCGCCCGTCCCCGCTCGCCGCGGCTCGCCAACGGCTACTTCTACAAGCCGACGGTCTTCACCAACGTCAAGGCAGGGTCCCGCCTGGCGATGGAAGAAATCTTCGGTCCGGTGTTGAGCGTGATCAAGGTCGGCTCGTACGAGGAAGCGGTGAAGGTGAACAACGAGGTGAAGTACGGCCTCTCGTCGTCGATCTACACCCGCGACGTCAACCGCGCCTTCCGCGCCCTCGAGGATCTGCAGAACGGGATCACGTACGTCAACGCGCCGACGATCGGCGCCGAGGCGCACCTCCCGTTCGGCGGCGTGAAGCAGACCGGCAACGGCCACCGCGAAGGGGGCTGGGAAGTGTTCGAGTTCTACTCCGAAACGAAGGTCTGCTACGTCGACTTTTCGGGGACGTTGCAGCGGGCGCAGATGGATACCTACGAATGAGCAGGGCGGGGGAATCGATGATCGATCATCGATGATCGATCATCGATTCCCTTGCCGCTTGCGCCCGGTTCGGGGTCCGGGTAGGCTTCCCCCAACTCCCATTTCCACTCCGAAGTTCCCTGCACGTCTGCGGTGCCCGAGGTGCGTGTCATGCGGCCATTGCGAATTGGCAACGGGCCCAGGGGCGGCGGGTCCGATGAGGGCTCGTTGGACCTGTACCTGCGCGACATCAGTCGGTATCCCCTGATCACTCAGGCGGACGAGGTCGCGCTTGCCCAGCGCATCCGCCGCGGCGATCAGGAAGCGCTCGACACCCTCGTCCGCAGCAATCTCCGCTTCGTCGTCTCCGTCGCCAAGAAGTATCAGAACCAGGGGGTCTCCCTCGCGGACTTGATCAACGAGGGGAACCTCGGCCTCATCCGCGCGGCCCACAAGTTCGACGAGAGCAAGGGGATCAAGTTCATCTCCTACGCCGTCTGGTGGATCCGGCAGGCGATCCTCCAGGCGCTGGCCGAGCAGTCCCGGATCGTGCGGGTACCACTCAACCGGGCCGGCGAGCTGCATCGGATCGGCCGCCGGACGTCGGCGCTGCAACAGGAGTTGGGCCGCGACCCCACGGCGGGCGAGATCGCGGAGGGGATGGACCTCGACATCGCCGAGGTGGAGCGGACGCTGCAGATCTCGCAGGCGCACATCTCGCTCGACGCGCCGATGACCCCGGGCGAGGACAACAAGCTGATCGACTACCTCCCCGACGCCGCCGAGCGGAGTGCCGACGCCGCCACCATGGAGCACGCGCTCACCGAGGGGATCGAGACGGTCTTCAAGAGCCTTCGCGACCGCGAGGCCAAGATCCTCCGGCTCTACTTCGGCCTCGATGGCCCCGATCCGATGACGCTCGAGGAAATCGGGGCGATGATGGGGATCACCCGGGAGCGGGTCCGCCAGATCAAGGAGAAGGCGCTGCTCCGGTTGCGGCACGCGGGGGAGCAGCAGGCGCTCGATTCTTTCCTCAGTTGAGCACCATCGATCATCGATGATCGATCATCGATGATCGATCGCCTTGCGAACTCCCCGCCGATCCTCTAGCCTCCCCCCATGGCTGCCAACCCCTCATTCGACATCTCGACCGGCGTCGAGATCCAGGAAGTCGACAACGCCGTGAATCAGGCCGTGAAGGAGATCGCCCAGCGATACGACTTCAAGGGCACCCACTGCACCATCGAGCTCGACCGCGAGAAGGCGACGATCGCCCTGGCGGCCGACGACGAATTCAAGATGGAGGCGCTGGTGGACACCGTCCGCTCGCGCCTCATCAAGCGTGGCGTCCCGGTCAAGAACCTCGATCTCGGTGAGCTGATTCCGGCGACGGGGAGTTCGGTGCGGCGGGTGCTCACGCTGGCGCAGGGGATCCCGACCGAGGAAGCGAAGAAGATCCAGCGCGCCATCAAGGACGCCGGCTTCAAGAAGGTGCAGGCGAGCATCCAGGGCGACGAGCTTCGGGTCACCTCGCCCTCGAAGGACGAGCTCCAGGCGGTGATCGCCTTCCTGCGTGGCGCCGACTTCGCGGTGGAACTCCAGTTCGGCAACTTCCGCGGGTGACGCGGGTGCGGCGGACACGCCTCGCCCGCCTTGTCGCCGTCGCGATCTTCCTCGGCTCCTGCATGCCGCCGGATCAACCGGCGGCGGCACCGGAGCCGTTGCAACTCGACCCTGACATCCGGATCGGCCTCGTCGTCGATGTCGCCACCGCCACGATCGGCGGCGGCGCGGCGTTGCGCGTGGTGGACCCGGACGAAGGGCTGGTCAGTGACGTCCCTGCCAACCAGCAGGCCACCCTGACGCGGCGTGGCGCGGGCATCGTGCTGCGCGGCACCACGCCTGAGGTGGCGCGCCGCCGGCTGGTGATCGAGCCGGCGGAGGGCGCCACCACCGTGCGCGTCGGCGGCAAGGAGTATCGCGGCGTGCTCGAGTTGGAGGCCGGCGTCACGGGTGTTCGGGTTCTCAATCGGGTCGGGCTCGAGCAGTACCTGATCGGGGTGGTCGGCGCCGAGATGGGGAGCAGGACGCTGGAGGAGATGGAGGCGCTCAAGGCGCAGGCCGTCGCGTCGCGGACCTACGCGCTCCGGCAACAGCGCAACAACGCCGCCCGCGGTTTCGACGTCGTCGCCGACGTCAACAACCAGGTCTACGCGGGACTCGCGCTCGAGCAACCGCTCGCAGCACAGGCCGTCGAGGCGACACGGGGCGAGATCCTCACCTACGACGGCGCCCCGATCGACGCCTTCTTCTCCTCGACCTGCGGCGGGGAGACCGAGGATGGTCCGGCGGCCTTTGCCGGGGCGACGCGCCCCTACCTGCGCGCGGTGCCCGACGTCGACCAGAATGGCGTCGCCTGGTGCGCGATCTCCCCGCGCTTTCGTTGGACCGAGTCCTGGAGCGCCGCCCAGCTCAAAGAGGTGCTTCGGCGGACGCTCGGGGCCAACGGCCTGTCGATGGCCCGTGCCAATGACCTGACCGAGATGCGAGTGCTGGATCGGACCGGCACGGGGCGGATTGCCACGCTGGAGCTCACGGGCCGCAATGGCCGCACGGCGGTCAGCGGGCAGGCCATCCGGCGTGTCCTCGCGCCAACGGCGGGCGGGATGCTCCGGAGCACCGACTTCACGGTGAAGCTGGGTCGGCGCGGCGGCAAGATCGAACGGGTGACCATCGAGGGACGGGGGTATGGGCACGGGGTGGGGATGTGCCAGTACGGGGCCATTGGCCGGGCCAGGGCGGGGCAGGACTACCAGACCATCCTGACGAGCTACTTTCCGGGGACACTGTTGAGCCGGATCTACTGACCGAGACGGGGACGGACGGATGAGCGACAAGCTGCGGCTGGGTATCGTGGGGGCGGGAGCGATCACGCAGGTCGGCCACCTCCCGGTGCTGAAGCGGATGAAGGGCGTCGAGGTCGTCGGCATCTGCGACAACGACCGCACCAAGGCGCGTGCGCTCGCCGATCGCTTCGAGGTGCCCGACGCATACGGCGACATCGAGGAGCTGGTCGACTACGACGCCCTCGATGCGCTGCTCATCTGCACGCCGAATCACCTCCACGAATCGCACATCGGTGCGGCGCTGGCCGCCGGGCTGCACGTCTTCGTGGAACGGCCGCTGGCGCTGACCGCGGCCGGCGCGCAGAAGTTGGTGAAGGCGCAGCAGAAGCACTCCCGCCTGGTCATGGTTGGTGCCAACCATCGCTACCGCCCCGACGTGCAGCAGATCCGCTCGTTCGTGCAGAACGGCGAGCTCGGTGAACTCGAATCGATCCGCGCCTGGTGGTTCATGGCGCGGGCGGGCCGCGGGTCGCTCGGCTGGCGGCAGAAGCGCGACCTCGCCGGCGGCGGCGCGATGCTCGACCTCGGCCTCTCGATGCTCGACCTCTCCCTCTGGCTCGCCGGCTTCCCGACGGTCACGCGCGTCTCGGCGGTCCTCCCCGAACGGCGCGAGAAGGGCGTCGAGCCGAGCGGCACGGCGATGCTGGCACTCGAGCACGGCGCCGCGATCCACATCGACACCTCGTGGCGCTTCGTTGGCCCGGGCGAGCGCTTCGGCATGGCGGTGCGCGCGGCCAATGGCTCGGCCCGCATCAATCCGCTGGCGATCTGGAAGGACTTCCACGGCGTCGCGAAGGACGTGGCGCCCTCGGGGGCCCATTCGCGGGAGACGCCGTTCGCGCTCTCGATTCGCGCGCAGTGGGCGCACTTCCTCTCGGCCGTCCGCGGCGAGGTGCCGGCGCCCGCGCTCACCGAGCAGGTGACGCTGGCGAAGGTCATGGACGCGATCTACGACTCGGCCGAGTCGGGACGGGACGTGAAGCCGTGAGCTGGCGCGCGGCGGTGCTGCTCCTGGCGCCGCTGGTGGCGCCACACGTCTCGGCACAGACCGTGTCGCCGAGCCACGCCCCCGAGGTGTACCTCGTCACGATGGGCCCGGGCGAGACGGTCTACGAGCGCTATGGCCACAACGCCATCTGGGTCCGAGACACGGTCGACGGCACCGACATCGTCTACAACTACGGCACCTTCGACTTCGGCCATTCCACCGCCGAAGTCGCCCGCTTCGTCGGCCGTTTCGCGATGGGCCGCCCGCAGTACTGGCTTGGGACGATGACGATGGCACGGGCCGTCGAGATCTACACCTACTTCAAGCGTGACGTGGAGCTGCAGCAGTTGGCGCTCCCCGCGGCCAAGCGGATCGAGCTGGCCCAACTGCTCGCGACGAATGCGCTGCCCGAGAACCGCGTCTACACCTACGACTACTTCCTCGACAACTGCTCCACGCGCGTCCGCGACATGCTCAATCGGGTGCTGGATGGCGCACTGCAAGAGGCGACCACCGGCGTCCCGGCCGAAGGCAGCTTCCGCTTCCACACCCATCGATCATTGACGAACGACCCGCCGATGTATCTCGGCATCCTGCTCGCGCTCGGGCCGGCCGCCGACGCGCCGCTCGACCAGTGGGGCGAGATGTTCCTGCCGGCGAAGCTGCAGGAGCGGATGCGCGAGCTCCGCGTCCCGGGCGAAGACGGTCGTGAGCTGCCGGTGGTTGCCCGCGAAGTGCGGTTGCTGGAGATGGGGGTCTATCGCGTCGAGGCGGCGCCTCCCACCTGGGGCGGCTGGCTGCTCTTGATCGGCTCGGCAGCGGCGCTCCTGATCCTGACTGGCCGTGCCGAAGGGCCAGCCGGGGTCGCGGGACGCGTCGCGGCCAGCGTGTGGTTGTCGCTGGCGGGGATCGGCGGGATGGTGCTGCTCTTCCTCTGGTTCGCCACCAACCACGTCGCGGCGGCCTGGAACCACAATCTCTTCTTCCTGACGCCGCTCGCCTTCCTGATGTACGGCACCGTCTGGTCGGAGCGGAAGCGCGAGGCCGGGGGGTGGGGTACGCGGGCGGCCGTGTTGACGATTGTGCTGGTGGGGATCGGGACGGTGCTGGCGTTCTTCCCGAACTATGGCGGGCAGTGGAACCTGCAGGTGGCGGCGCTCGTCGCGCCGCCCGCCGTCGCCTCCGCGCTCCTCAGCCTCCGACGCGCGTAAGGGCGGCCTTCGCCTCGGTCAGGGTCGGCGCGGCCGCCACAGCCGCCTTGTAGGCCGTCGCCGCCTGGCTCTTGTCGCCCGCCTCCTCGAAGCGCAGTCCCCGACCGAATTGCACCAGGGCAGCCGAGGTGAAGGTCCGGCGCCACCGTGCCTCGGGGACGCCACCGACCGCCTTCTCCTTCGACAACCGCAACGCCAATTCCGCGACCGCCTCACCGAGCTGCTCGCGGGTCGCGAGGGCAGGGTCCCCGCGCACGACGACCACGGTGGCGCCCGTCGCGGCGTCGATCACTCGCGCTTCGACATTGATGTCGCCGTACTGGTCGAGCAGCGTGCCGATCACCAGCAGCGTCCCGCCCGCCTTGGTCGCGCGGTCTCGGGCCACCGCCAGGTCAATCCGACCGCCCCGGCCCGCCGCCGCGGCAGCAATCGCGCTCGCCGCTCCGCCTCGCCGCTCGGCCATTTCGGTGGTCAAAATCGCTCCGAGCGCCCGGCCGAGGGCGTCGAAGTCCTCCCGCGGCATTCCGACCGAACCCTCGGTCTCGAAGGGGGCGACCGCGACCCGGGGCTGTTGTGCGCTCAGGGGACTGACCGCAACTGCAAGCATGGCAACGAGTTGACGAACCTTCATGCGATGGCTCCAGAACGAGAAGAGACTGCCTCACCCGAGGAGACGAGCGGGACCCCCCGGGTTGTACGCGGTCCGGCGATGTGGGTATATTTCCCGGCTATCGTGGTTCCGCAAGGGGACTACGGCTCTTGACAGGAAGGACGAGACCCATGAAGCCGAATCTGCATCCGCTCTACCAGACGATCACGGTGAAGTGCCAGTGCGGCAACACCTTCGAGACCCGCAGCACGGTCGCGGCGATCAGCGTCGAAGTCTGTGGCCAGTGCCACCCGTACTTCACCGGCAAGCAGCGCCTGGTGGACACGGCCGGTCGGATCGACCGGTTCCGGCGCAAGTACGCCGCGGAACCCGCGCCGCAGTCCTGAGCGATGGAGGCCCGACTCCGCCAGGCGCTCGCGCGGGCGGAGCAGGTCTCGCGGGAGTTGTCCGATCCCGCTATCGCCGCTGATCCAGCTCGCCTGAAATCGCTCGGTCGCGAACACGCTCGGCTCACGCCGATCGTGCGCGTGGCCGAGCGTTTGGCGCGCGCCGAACAGTCGTATGCCGAGGCGATCGAGTTGCGCGACAGCGGTGACCCCGAACTGGTCGCGCTGGCGGGCGACGACCTCGCCAATCTCCCCGTGGAGATCGCGACGATGCAGGCGGAACTCACCGAACTCCTGCTCCCGCGCGATCCGCACGACGATCGCGATGTCATCCTCGAAATTCGCGCCGGCACCGGTGGCGACGAGGCGGCCCTCTTCGCCGCCGAACTGCTGCGGATGTACACGCGCTTTGCCGAGCGCAACAAGATGCGCATCGAGCCGATGGAACTGGACCACGGCAACGTCGGCGGGTTGCGGAGTGCGGTCGTCGCCGTGCGCGGGCTCGGCGCCTACGGCCTGCTGCGCCACGAATCCGGCGTGCACCGGGTGCAGCGCGTGCCCGCCACCGAAACGCAGGGCCGCATCCACACCTCGGCGGCGACGGTGGCGATCTTGCCTGAGGCAGAAGAGGTCGATGTGCGCATCGATCCCCAGGATCTGCGGATCGACGTCTTCCGCTCCTCGGGGCCCGGCGGGCAGAGCGTCAACACCACCGACTCGGCCGTGCGCATCACCCACTTGCCGACCGGCCTCGTCGTCAGCCAGCAGGACCAGAAGTCGCAGCTGCAGAACAAGATGAAGGGCATGGAAGTGCTGCGCGCGCGGCTCCTCGACCGGATGATCGCGGAAGCGGAAGCAGCGCGCTCGGCGGAGCGTCGCGCGATGGTCGGCACCGGCGATCGCTCGGGGAAGATCCGCACCTACAACTTCCCGCAGAGCCGGATCACCGATCACCGGATCAACCTGTCGGTGCACAACCTGACCGACGTCATGGATGGCAAGCTCGACGAAATCGTCGCGGCCCTTCGCATGGCGGCGCGGTCCGAGCAGCAGGATGGTTGAGGTGGCGCTCTCCGGTCGGGCGCTGCTCGAGCAGGCCGCAACGCGGTTGGCCGACGCGGGGCTGGACTCGCCGCGACTCGCCGCTCGCCGACTCTGGGCCGATCTGCAGGACGACGCCACCTTGATGACATTGCTCACCGATGACGTCGACGTGGCCCCCGCCGTCGCTGCCCGGTTCGCGGGGTGGGTGGAGCGGCTGGCCGCGGGTGAACCGCTCGCCTACGTGACCGGCTGGACCGGCTTCCGACACCTGCGGCTCCAGTGCGACCCGCGCGCCCTCATCCCGCGCCCGGAAACCGAGACGCTGGTCGAATTGGCGTTGGCCCGGACCAGCTCTGGCACCGCCATCGACATCGGCACGGGGACAGGCGCCATCGCCCTGTCATTGAAGAGTGAGGGGGCGTTCGAGACGGTCTGGGGTGTTGATCTCTCCGCCCCGGCGCTCGCGCTTGCCAGGACGAACGGTGACCTGCTTGGCATCGATGTCCGCTGGGCCCTGGGCGACCTCCTCGCGCCGATCGAGGGCGAGGTCGACCTGCTGGTCTCGAACCCGCCGTATCTGACCGAGGCGGAGTATGCCGCGCTGGACCATTCGGTGCGAGATTACGAGCCGCAGCTGGCGCTCCCTTCGGGGGCGGACGGCCTGACGGCAACGCGGCGTCTGCTCGATGAGGGCCGGGCCGTGGTGCGTGCAGGGGGCTGGATCGCCCTCGAGGTGGACTGTCGCCGCGCCGCGGCGACGGCGGCGCTTGCCGAGGGGTTCGGCTGGCGTGAGGTCCTGGTGCAGGACGACCTGTTTGGCCGCGCGCGCTATCTGCTGGCGCGGCGAGGGAGTGCGTGATGATCGACGAAAAGGCCAACGAACTCGGCCGCCTGATCGGCCAGACCCCGGAGTACCAGGCGCTGCGGCGGGCCGAAGGCTCGCTGCGCGAGGACACCGAGGCGCAGGCGCGGCTGGAGACCATCTCGCGGCTGACGCGTGACTTCGACCAGTTGATGGCCGAGGGGCAGTCGCCGAGCGAGGCGCAGGCGCAGGAATACGAAGGGACGCTGCGCGAGTTCGAGCTGTCGCCGGTGGGGCAGGCCTACCTCGTGGCGCGGGCGAACGTCGACAAGCTGATGCAGCGCGTGAACCAGGCCATTGGCCAGGGGATCGAGCGCGGCGCCACGAGCAGCATCATCACGCTCTGATGCCCACCGGCTGCTTCATCGTCCTCGAAGGGCCGGAGGGGGCCGGGAAGACCACCCTCGCCGCCGCGCTCGTCGCGCGGATGCGTCGCGACGGTCTCGAGGTCGTGAGCATCCGGGAGCCTGGAGGGACGCCGGTCGCCGAGGCGCTCCGTGGGGAACTGCTCGATCGGGATCGCGAGTGGACCCCAGAGGCCGAATTGCTGTACATGGTGACAGCGCGGGCCGACCTCGTCACGCACGTGATCCGGCCCGCGCTCGCGGCAGGGAAGGTCGTCCTCTCCGACCGGTACGACCTGTCGACCATGGCCTATCAGGGCGCCGGCCGTGGCTTGCCGATGGCGCAGGTGCGCTGGGTCAATGGCGCCGCCACGGGCGGACTCCAGCCCGACCTGACGCTGGTGCTCGACCTCGATCCTGCGGTGGGACGCGCGCGGCAGGCGGCGGCCGGGAAGGGTGCCGATCGGCTCGAGCGCGAATCGGCGGAGTTCCACGACCGTGTGGCGGCGGCGTATGTGGCGGCCACCGGCGAAGGGGTGCATCATTTGAATGCCGGGGCGTCCCCCGAGGCAGTGTTGGCATCGGCATGGCGACTGCTCTCGGCAGCGCGCCCCGACACCTTCTCGGGCGACACGGCGTAGGCTGCAGAGGCTGTTCAACGGAGGCAGGATGATGCGGAAGCGCTTGGGTCTGACGGCGGTCGTGGCAGCGGTGTCCTTCTTCAGCGGTGGCTGGCTGATGCAGGGTGCCACCGCCCGCGCCACACCGGACGGTCCGCGGCTGCTTGGCGAGGTCCTCGATCACGTCACCAAGTACTATGTCGATTCCCTCTCCGCCGATTCGATCTATGCCAAGGCGAGCCACGGTCTGGTGGAGCAGCTCGGCGACCCGTACTCCACGCTGATGGAGCGGGAAGACTTCAAGCAGATCACCGAGATGACCACCGGCAACTACGGCGGCCTCGGCATGCAGATCGACGTCCGCGAAGGGTGGATCACCGTGGTGGCGCCACTGCCCGAGACGCCGGCAGAGCGCGCCGGGATCGAGGCGGGCGACCAGATCGTCGAAGTGAACGGCAAGGTCACCCGCGACCTCAACCAGGACGACGCCGTCAAGACCTTGCGCGGCGCGCCGGGCACGCGCGTCGACATCAAGATCCGCCGCCCCGGCATTCCGCAGCCGATGCCGTTCGCCCTGACTCGCGAGACGATCCACTACCGCTCCGTCCAGCCGGGGATCCTCTTCGACGGCGGCATTGGTCTGATCGCGCTGACGCCGGTGATCGAGACCTCGTCCGACGAACTGCGTGCGGAAGTGAATGCGTTGCGCGCCAAGGGGATGAAGTCGCTGATCTTCGATCTCCGCGGCAATCCGGGCGGCTTGCTCACCGAAGGGATCACCGTCTCCGAGCTCTTCCTCGATCGTGGCCAAGGCGTCGTGTCGACGCGCGGCCGCGTCCCCGAGATGAACAAGAGCTATGCGGCGCAGAGCACCCAGCCTTGGCCGGAGATGCCGGTGGTGGTGCTGGTGAACGAGTGGTCGGCGTCGGCGGCCGAGATCATCGCAGGTGCGTTGCAGGACAACGACCGCGCCATCGTGATCGGCACGGCGACCTTCGGCAAGGGGCTGGTGCAGACACTCTTCCCGATCGGCAATGACCGCGCCCTGAAGCTGACGACGGCGCGCTGGTTCACGCCGAGCGGCCGCACCATCCAGCGGGACGCGAAGAACCAGGAAGCGCAGGTCGAACAGGCCACCGCCGAGGCGCTCGGCCGCGACAGCGTGAAGCGCGTGCTGCCGACCTTCAAGACGGTCGGTGGGCGCACGGTGAAGGGCGGCGGCGGGATCGTGCCGGACCGGATCGTCCGCGGCGACACCTTGACCGATGCGGAGAAGACCTTCGCGAAGGCCCTCGGCAGCAACGTTGCCGCGTATCGCGATGCGCTCGTCTCCACCGCCCTCGAGGCGAAGGAGAAGAAGCTGGTCACCAGCGAGGGCTTCCCGGTCACCGACCAGATGCGCCAGCTGGTGCTGAGCAAGCTCGCCGCCAAGGGTGTCGTGATGTCGCCGGAACAGATTGCCGGCGGCCGGGCACTGCTGGATGACCAGCTGGCCTACGAGATCTCGCGTTACGTCTTCGGGCGTCAGGCGGAGATCCGCCGCCGGTCGAGCGACGACCCGCAGGTGCGGGCCGCCATTGAGTTGCTCAAGCGTGCGCCGACGCGTGCCGCACTGATGGCGAAGCCCGCGGGGGAATGATCCAACCGCCGGTCGTGATTGTCGGGGCAGGGCGCGTCGGGCTTTCGCTCGCACGCGCCCTGACTCGTTTGGAAGAGCCGGTGCGGCTGCTCGGCCGCGCGGCGCGTCCCGCGGGGCCCGGGGTGCCGGCTGTCGAGGCCGAATGGGGCGAGGCGCTTGCCGTCGCGGGGCTCGTGATCATCGCGGCCCCGGACGATGCCATCGCGGCCGTGGTGGAGAGACTGGTGGCGGTGTCGGCGATTCGCGAGGCAACGGTGGTCCTCCACACCTCGGGGATGCACGACGCCTCGGTCCTTGCGCCGCTCGAGGCACAGGGCGCCGCGACGGGCTCTTGGCACCCCCTGCAGAGCATCCCCGATGGTGATCGTGCGGACCGCTTCCTCGGGGTGCCGGCCGTCCTCGAGGGCGACGAGGCCGCCGTGCTGGTGGCCCGCGCCCTCGCGGTCCGGCTGGAGATGGCGCCGATCCTGGAGTTGCCGGCCTCGGCCAAGCCGCGCTACCACGCTGCGGCCGTCTTCGCGGCGAACTACCTGGTGGTGCTGAACGGCATCGCGGAGCGCCTGGCCCGGGATGCCGGTGCCGGGGAGGACGCGCGCGGCCTCTTCCTCCCGATCATGCGCCAAGTGCTCGCGAACCTCGACGGTCGCACCGCCGCTGACGCGTTGACGGGCCCTGTGCGGCGCGGCGACGTCGGCACCGTCATGGCACATCTCGGGGCACTCGTCGGGCTGGATCGCGAGGCGTATCTCGTCCTGGCACGCGAGGCACTGGAGCTCGCCGCGGAGGCGGGGCTGGAGGCGGAGCAGGTCAGCGCGATGCGGAGCACGCTGCGATGAGCAAGAAGCCGTTGAAGGACGTCGACACCGGCGATCAGGCCGAGTTGCTCCGATTCACGGTGATGGTGGTGCTCCCCGGCACCTTCATGCTCTTCTTTCTGGAAGGCATGCTCTGGGGTCCGGGTTACTTCCTGCTCAAGCTCGTCCTCAACGTCTCCCTGCTGACGCTACTCGCGCGCCTCGTCTGGCCCCTCATCCACCACGGCAGCACCAAGCTCATCAACGGGCTCCTTTCGGCCGGTGGCGAAGCGCGGACGATCGAATACTCCGAGGTCGAAGCCCTGGTCATCCAGGGGCGCTTCCATGAGGCACTGGTGATGTACCGCGCCATCGCCGAGGAGACGCCGGATGCCGACGTACGGCTCCGCCTCGGCGACCTGATGCTGCACCAGCTCAAGGATCCGGTCGGTGCGGAGGAGGCCTATCTGGCCGCGCGCCGCGCGAGCCCGACGCCGAAGCAGGAGTCGCGGATCACCAACTCGCTGATCGATCTCTATCGCGGGACAGGGAATCGGACCGGGATGAAGAACGAGCTCTCGCGCTTTGCGCGGTTGCACGCCGGCACCGCGCCGGGAGATGCGGCGCGGAGACGGTCCGACGGATGGCGCAGGAAGAGCTGGGCGGGGCCTGACGACTACTGATCGACGACCTTCACGCCATTCGGCACCTTGAACGCAAAGATGCCGGCGGGGAAGGTGCCATTGGTGCGGACATTCGAGAGGTCGACGGTGCGCGTCTGCGGGCCCTCGTCCGTCTGGATGCGCCGCGGCAGCCCGTCGCCACGATCAAACCAGAGCGTCGCCCGACGGAACTGGAATTCCCCCGGCACCAGCGGCTGCAGCAGCACCGCGTCCGTCACCCGACCATCCAGCGTCTCCGTCTTCACGAAGGTGACGCGGTAGCGATCGAGCGGACTCTTCAGGAACCAATCCAGAATGTTGTAGCCGAAGACCGGTGAGGTCGGCGGCGGATAGCGCAGCACGACACCGGGGTTGTCGCTCGGCGTGTAGACCCAGAGCTTGCTGCCATCGAGCACCACGGCTTCGGTGGCCGGGTCGGAGAAGCGCATCGCGAACTTGTTGCCCGCTTGGTAGAGCGTCCCCTTGCTGCTCTCGTCGCCGAGCCGGCGGTCTTCCAACTTCTGCCGGAAATCCGCCTGCAGGCCGCTCAACCCCGATACACCCGTGCCGCCTTGGTGACGATCTCCGGGGCGGGGTCACTGCTCGTCGGCGCCTGCGCGCTCCCCAGGGCGGGGAGGAGCAGGGCCCCGAGCAGCGCGAGCGCGTGCTTCACGCCGCGCTCCCCACCGGCGATACCACCGAGCGGCCGATCACCTCGGCGATCGCGCCGACCTCGCGCATCATCCGCTCGAACTGTTCGGGGAAGAGCGACTGCGCCCCATCCGACAGCGCGCGCTCCGGGTTCGGATGCACCTCGACGATCAGCCCGTCGGCGCCGGCCGCAATCGCCGCCCGTGCCATCGCCGGCACCATGTCGCGGTGGCCGGTGCCATGGCTCGGGTCGGCGATGATCGGCAGGTGCGAGAGGCCGTGCACCACCGCGATCGCCGAGAGGTCGAAGAGGTTGCGGGTGGCGGTGTCGAAGGAGCGGATGCCGCGCTCGCAGAGGATGACGTTCGGATTGCCCTCGGAGAGGATGTACTCGGCCGAGAGCAGCAGCTCGGAGATCGTGGCCGACAGGCCGCGCTTCAGCAGCACCGGCTTGCGCTGACGCCCCGCTTCCTTGAGGAGCGAGTAGTTCTGCATGTTGCGCGCGCCGATCTGCACGATGTCGGCGGTCTCGACCACCATCTCCAGCCCCTTGGCATCCATGGCCTCGGTGACGATCATCAGCCCCGTTTCCGCACGCGCGACCGCCAGGAGCTCGAGGCCGAGCTGGCCCAGGCCCTGGAAGGCGTAGGGCGACGAACGGGGCTTGAAGGCACCGGCCCGGAGCACCGTGGCACCGGCCGCCTTCACCTGCCGGGCGGAGAGGAGGATCTGCTCCTCGCCTTCGACGGAGCAAGGGCCCGCCATGATGATGACTTCCCGGCCGCCGATCGTCGAACCATCCGGCAGCGGGACCCGCGTCGGCTCCGGCTTCCACTCGCGCGAGACCTGCTTGTACGGCTTGGAGACGTGGATCACCTCGGCCACGCCGGCGAGCGCCTCGACGCGCGAGGCGTCGACGCGGCCATCGTTGCCCACCAGTCCGACGGTGGTGCGCTGGCGGCCCGGCATCGGGCGCGCTTCGTACCCCATCGTCTGGATCACCTCGACCACGCCGGCGATCTCGTCCGGGGTGGCGTCCTGCTTCATCACGATCAGCATCGGTCAGGTCCGAGTATGGTAGTGGTCAGGCCGCAGTGGTGGTCTGCTCGCCGAGACGCACCCCGACGATGGTGGAAACCCCCGGCTCCTGCATCGTCACGCCGTAGACGGCATCGGCGGACTGCATGGTGCGCGGGTTGTGGGTGATGACCAGGAACTGCGTCTGGCCCTTGAACTGGTCGAGCAACCGGATGAAGCGCCCGACGTTGGCGTCGTCAAGCGGCGCGTCCACTTCGTCCATGAGGCAGAAGGGGTTCGGCTTCGTCAGGTAGATCGCGAAGAGCAGCGACGTCGCCACCAGCGTCCGTTCGCCGGACGAGAGGAGGTGGATGCGCTGAGTCTTCTTGCCGCGCGGCGAGGCGTGGATCTCGATCTCCGCCTCGAGCGGATCATCCGGATCGGAGAGCCGCAGGTCGCACTCGCCGCCGCCGAAGAGCGTCTGGAAGACCGAGAGGAAGTTCTCCCGGATGGCGACGAACGTCTCGGCGAAGAGCGCCTTGGCGGTGCCATCGATCTCCTTGATCGCCTGCAACAGCGCCTGCCGTGCGGCGACCAGGTCGTCGCGCTGCGCCTGCAGGAAGGTGGCGCGCTTGCTCTCCTCGGCGTGCTCCTCGACCGCGAGGGCATTGACCGGACCAATCTGCTCGAGTGCCGCGGCGATCCGTTCCGCCTCGGTCTCCAGCGTCTCGAGATCGAGATCGAGCACCGGCGCCGCCTCGGCGAGTTCGTCGAACGGCCGCTTCCACTCGGTCTCGACGCGCTCGACGATCCGGGCGCGTTGGGCCGTGGCATCGGCGACGCCGAGCTCGAGGCGATGGTGCTCCTCGCTCTTCGATTCGACCGAGCGACGCACATCGGCGAGGTCGGCCTCGATCTCGGCGAGCTTCGTCTCCGCCGCCTGCAAGGCGCCTTCCGCTTCGCCGGCCGCGGTCTCCAGCGCCATCAGCTGCTGGGCCCGTTCGTCCCGGCCACCCTGCCACTCGCTGCGCTGGGCCTCGAGTTCGAGCGTGTCGGCGTCGAGTCGGGCAATCTCCTCGGTGCGGATCCGGCCGGAGGTCTCGGCCTCGGCGATGACGCGTTCGGTGCGCTGAATCGCGTCATTCGCGGCACGGAGGCGGGCGGCGATGTGCGCCTCCTGCACCTGCCACTGCGAGCGCGCTTCGCGGGCCACTTCCTGCTCGCCTTCGAGTTCCGTGAGCTGCGCCCGGGTGGTGACGAGGGCCTCGTCGAGGCGGGCACGTGCCGCACTCCCCTCGGCGAGCGCGGCCTCGACCTGGGTGGCACGCTGCTCGGCCCGGGTGAGGCGCTCGCGGAGGCGACCGAGCTGTGTCTCGGCCTCGGTGATCTCGCGATCGAAGTTGGTCACGCGGCGCGCCAGGTCTTCGCGCGCGGCGATCGCCTGACGCTCCGCCTCGCGGAGTCGTTCGGCGGCCTGTTGCGCCTCGGTCGCTGCGGCATCGAGTGCCAGCAACTCGGCGGCGGTGCGATCGCGACGCGCATCGGCATCGGCGAGCGCCGCGCTGCGCGTGTCGAGGTCGCGGCCGAGGGTCTGCAACTCGGCACGCCGACGGATCGGGCCCGACGCGGCCGCGGGGCCGGTCAGGAAGACGACGCCGTTGGCGCGACGCAGACCGCGTCCGCCGCCATGCAGCACTTCGGAGCCGCCGACGAGCGCCTTCACCCAGTCGGCGGCGAGCGGATCGACGCGCAGTGCCGTCTCGGCGAGCGCCCCGCTGCGCACCGGACCCGGCGCAACCGGGAGGAGAATCAGGGTGCCCGGCTGTTCCTGGGCATGCCATGCCTGGATCGCGGGAATTGCCGACGCATCGCGGATGAGGACGGCGTGGACGTAGTCGCCCAGCAACTGCTCGGCGAGCTCGGCCTGGTCGCCCTCGGTCGAGATGTAATCGGCGAGCGGCCCGAGCACCTGGTCACCAAAGCGACCCGGCCGGCCAGGAGCGCGGCCGCGGCCGGGGCGAGTCCGACGCGATCGCGTTCCAGCGCTTCGAGGGCGGAACGACGCGCCGTGATGCGCGCCACGTCCTCTTCGATCGTGCGGCGCTCGGCCAGCTCACGGGCTTCGCGATCGCGCGTCTCGCGCAGCAGGAGGCGCGACTGCTCGGCGGCCGCGGCGCCCTGCCGGAAGTCGGCGCTGTGCCGATCGGCCACGTTGCTCGCGTCGGTCAACTTCTCGCCGGTGGACTGGCGCTCCTGCGTCAGTTGCGCGACGTGGGCCTCTTCCTGCGCCACGCGCTCGCGCAGCGAGGCGAGCTCGCCATCGAGCGCGGTGCGCTCGCCTTCCAGCGACCGCAACTGCTGCGCGGCCTGCTGCAGTTCCTGCTCCATGCGCCGCACAACGTCACGCTGCCCGGCCAGGCGCTGCCGCACGGCCTGCTCGGCCTCGGCACGCCCCGACAGTTCGCCCTGCACCCGCTGATGCTCCACCTCGGCGCTCTGGCGCTCCTCGGTGGCGGTGCCGAGCTCGAGGCGGGCCTGCTGCAGGCGGACCTCGGAATCGCCGCGCTCCAGCGTGGCGCGCTCACGGCGCTGGGCCGCGTTGGCGAGCCGTTCGGAGGCGACGGCGAGATCACCATCGAGCTTGCCGAGCGCGACGCGGGCGTGGCCCAGGTCATCGACGACCGCGGTGCGGTGCCGTTCGGCGGTGGCGCGCGAGGTGACGGCCTCTTCGCGGGCCGCCTCGACGACCGCGAGCCGTTCACGGGCCTGGGGCAGCAGGTGGGTGAGCTCGGCGTGGCGCCGTTCGAACGACTCGGCGTCCTCGGCCAGCTGATCCAGCCGGCGACGGGCCAGGGTCAGGGTGACGGCGAAGCGCTCCTCCGTCAGCGAGACGTGCCGTTCGGCCTTCCCCTTCTGCCGAGCGAGCGAGCGCACCTGCGACTGCACTTCCGCGATCAAGTCTTCGAGGCGCTGCAAGTCGTTGGCGGTTTCCTCGAGGCGACGCGAGGTGCTGTGGCGGCGATCGCGATAGAGGCCGACGCCGGCCGCCTCTTCGAAGAGCGAACGACGTTCGTCGGCCCGGTCGGAGAGGAGGAGGTCGATCATCTTGGCTTCGATCACGACGCCGGCGTCGCTGCCGAGGCCGGTGCCGCGCAGCAGATCCTGCACGTCGCGCAGCCGGGCCGGCGCGTTGTTGAGGAGGTAATCGCTCTGCCCCGAGCGCGAGAGCCGACGCGTGATGACCACCTCGGTGTACGGCGTGGGCAATTCGCCCTCGCTGTTGTCGAGGTAGAGCGAGACTTCGGCCACGTTGACGGGGCGACGGGTGGCCGCACCCTGGAAGATGACGTCCTCCATCTTCCCGCCGCGCAGGAGACGCGCGGATTGCTCGCCGAGCACCCAGCGGACGGCGTCGGAGACGTTGGACTTGCCGCAGCCGTTCGGCCCGACGATCGACGTGACCCCCTGATCGAAGGTCATGGTCACGGTGTCGGCAAAGGACTTGAAGCCGGACAGTTCCAGCTTGGTGAGCTTCATTGCGGAGTCGGTATTGGGGTCGGCGTCGACGGCGCCCCCCGCCCGGCAGGCAGGGGGGTCACCGGAATCCCCAAAGATAGCGGGTGCGGGAAGCCCCCGGGGTCAGGTCCCGGGATCGGCCGCGAAGATGAAGTACGTCCGCCCGAGGCGCTTGCCGTCGGCGTCGGCCTCCTCCCTGGTGCGGTACGGCCCGATGACGACCCGATAGGGGTCCTCGGGGCCCTTCGGCGGGAGGAGCTGGGCCGCCCACCCGGCGCCCTTGAGCTGGTCCACCAGGGCCTTGGCGAAGTCCTGGTTCTGGGAAGCAGAGACCTGGAGGTAGAGCCGCTGGCCGGTCTCCCCCGAGGTGGACACGGGTGGGGTGACGGGCGGCGTGGGTTCGGCGGTGACCGGGGGGGCCGTGGTCGGCTCCACCACCCCGCTGTCGCGGGGGGTGCTGTCGGCGGTCGCCGGTTCCACGGCGGCCACGGTGACCTCCTGGGCGGCCCCCTTCGGGAGCCACGGCACCGTCAGGTAGACGTCGGCCGCCGCGCCCCGGAGCCGGGCTACCGGGCCCGGCACCGCCCGGAGCAGGTCCCAGGCGACCAGGTCGTCGCCGTCGCGAACGATCAGCGATTTGCTGCCGGCCACGAGCGGGAGGTCGGCCGCCCAGGTCGACTGCACGGTCGCGGCCACTTCCCAGTGGACCAGATCGATGACCCAGATCGAATCGCCCTCGAGCGGGCGGGCCAGGAGCCAGCGCCCGGTCCGGTCGACGCGAAGCGCACGGCTCGTCCCCGGAAGCTTGAGGGTCTTCATCTCGTCGCCGCTGAAGCGGTCGAGCATGACGAGGTCGTCACGGCTTCGGGCGACATAGAGCCGATGGCCCGACGGGGAGAAGGCGGCGACGGTCGGGCTCCCCTTCATCTCGACGAACTTCGGACCAGGCTTGCCCGAGGGCTCGACGTAGATCAGGCCCGAGTCGGTGGCGACCACGAAGTAGTCGCCGTACCAGGTGCTCGCCATTTCGCCGCCGGGGACTTCAAAGCGGCGAAGCTCGCCCTCTTCGCCGATCACCTGGGCGAGCTGGCTGCGCCGCGAATAGGCGACCAGCGATGAGCCGGGGGCGCGCAGCAGTTGCACCGGACCGCCCTCGACCGCGGCGCGGAAGGTGGTCAGGGCCCGATTGGCAAAGCGCAGCGGACGTCGCGTCGAGTCGAGCCCCAGAATCACCCCGTCCGGGGTGGCGACCAATTCGCGCGCGTTGACGAGGAACGGGCGGAAGCGTTCGGTGATCAGGTCGATGCCGATCAGACGCCCCTTGTCGTCGACCGCATACACCATGCGCTCTTCGAGGTCGGTCGCCAGCGCCCGCTCGATCGGCGGCAGGCCGTTGCTGCGCCAGCCGACAGGCGTGAGGGAGTCGGGCCAGAGGAGCGTGGCCGTCCCGCCTTCGGCCGGCAAGCGCAACAACACGCCGCCCGACGGAAGGCCGGCGGGCAACGTGCGTTCCGAGGGCGTGGCCTCATCCCCGCCGCAGGCGGCGAGGACGAGGAGGGAGCAGAGGACGACCAGTGACCCGCGTCGAGAGTGGTTCAGAATACCGGTCCGAACGAAATGGTCCAGAAGGGATTGGTGCCCGGGCGCTGCAGCGGCTTCGAGTAATCGAAGCGCAGAATGACCAGGCCGAAGAGGTTGGTGCGCAACGAGACGCCGACCGAACGGAGCGGCACGCGGACCGCTGCGGGCGACTCACCGGCCTCCCGCGTCCACGCCACGCGGCTGCTGCCGCTCCACGCCACACCGATGTCGTAGAAGATGGCGCCCTCGATCGGCGGAATGGCCCGCGGCACCCAGCTCCAGTTCGGCGACATCACCGGGAAGCGCAGCTCGGCATTGCCGATCGCGAACTGGGTGCCGACGAGCTGGTCGAGCGCGACGCAGCCGGTGCTGCTGTTCGGATCCTGAATGGTGTTGTTGCACTCATTCCGGAGAAATGAGCCCGAGGTGTAGCCGCGGAGCAGATCCGGATAGCCGAGGTAGAGCGAGAACCGATCGGCGTCGCGACCGCTGCGCCCGTAATACATCAGGCGGGTCGCCAGCGTGAACGGCCCGACGAACTTGTCGTACCGGCGGTAGTCGGCCGTCGTCTGGATGTACTTCCATCCGCCGAGGGTCGGCGCAATCTCGAAGCGCGAGGAGCGGCCGAGCATCGGGCCGACGTACCCGCCGAGCGAGTTGTCATGCACGAGGGCGAGCGAGGGCTGCAGGAACGAGGTCGAGCCGAGCCCGGTCCGTTCCTGGTAGATGTCGCGCGTCAGTGCCCCGGTGAATGGGTCGTAGACTTCGTTGATGTCGAGGATCGCGTCGTCGACATTGGTGGCGCGCATGCCGGTCTCGACCCGGGAGAAGCGGGAGAACGGATACGATCCCTGCGCGAACGCCGAGCGGAGCACCAGGCGGCGATAGCGGGTGACGTACGTCTGCTCGAAATTGGTCGGGCCGTCGGTGATGAACGACCCCTGATAGAAGAAGTACGGATCCTGTTGCAGGCCGACCGCCCAGCTCGCGCGCCGCGAGAGGTTGGCGTAGGCCGCGAGGACCTGCGCCTCGTCGATGCGGCCGTTGACGTAGCCGCTGAAGACGAGTTGCCGATCGCCGAGCATGTCGGAGAGGGAGACCGTCGTGCCCCCGAAGAAGCCCCGGCCGAAGTTGTCGCGGGCATAGCCGATGCTCGGCCGCGCGACGTAGTCGGGCGAGAAGCCGACCTTGTACTTCCGCTCGGTGAACGAGGCGGTGTCGGGGAGCCCCAGCGACGCGGAATCCATCAGCGCGATGATCGAGAGCTCCTGACGAGGCGCCAGCGAGTCGAGCGAGCGGACCAGCGAGTCGGCCGGACGCAGCCCGCGTGCGCCGCGGTAGAGCGCGCTGCCACCGGCGGCCACCGGGGCCCGCGTGGTGTCGGTGAAGCGGGCCGTATCCCGGGCCACGGCCGCGGCGGTGATCGTCGGCATGCCGGGGTGCCACGCCTCGCGCTTCAGCGAGCGCGGGTTCGGCAGCTTGTAGACATCGTACTTGCCGTCCTCGTAGTAGACGTAGGCCAGCTGGTCGGCCTTCGGCGCCCACGAGAGAATCGGCGAGAGCGGCGTGATGCCCTGCGCGCCGGTGTAGAAGTCCGTCAACTGATACGAGGCGCGGTCCGCGATGTCGTACAGGAAGATGTTGCTCACACCGTTCCGGTCGGAGACGAACGCGAGCGACGCGCCATCGGGGGCCCACTGCGGGTTCACGTTCTTGCCCACATCCATCCCCGGCAGCACGTCGACGCGGGAGGTGCCGAGGTCGAGCGTCGCCAGCCGGTAGTTGCCCACCGTCAGCGTGGTGAAGTTCGTGCCGGGCCCGCGATCGGTCGTGAAGGCGATCGTCCGGCCATCCGGTGACCACGTCGGGTGGAGATCGGCATACTTGTCGTTGGTCAGCCGGGTCAGGTTGGTGCCGTCGACGTTGACCGTGAAGAGGTCGGAGAGGCCGCCGTCATAGCCGGTGAAGACGAGACGCTTGCCATCGGGGCTCCACGACGGCGTGGTGACGCCGCTCAGGTCCACCGTGATCCGGCGCACCTCCTTGTTGCGCGCCACGTCGACCAGCACGATGTCGTCCTTCGGGCCGCGCTTCGCCGCAAAGGCGAGCAGGGTCCCGTCCGGTGACCAGCTCGCCGCGGAGTTGATGAAGCGGAACGTCTCGTAGTTCGAGCTCCACGTCGACTTGAGCAGGCGGCGAATCGGCTTGCCGTTCGTGCCGTCGGCGAGCCAGAGGTCGACGAAATAGAAATTCTTCTCGGAGAAGTACGCGACGCGGCTGCCGTCCGGCGAGAGGGCAGGGGCGAGGTGGAGCGTGCCCTCGCTGATCTTCTCGGTGAGCAGCGCCTGCGAGACATCCTTCGCCTTGTTCCGCGTTGCCAGCTCGGGGAGATAGCGGCGCTGCATCGCCTCGCGCCACTGGTCGCCGAGCTGCTTGAAGTCGAGGCCGATCACCCGGCGGAAGGAGCCTTCGAGTGATCCGGCGCGCGAGCCGAGGAGGATGGCGCCAACTGCCTCGTCACCCCAGCGCTCGCCGATGTAGGTGACGATCGACTGGCCGAAACGATAGGGGAAGATCCGCGGATCGGTCTCCAACTGCTGAATCGTCGGCAGCTTTCCTTCGGCGGTCGCGTCGCGGATCCACATCGCCGTGTTCGGGTCGAGCTCGCCGATCGAGAAGTACTCCGCCATCCCTTCGACGAACCAGAGCGGCGGATTCACCGCCATGATGGTCTGCAGGCCACCGCCGGCACGACCACCGGACCAGACGTCGTACTGGAACTGGTGCACCATCTCGTGCTGGAGCACGTGCATGATGTCGTCGTACGAGCCGGTCAGCGGCAGCACGTTGCGGTGCTTGAGGAAGTCGGTGAAGCCGCCGGTCCCCTCGCCCACTTCGCCGCCCGCCGTGTTCGTCTGGACGAAGTCGGAGTGCGAGGCGTAGAGGATGATCGGCTTGCGCTCCTTGAACTGGTGCTTCAGGACGCGCGACAGCCGAGCGTACGAGCGCTCCGCCATCCGGGCCACGTCGAGCGCCGCGGCATGTTCGACCGGGTAGTAGTAGAGGTCGAAATGCTCGGTCTCGAGCACCTTGAAGTCGAAGCGGCTGTACTGGACCTTGTTCTGGCCGAAGTACTGTGCGGCGGCCGGCATCGGGGCGATGGCGGCGGCGGCGACGAGGAGGAGCCAGGCGATACGGCGAGTCATCGGAACCTTCCGGCCTGCAGGGTCACTCAGGGATCGGCGAGGAGCACGGGGGCATCCTGCCAGAGTCGCTCCAACTGGTAGAACGCCCGGGTCTCGGGGTGGAACAGGTGGACCACCACGTCCACAAAATCGAGCAACACCCAGCGGCCGTGGGTCAGGCCCTCGACGTGGTGGGTGTCGAGGCCGGCGTCCTGCATCGCGTCCAGCACACCATCGGCGAGCCCGCGCACGTGGGCATCGGAGGTGCCGGAGGCGATCACGAAGTAATCGGTCGCATCGGTCAGCCCGCGGAGGTCGAGCACCTGCACCCGGTGCCCCTTGCGATCCTCGATCGCGCCGACCACGGCCCGGACCGCGGGTGGGAGGCGACGATCAACCAACGGGGAGCTCGGGGGTGCCATCCTCAACTTGGTACGCCACGGCCCACGCGCCGGATCCAACATGCGTCCCCAGGACACCCGTGGCCGGGCCGACAATGATCTCCCGCGGCGTGAACGCCGCCTGCAACGCCATCCGCACCCGTTCTGCCACCTCCGGCGCCTCGGCGTGGACGATGCCGAAGCGGATCGACTTGGGGCGCGGCGTCAGCGCCGCCGTGATTCGGGCCAGCATCCGCGGAACCACCTGGTCTCGGCCACGCACTCGGTCCACCGGCTGCAGCCGTCCGGCCGCGTCGACTTCCAGAATCGGTTTGATATCGAGCAGGCCACCCAGCCAGGCCTTGCCCTTCGATACGCGACCGGAGCGAATCAAGTTGTCGTAGACGTCCACGGTGAGCATCAACCCCGATTGATCACGGACCCGCACCAGCTCCTTGGCGATGGCGGCGGCTGGCCACCCGGCTTCGGCCAATTCGGCCCCTCGCAAGGCCAGCAGCCCCAGTCCGACCGAGGCGCTACGCGAATCCACCAGATGGACGCCGTTGATCCCTGCCGCGTTAACCGCCGCCTGTGCCGAGCCGAGCGTGCCGGAGAGCACCCCGCCGAGAAAGACCCCGACCACCTCTTCCGCCTCCTCCCGCGCCGCCCGGAACGCCCGGACGAACTGGGCGGGGGTGGGCTGGGAGGTCGTCGGCAACTCCTTGGCCGTTCGCAGGCGCCGATAGAAGTCCTCGGGCTTCAGCTCGATCCGGTCGCGAAAGGTCTCGTGGCCGAACATCACCTGCAGCGGCACCATGATGATCCGGTGCTGATCGAGTACGGCGTCGGGGAGGTCGTTCGACGAGTCGACCACGATCGCGACGCGCCGCGTCTCGACATGCGACAGGCGTCGGTGCTGGGCCCGCATGTCTTCCGCCTTGCGTGCGGTGACGGTGCCCCACTGTTCCGCGTAGGTAAAGACGGCGTCGGGGGTATCGGTGTGCACATGGATCTTCAGGATGTCGCCCGCGATCCCCACCACCACCGAGCCACCGAAGCCGTGCATCGCCTCCCGGACGTCATTGGCAGGCGGGAGGGGCACCCCCCGGACCAGCACTTCGGTGCAGAACTGGAAGTCCCGCTCGGCGTCGAAGCCGGCCATCGCCGCCGGAATCACCGCCTCGCCTTCGAGCGGCATCATTGCCGGCAAGATGGGGTCGCCGTTGATCGCGCGCACGAACCCTTCGATCATCCTGACAAATCCCTTACCGCCCGCATCGACGACGCCGGCCTCCTTGAGGACGGCCATCATCTCCGGCGTCTTGGCGAGCACCACTTCGGCCTCGTGGTGCAACCGGCGCATGAAGTCGCCGATGTCCGGTGTCCCCGCTGCCGCCAACTCGGCGGCCCGGGCGGCGTCGCGGGCGACGGTAAGGATGGTCCCCTCACGCGGCTCGTCGAGGGCGCGCTCGAGGGCGTCGGCCCCACGGCGCACCGCCGCGGCGACGACTTCCGTATCGGCGGTGACGCGGTCGTTCAGCCCTTCGGAAAAACCGATCAGGAAGTGCGCGAGCATCATCCCGGAATTGCCGCGCGCGCCGAGGAGGGCCGCCCGCGCCGCCGTGGTGGCGGTGTCCGGAAGCGAGGCGTCGCCGAGCGCCCGGAGGGCGTCGGCGACGGCGCGCAGCGTCAGCGTGAAGTTGGTGCCCGTGTCACCATCCGGCACCGGAAAGACATTGATCCGGTTCAGCTCCTCTCTGCTGGCCGCGACCCAATCAGCCGCGGCATAGAAGCCGCGCGCGAGTCGGGGGCCATCGAGGTAGCCGATCCCGATCGTCACCGCCCCTCAGCCTTCGGGGGAGATGTTGACCTTCACCTCGGCATGGACGTCGTGGTGCAGCTTGACGGCCACCGAGTGAAAGCCGAGGAGCTTGATGTGATGCTCCAGGTCGATCTTGCGCTTGTCGACCACGAGGCCCATCGCGCCGAGCGCGTCGGCGATGTCGGCCGAGGTGATCGAGCCGAAGAGCTTCCCTTCGTCGCCCGCCTTGCGGGTGAGTTCGACCGTCACGGCATTCAGCTTCGCCGCGAAGGCCTGCGCCTCGGCGCGCTCGGCGGCATGCTTCGCGTCGCGGGCCTTCGCCTCGGCGGCGATCCGCTTCTTGTTCCCCTCGGTCGCTTCGAAGGCGAGGCCGTTGGGGAGGAGGAAGTTGCGGGCGTAGCCCGGCTTGACGCGGACCAGGTCACCGGCCTTGCCGAGCGAGGGGACGGCCTCGCGAAGAATCAGATCCATCATGGGGCAACTCCTTGGGGCGGCGGCACGCGCCGTCGAAGGTCGAGCCAGGTGTCGGCCACGCCCAGAACGGCGCAGCCCAGCGGTACCAATGCTAACACAGGCACCGCGGCGAGGCACAGGAGCACCACGAAGGGGCGTGGTGCGGGGATCATGGCACTGCGGACGACCGCCAACCCACGCGCCGCGTAGAGCGTGGCGACCACCAGGAGCAGGTTGCGGACAAGCACTTCCGCGCCGCGCGGCAGGTCGATCAAGACCAGCGCGGTGAGCACCACCAGCGCCCAGATCAGGTGGTCGCTGAAGCGAAAGGTGCGGAACGGGGCGGGGGGCGTGCCCAGCGGGTGCCGCGACAACCGATGGTACCACTCCCAGGCCAACCACCCGCCGAGCAGGGCGTAGATCGCGACCATCCCGGGGTAGAGCTCGCCCATCGCCGTGGTCGCTCGGCTGAGCTCCTGGACCAGTTCGGTCGCCGTCGGCGAACTGCTCCCCGAGATGATCACCTCGGAGTGGACGACGGGATTCTCCGGCAAGCCGAAGCTCGGGAAGAGCGCCCGCCACCCCTTCCAGGTGGTGCTCACGATCTCGCCTTCGAGGTCGCCGAAACGGAGGCCGAGCTTGAGGAACCAGCCGATGGTCGCGGCGGCGGCCACGCCGATGGCGACGAGGGTGCGGGTCAGCAACGACCGCAGCGTCCCACCGAGTGCGGCCACGACGTAGGCGCCGGTGAAGAAGGCGCCCGCCGCGCGGAGCGTCTGCTCGGGGAGCGTCGTCGGAATGCGCAGCAACACCGCGATCGAGGTCACCCCGAGAACGATCCAGATCCACTCCCGCGCCGTCGCCGGCCGGGAGAGGAGGAGGAGGACGACGGTCGGGGCGAGAAAGAAGAACGGAGAAACGGTAGGGGCCAGCACGAGAAACCCTGCCGCAAGCAGCAGGGTTGGCCACCGCGAACGGGACCCGGGAAGCCCGGGCCCCGGCGGGGTCGTGGTCAGCCGCCGAATCCCTTGATGTACGGGAGGAGGGCGACCTGACGGGCCCGCTTGATGGCGGTGCTGAGCTGGCGCTGGTGACGGGCACAGGTGCCCGACAGGCGGCTCGGCAGGATCTTGCCGCGCTCGGTTAGGAAACGGGTCAACAGCCGCTCATCCTTGAAGTCGACGATGCGCACGCCGGACTCACAGATGGCACAGGTCTTCGATGGGCGGGCCATTACTCGTCGTCCTCCCCGTCCTTGGCAGACGGCGTCGGCGCCATCTGGGCGCCCTCGTTCATCACGATGAGGTGGCGAATGAGCCCCTCGTCCAACTTCAGCGCGCGCTCGAACTCCGGCAGCTGGGCCGGGGCAGCATCGAACTTCGCGATGACGTAGTAGCCGGTTTCCTTGCCCGCGATGGGATACGCGAGGGTACGCTTGCCCCAATGATCGAGGGCGAATTCCGCCCCTTCGACCTGCGGGATCAACGCGTGGAAGCGATCGAGCTTCTCGGTGACGGCAGCCTCTTCGAGCACGGAGTCGAAGATGTACACCGCCTCATACGAACGGGTCATCAGCACCTTCCTTCGGACATGGTTGCCCCGGGGCTGGTGCGGCACCCGAGGAGGATTGATTGTGGACAGCCCTCCAAGATACTAGAAGGGCACCTGCCAGCCCACCCCCCCACGAAGCAGGCGCGGCGCCTGGAGGCCCAGGACCTTGGTCCGCCCGTTGGCCACCCGGGCCGAGAGGACCCCGATCGCCGCCCCCGCCACCACGTCGCTGAGCCAGTGCTTCTCCTCGGCCAACCGGGCCCACGCCGTCCCCGTGGCCAGCGTGTAGAGGCCGGCCCGGGCCCACGTGGAATGGGAGGCGTCGCCCAGGGTAGTCGCCAAGGCGAAGGCCGCCGCGCTGTGACCCGACGGGAACGCGGTCTGACCGGAGAGGGGCGCGAAGTCGAGGCCGTCCCGATCCGGGTCCTGAAAGGGCCGGGCGCGACCGACGAACTCCTTGGTGGCCTGGGTGACGACGGTCTCGAGGAGGATCGCGGCGGCGGTCTGGCCAGCCAGCCGAACGAGGGCGGGGCGACGGCCCACCCAGCCGACCACGGCGAGGCCGCCGCTGATCCCGGCGATCGCTGGTGCCTCCCCAAAGGTCTTGAGGCGGCGTGCCGTCTGCAGCCGCCCGGCCGAGGGGGTGTCGGCGAATCGTCGGGCGAGGGAGGCATCGACCAGGATAGAGGCCACCACGATGCCGCTGACGGCCCCGACGGTGGGCCAGCGCAAGGCAGTCGGCCCCGGCTGCTGCCCCCCCACCGGCGCCCGAAGAGGCACCAGCAGGAGCAGGGCGAGCAGCAGGGGCCGCTGCATCAGCGCGAGACTACTTGGCGGTGCCGAGCCGCAGCCAGCGCACTTCGCGCAGTTCGCCTTCCTGCGGGCGGTGGACCAGCAGCGAATCGCCGGCGGCGAGGAGCACCTTGGTCGTCGCGGGCAGCAGGAAGCGGCCGATCGGCTTGCCGTCGGCGCGGAGCTGGATGAACTCGATCTGGTCGGCTGCGGTGATCGGACCCGCCAGATAGAGTTGCCCCTCGTGGGTGGCCACGATGCCGCCGAGCGCGGGATGCAAGGTGTCGCTCTTCTGCCTCATGCTGTCGAGGTCGACCTCGGAGAGTTGCCCATCGAGTCGCGCCTGGACGGAGGCCCGCTTCGCGGCGAACTCCTCGGGGGTGATGGGCAACCGCGGACGATTGATGTGCAACTGCCAGCGCGGATTCCCGTCGGCCATCTTGCGGATCAGATCGATCCGGTCGCCTTGGCCCCAAACAATCTCGCCATCCGGGAAGACGGCATAGACCGGCGAGGTCGCGAAGAGCGGCGGCGTCGACACCAACTGCTTCCCTTGCAGGCGGACCCACGGCATTGGCGCCTGTAACAGCAGCTGCCCCGTGGTGTCGGTTGCCTTCTTCAGCAGGTAGATGCGGAAGGCGCCCTCGCCGGATTCGCTGTGGGCCACCATCCCCTGGAGGACCGGCAACGCGCCGACGAAGCCGCGCGCCTCACCGTCCTCGATCGCCGGAATCGGCTTCGACTCGACGAAGCTCCCCTTGGCATCGTAGGTCATCACCCGCGCGCCATCCGCCATCATGTCGATGAGCTCGACGGCGTTGTCCGACCCAGGCCCGACGCCGAGGACCGCCAGGTACTCGCCGAGTCCCTGCCCGACGCGGCCGATGGTGACCGGCGTCGTGTCGGCGCTCCAGATCTGGACCGAGCGTCCCGGTTCCCAGAGGGCGATGCGATCGCCACCGAGGCGGTTGGCGATCGGCTGCACGAGAGGACACGCCGCCCGGCCGTCCGCGACGCAGACGAGTCGGCCATCCTGCGGCGTCAGCAGCGGGAGGGAATCCACCGCGGCGGCATCGAGGGTCCAGTTGCCACCGGGCGCCGGTGCCTCGGGGGCGTCGGACGTGGCACATCCAGCAAGCGAGAGCGCGAGGGCGAGTTGCGCCGCGTGGCGCCAGCGGACAGCGATCACGACATCACCTCAGTTGTTGAATCGGAAGAGCATCAAGTCACCATCCTGCACCACATATTCCTTCCCCTCGGCGCGTGCGAGTCCCTGTTCGCGCGAGGGCTTCCAGCCGCCGACCCGGACGAAGTCGGCATACGCGACGGTTTCCGCGCGGATGAATCCCTTCTCGAAATCGGAGTGAATCACCCCGGCAGCTTCCGGCGCCTTCGCCCCGACGCGAATGGTCCAGGCGCGGACCTCCTTCTCGCCGGCGGTGAAGTAGCTCTGCAGGTTCAGCAGATGGTACGCGGCCCGCGCGAGGCGATCGAGCCCCGATTCCTGCACGCCGAGCGACGCCATGAAGTCGGTCCGATCCTCGGCCGGCAACTCCGCCAGTTCGGCCTCAACCTTCGCCGAGAAGATCACCACGTCGGCCTGCTCGCCGTCGGCGACGATCGCGGCGCGGAGCGCCTCGACATGCGCGTTGCCCGCGGCAAGTTCGTCTTCCCGCACATTGGCGGCATAGAGGACCGGCTTCGACGTGAGGAGGTTGAGCGACTTGAAGAGCGGCTCTTCCTCCGCCGTGTGCTCGACGGCCCGCGCGAGGCCGCCGTTCTCCAGCACCGCCATCACCCGTTCCATCAGCGCCTTCTCCGCCTTCGCCGCGGCGTCCCCGGTCTTTGCGGCACGGGTCGCGCGGTCGAGGCGCTTCTCGAGCGAGACCATGTCGGAGAGCGCGAGCTCGGTGTTGATCACGATGCGGTCGCGCACCGGGTCGGGACCGCCCATCACGTGCTGCACGTCGTCGTCCTCGAAGCAGCGAATCACGTGCACGATCGCGTCGACCTCGCGGATGTTGGCGAGGAACTGGTTGCCGAGGCCTTCGCCCTGGGACGCGCCCTTGACCAGGCCGGCGATGTCGACGAACTGCACCGTCGCGGGAACGGTGCGCTCGGGGTTGATCAGCTTGGCGATCTCGCCGATGCGATCATCCGGGACCTCGACCACGCCGGTGTTCGGCTCGATGGTGGCGAAGGGATAGTTGGCGACGAGCGCCCCCGCCGAGGTCAGCGCATTGAAGAGCGTGGATTTCCCGACGTTGGGAAGGCCGACGATACCGAGGGCGAGCATGAGGGTCCGTGGGGTGGTGGGTCGTAAGTCATAGGTCGTAGGTCGTAGGTCTGTCACGGAGCCACGCGCCACGCCAGCCGCGGAAATCTAGCCAACGTCCCGCTGGGGTGCCCGCCCCCGCGGAGACTCCGAAACCGGGCTGGCGGGGGGGGGGGCGGGGAGCGGGGGGGTGCGGGACCCGCTGCCAGACGCACTCGGGGCGGAGCGCCCGCCGTTCAGCAGGAACTCCGCCCCGAAATGACCTACGACCTACGACCTACGACCTACGACTTACGACTTACGACTTACGACCTACGACTACCTGCCGAGCGAGACGAACCACGGCGCGAGCACCAGCGACACGACGCTCATCAGCTTGATCAGGATGTTCATCGCGGGGCCCGAGGTGTCCTTGAACGGATCGCCGACGGTGTCGCCGACGACGGCCGCCTTGTGCGGATCGGAGCCCTTGCCGCCATGCGCGCCGCCTTCGATGTACTTCTTGGCGTTGTCCCAGGCGCCGCCGGCGTTGGCCATGAAGAGCGCCATCATCACGCCGGTGACCGTCGCGCCGGCCAGCAGGCCGCCGAGGGTCTTCACGCCGAGGAGCGAACCGGTGAGGACGGGAACGAGGATCGAGGCGACGCCCGGGACGATCATCTCACGCAGGGCGGCCTTGGTCGAGATGTCGACGCAACGCGCCGAATCCGGCTTGACGCCTTCCTTTCCTTCGAGCAGACCCGGGATCTCGCGGAACTGACGACGGACTTCCTCGACCATCCCCTGCGCCGCGCGACCGACGGCCGTCATCGTCTGGGCGCCGACGAAGAACGGCATCACGCCGCCGAGGAAGAGGCCGATGACGACCATCGGGTCGATCAGGTTGAGGCCGACCTTGTCGAGGCCGACCGCCGAGGCGTAGGCGGAGAAGAGCGCCAGCGCCGTCAACGCCGCCGAGCCGATCGCGAAGCCCTTGCCGATCGCGGCGGTGGTGTTGCCGAGGGCATCGAGTCCGTCGGTGATGGCGCGGACTTCCTTGCCGAGGTGACTCATCTCGGCGATGCCGCCGGCGTTGTCGGCGATCGGGCCGTACGCGTCGACCGACATCGTCACGCCCACCGTGGCGAGCATGCCGACGGCGGCGATCGAGATGCCGTAGAGCCCGGCCACGGAGAAGGCGATCCAGGTCGCGCCGCAGATCAGGAACACCGGGATGATGCAGCTTTCCATCCCGATCGCCAGGCCGGCGATGATGTTCGTGGCCGGGCCCGTCTCGGAGGCCTGGGCGATCCGCTTCACCGGGCCCATCGCGGTGTAGTACTCGGTCACGAGGCCGATCAGGATGCCGGACACGGTCCCGGCGAGGACGGCCCAGAACGGCCCCATCGGCGAGAGCGCCGTGCCAGCCTCATCCACCATGTTGAGCGGCAGCGCGGAGGTCAGCATCCACGCGAAGACGAGGAACAGGCCGGCCGCGATGAAGGTCACCAGCCGGAGCGCGTTGGCCGGATTGCCCTTGGCCAGCACACGCATGGTCAACACGCCGATCAGCGAGGCCACCAGGCCGGCGGTGATGTACCCGACGGGCAGGAGCATCGCCGTGATGCGATTGGCATCCGGGATCAGCACGGACGTGGCCGCGAGGGCGATCGTCGCGATCACCGAACCGACGTACGACTCGAAGATGTCGGCGCCGAGGCCGGCGACGTCGCCGACGTTGTCACCGACGTTGTCGGCGATGGTGGCCGGGTTGCGCGGGTCGTCTTCGGGGATGCCAGCTTCGACCTTGCCCACCAGGTCGGCGCCGACGTCGGCCGCCTTGGTGTAGATGCCGCCGCCGACACGGGCGAAGAGCGCGATGCTCGACGCACCCATCGCGAAGCCGGAGATGATCTCGCCGAAGAGCTTGGTGTTGGTGGCGAGCTCGACCTTGCCCAGCGCCATGAAGACGATCGCGATCCCAGCGAGACCGAGCGACGCCACGGCCAGCCCCATGATCGAGCCGCCGCCGAACGCCACCCGGAGCGCGGCCGCCTGACCCTCACCGCGCGCCGCTTCCGCGGTGCGCACGTTGGCCATCGTCGCGCCCTTCATCCCGACCCACCCCGCGGCGACGGAGGCGATGCCGCCGAGGACGTAGGCGATACCCGTCTTGGCGCCGACCGCGAACGACAGCAGCACGGCCACCGCGAGGAGGAAGGGGAGCAGCACGACGTACTCGCGCTTCAGGAAGGCCATCGCGCCGAGCGAGATCTGTTCGGCAAGATCCTGCATGATGCCGGAGCCGGCCGGGCGCTTCTTGACGGCGAAGAAGCTCACCATCGTGGCGACGAGGCCGACGAGTCCGATCGCCAGGGCGTAGAGGGGCAAGTTCTCGGTCATGGTCTCAGTGGGTTCGAGGGAGTGGTGGTCAGGTACGGTTGAATCGGGTCATGGCGATCTCGATGCCGTCGTGCGCCCAGCAGGCCACGGCCTCCGCCATCTGGTCGAGTGTTGCATCGAGTGCCGCGCGTTCGTCGTCCGCAAAGCGGCCGAGCACCCAGTCGGCGAGGTCGTCGTACTCCAGCGGCTTGGCGCCCACGCCAATCCGGAGGCGGGCGTAGTCCTGGCGCCGAAGCGCGCCCTCGATGCTCTTGAGGCCGTTGTGACCACCCGCCGAGCCCGCCCCGCGCAGGCGGAAGCGGCCGGGCGGCAGCGCGACGTCGTCGACCAGCACCAACAGGTCCGACGCCGGGTCCCACGAGGGGCTCCGCAACATCCGCAACGCGTCGCCACTGCGATTCATGTAGGTGTTCGGCTTCAGTAAACGAACGGGGACGCCTTCCAGCGTCCCCGACGTTGCCACCGCTTGCTCGGCACGACGGTACGGGGCCATGCCCCACCGCGCGACGAGGTGATCCAACAGCATCCAGCCGGCGTTGTGCCGAGTGCGCTCGTATTCGGGACCGGGGTTGCCGAGCCCGACGATCGCCTTCGCCACTTAGGCGCCGACGGTCTCGGCCTCGTCGGCCTTGCCCTTCTTGATGACTTCCGGCTCGGCGCCGACCGCTTCGGTCGTGGCCGAGACTTCGGCGCGGCTCGGGATCACCGAGACCACCGAGAGGCCGCCATCGTGCATGAACTCACCCTTGGCGAGCGTCAGGTCGCGGACGTGCACGGCATGACCCAGCGCGAGGTGGGTGACATCGACGTCGATGTGCTCGGGGATGTCGGCCGGCAGCACCTTGATGCTGATCCGGTGCAGGTGGTGGTCGAGGACCCCGCCCTGATTCCGGACGCCGTCGGCGGTGCCGATGACATGGACCGGGACTTCGACGACGATCGGCTCACCGGCGACGACGGCGTAGAGGTCGATGTGGATGACCTCGGCGCGCTTCACCGGGTTCCGCTGGACCTCGCGGACCAGGGCCTTGATCGGGGTGCCACCATCGATGGCGACATCGACCAGGGTGGCCTCGCCACCGATCACCTCGAGGAGGCGCCCGAGGGCGCGCGACTCGACCGCGAGTGCGCGGGACTCGATGCCATGCCCGTACAGGACCGCCGGAACCTTCCCTTCGCGGCGCAGGGACCGCGCCGCGCCCTTGCCCGACTTCGAACGCGACTGTGCGTTAAGCTCTACATGATGCATTGCCGTCTCCGTCCTTCAGTTCAGTCGTTCAGTCGAACAACGCGCTGACCGACTGGTCGCTGTGCGTATATCCGATCGCCTTGGCCAACAATCCCGCAATCGAGAGCACCTTGAGCGCCGGGAAATGGCGGTCGGGTGGTATCGCGATCGTGTTGGTGACCGCCACTTCGGTCACCGGTGCCGCCGACAGCCGTTCGACCGCGGGCCCCGAGAGCAGGGCATGGGTCGCGCAGATGTAGACATCATTCGCGCCGAGGCGCTTGAGGGCATGGACGGCTTCCGCCATCGTGCCCCCGGTATCGATCATGTCGTCGGCGAGAATGCAATTCTTGCCGGCGACATCGCCCACCACGTTCACCACTTCGGCCACATTCGGGCCGGTGCGGCGCTTGTCGATGATCGCCAGCGTCCCGTTGAGCCGCTTGGCAAAGCCTCGGGCCATCTTGGCCGAGCCGACATCGGGCGCCACCACGACCACGTCCTGCAAGTTCATCTGCCGGTAGTGCTGGACGAAGACCGGCGCCGCGTAGAGGTGGTCGACCGGAAGGTCGAAGAACCCCTGCAACTGGTGCTGGTGGAAGTCGATCGCCAGGACGCGATCCGCGCCCGCCACCGACACCATGTTCGCCATCAGCTTCGCGGAGATCGCCACCCGCGGCTGATCCTTGCGGTCCTGGCGGGCATACCCGAAGTAGGGCATCACCGCCGTGATCCGCGCCGCACTCGCCCGCCGCGCCGCGTCCATCAGAAGCAGCAGCTCGAGCATGTTCTCGGCCGGCGGATTCGTCGAATTGATGACGTAGACGTCCCGCCCGCGGACGTTCTCATCGATCCGGACGAAGATCTCCCCATCGGCGAAGCGCTTGAGCGTCACCTTGCAAAGTTGACCGCCCAACTGCTGGGCAATCTCCTCTGCGAGAGGACGATTCGCCGACCCGCTCAGGAGGAGCATCGGCTTCGAAGTCAAAGGTGTATCCGCCATAACGACAGCCCGGAAAGATAGCGGTGGGGGGGATGCTGGGGAAGGGGAGGAAAACCACGGTATTGCCCCGCGTGGATTCGAACCACGATAGCCGGATCCAAAGACCGGCGTCTTGCCATTAGACGACGGGGCAGAGCAGCCAGAATCTAGCGGAGTCGGGTTTCTCGATGGAAGGTGACCAGTGACCAGTGACCTGTGATTTGAAGCCGGGGCCCCCTGGTCACGGGTGACTGGTTACTGGTCACCCCTCACCCCTCACCCAGCCTGAGTCCTCACCACCACCCCGAACTTCCCTCCCAGCCGGCTCGCGGCGTCGTCCCGGTCCGGCTCGGTCCGGTAGACGGCGAAGAGGGTGCTCCCCGAGCCGCTCATCCGACAGAGGAAGGGGTGGGTGCCGGCGAGGGCCTCGAAACCGGCGCGGATCGCCGGAAAGCGGCCGAAGACGGCGCCCTCGAAGTCGTTGCCGCCGAGGCGGGCGATGTCGCTCCAGGACTGCAGCACCGGCTGATCGAGGACCACGGTCCCTCGGGGGCCGTCGGCGTCGCGGACCTCGTCGACCCAGCGGTAGGCGTCACCGGTCGGGACGGCCGCACCGGGGAAGAGGAGCAGCATCGGCTTGGGCGGGAGCGCCGGCAGCCGCAGCAGCCGCTGGCCGTGGCCCCAGGCCAGCGCGAGCGGGGCATCGGCGAGGAAGAAGGGGACGTCTGCCCCGAGCCGATTGGCCATCTGGAGCAGTTCCGCGCCGGGGACGGCGCCGTTGGCGAGCTGATTCACCGCCCGGAGGGCGGTCGCCGCGTCGCTCGAGCCGCCGCCGAGCCCGCCGCCGGCCGGAATCCGCTTGACGAGCCGCATCGCCACGCCGAAGCGCCG
The DNA here is from genome assembly GCA_016704275.1 of Gemmatimonadota bacterium. Classification (NCBI taxonomy): domain Bacteria; kingdom Pseudomonadati; phylum Gemmatimonadota; species Gemmatimonadota bacterium. Next base: position 77,652 of record JADJAK010000005.1, read on the forward strand.
CCCGGTCGCGGCCAGGACCGCTTCGGCCGCCCGCCAGGCGAGGTTCTGTTCCATGGGGCCGACATCCGCACCTTCGACGTCGAGCGTGATCCCGGCGGCGGTACGGGTGACCTCGAGGGTGTCATGCAGCGCGACCCGGCAGAACAGTGTCTCGATGCCGTGGTAGCCTGAGGCTTCGCGGGCCAGGACCCGGAGGAAGAGGTTGACCTTGGCGGGGCAGGTGAGCGTGAGCGTGTCGCTCATGCCGCCGCCTCCGGGATCGCCTCGCGGCGAAAGCCCGTGGTCACGGCCGACCAGGCGCCCATCAGGGTGATGGGGACGAAGGTGGTGACGTGATACATCAGGCCGTAGGCGATGCCGGCATCGAGCGGGATCTGGTAGAGCGCGGCGAGGGTGCCGCCGATCGTGAGCCTCGAACACGCCGAAGTATCCCGGGACCTGTGGCGCCGCGATTCCGATCATCACGGCGCCCTGCAGGATCAGCGCCCCGCTGAACGGAATGTCGAAGCCGAAGGCCGGCAAAGGCGGCATAGAACGCGGCGCCGTTGCAGAGCCAGACTACCAGGGACCACCCCACGACCGGTAGCGCCGTGCGGGGATCACTCAGCGCGGAGATGCCGAGGAGGATGCGTTCGCCGAAGTGGTAAAGCGCGTCGCCGATTCGGTTGCGGGGGAGGAGCTTGCGTGCGACGCCGAGGGTGGTCTCGCGCCGCCAAGCCGCCAGCGCGGCCACAATCAGCGCCGCGAGGCCGAGCGCGCCGATCGTCGTGGCGATTTCAGCGAGCGGCTTCGACTTTCCTGGCAAGGTCAGCGACGGGTCGATCCCGCCGCGCGTGAGTGCGAGCGAAAGCAGCCCCATCGCGACCAGCGCATCCATCACCCGCTCGACGGCAATGCTCGAGAGGGCCGCCGCGAACGGCACGCGGCCCAACCGCGACACCGCGCCCATGCGCACCACCTCGCCGGCGCGGAGCGGCAGCACATTGTTCGCCGCGAACCCCATCGCGATGGCGTGCCACGCGGGGGAGCCAGCCGACGGGCCGTCCATCCTCGTGATGCAGCAACCACCGCCACCGCGGCACCCGCAGCGGGAAGGGGAGCGTGGCGAGCACGACGGCGAGGAACATCCAGAGCCGATCGGCCGCGACCATGTACTGCCACGACGCGGCCCAGTCGGTCTTCCGGAAGGTGTACCAGACGACGGCCGCGGAGATCGCGATCCCGAGGGCCAACTGCAGCGCGCGCTTGCCGCGCGGCGCGGCCTCAGGCGGCGTCACGGGCCAGCGGCACGAGGTCGAGCAGCTCCTGGATGTAGGGTCGGAGGCGGTCGAGCGACACAGTGGGCTCGGAGAGCAGGCCGTTGATTTCCTCGCGCACCTGCGCCGCGCGGTGCAGGGCGGACTGCCCGCGATAGAGCAGCTGCTCGATCGGGAGCACGTCGTTGCCGAGCAGGGCGTCAAGCGACGGTGCCTCATCGCCACGTTGCGCGGTCACGAGGGCGAGTGAGCGGTATGCCCGCTCGAGGCGGCCCGGCATCCCGGCCGCCGCGGCGGGAATCATCACGGCCGGCGCATCGGGTGCCAATGACTCGATGGCAACGATCGGCGCTTCATCCGGCGCGAGCGACTCGATGGCAACAATCGGCGCCTCATCCGGTGCGAGCGACTCGATGGCAACGATCGGCGCCTCATCCGGCGCGAGCGATTCGATGGCAACGATGGGCGGCTCATCCGGCGCAAGCGAGGCGATCGACACGATCGGCGCCTCCTCCGGCACGGGCAGTTCGATCGCCACGACCGGCGGCTCGTCAGGTCGGAAGGTGACCACGGGAATCGTCGCCGGCGCCGGCACGTCGAGCGCGGGTGGCTGCCACGGGTTGGCGAGCAACGCCGGCGTCACCGCTGGCGAGCCATCGGGCGTGGCATGGAACGCCGCGCCGAGGATCGTCGCCGCGAGGCGGTCCCTCGCACCGAGCCGTTGCGCATCCGCCGGCGCGTTGCCGGCCTCCGCGAGGAACCGTCCTGCGTCGCGAAGGAGGCCGAGGAATCGATCACGATCACCGCGGGCAAGCCCCGCACCGATGGCGCCGGTCAACGCCTGCGCCAGTGGTGCGAGGAAGCGGCCGGTCGGCGACTTCGGCGGCATCGTCGCCAACGTGCGGTGCAGCACGAAGAGGCGGAGGTCGGCCGCCGCACTCGACGGGCTGCGCTGCAACTGCTCGGCGATCTCGAGCAGGTGATCGCCGACGCCAACCAGTTCGAGCGCGACCGGCGTGGCGTCACCCGCGAGCAGCGGGGGCGTCCCACGACGGAGGAGCGACTCACCGCCCTCGGGCGCGAGCATACCGATCGGGACGACGTCGCGTTCGCCGGCGTATGAGGTGAGCAGCGCATCGGCGAGTGCGGCGAGTTCGCGCGGCTGCTCCACGCGGCCCTCGTCGTTCATCGACTTCGCCATCGCCGCAAGCACGTGGGCACCATCCGCAAAGAGGGTGGCGACGTCGGGCGGCGGCGGGACGTCGCTGAGCAAGGTGCGCGTCGCCATCTCCATCGCGTCGAGCAGTTCCGGCAGCGGCGATAGTTCGGCGGAGCCGCCCAGCCCCCGCAACGCCCGCATCCGTTCGAGCACCGCGGCCAGCGCGGCCTGTGGTGGCACCGGGGCCAGCGCGCGGGCCGCTTCCTCCAGCGAGCCGGCGATCATCGCCGATTCGCGGGCGATGAAGGCGCGCACACCCGGGGTCAGCGCCGGCGTTGCCGGCACCGTCATTTTCACGCTGCCACCCGAGGTGGCGCGTTCGATCCGATCGGCCAGGGCGAGGGCGGCGCGGTCGTCAACCGCCTCCCAGGCGGTGGCGCGCTCGGTCAGGTCGCGGAGGGTCTGGAGGCCGTCGAGCCAGGCGGCCCGCGGTCCTGGCGCCCACGGCGTGGCGTGGTCGCGGACCTGGCGGGCCAGCGCCTCGAGGCCGGCGGCGGCGCGGGCATAGGTGCCGAGGCCCGCCATGAGCGCCGCGCCGCGGAGGGCGCGGGCCCCCCGCACCAGTCGCTCCAGCTCGGGGGCATCGCCCGCGACGGCCGGATCGAGGTCGGCGAGGTACTCGCGCGCCTCGAGGGCGAAGAATTCGGCGCGGCGGGCGGCGGTGCTCACGCGCGGGCGTCCTCGCAGAGCCGCTTCATGGTGCGGACCGCGGGACCGATACCTTCGAAGATGGCCCGGCTCACGACACTGTGTCCGATGTTGAGTTCCTCGATCTCGGGAATGCGGGCGATCGGCAGGACGTTCGCGTAGGTGAGTCCGTGTCCGGCGTGGACGGCCAAGCCGATCCCCGCCGCGTACTCCGCGGCCCGCTGCACCTCGGCGAGCGAACTGCCACCGTCGTGGTGCCACCCATGAGCGTATCGGCCGGTGTGCAGCTCGATCGCAGGGACACCAAGATCCTTGGCCTCATCGATGACGGCGATATCCGGATCGATGAAGAGTGCCACGTGGATCCCGGCCGCGTCGAGGCGACGGAGCGCGGTGCGAAGGTACGGGTCACGCCGCGTCAGGTCGAGGCCACCCTCGGTGGTCACTTCCTCGCGACGTTCGGGGACGATGGTCACCTGATAGGGACGCAGTCGGCAGGCGAAGTCGACGATGTCTTCTCGGGTCGCCAGCTCGAGGTTGCAGACCGTGGTCACCGACGCCGCGATCCCCTCGACGTCATGATCCTGGATGTGGCGCCGATCTTCCCGGAGGTGGACCGTGATCCCGTCCGCGCCGTGCGCTTCGGCCTCCGCCGCCGCCCGCCGTGGGTCCGGTTCGTCGGTCCGCCGCGCCTCCCGGAGGGTCGCCACATGATCCACGTTGATATAGAGCCGAAGCGGTCGCATTCACGGCTGCCGGGGTATACGTTTCACCAGTCTTTCCCCCACGAGGTATCGATGCGCGCCATCATCGCTCCAGCCGTCGTCCTGCTTGCGTTGACCGTCGGGTCCTCCGCCGCCGCCCAGTCCCAGAAGGCGGGCACTGCGTCGCAGGCGGTAGAGGAGTATATCCGCGCCGCGTCCGACAGCAATCTGGTCCGCATGGGCCAGCTCTTCGGCACCGACAAGGGAAGCCTCATCGGTCGTCGTGTGGAAGGCACCGACAAGCGGATGATGATCATCCAGGCCTACCTCCACGGCGTCAAGGTTCGGGCGCTCTCCGAGGTGCGTGGCGCCAAGGACAATGAGCGGGTGGTCACGACCGAGATTGCCCGGGGCAGCTGCAAGGTCGTCCTGCCGGTGACGGCGGTCGAAAGCGGCAAGGAGGGGTGGCTGGTCCGGAACCTCGACCTCGACGCGGCCAGCAAGGTCAACCAGGCCTGCTCGAGTGGTGGCCGGCCCGGGAACTGATTCGCTCCCCGGGGCGTTTCCTCCGCGAGCACCCTACTCGGTGAGTTCGATCAGGACGCCGTCGGTGCTCTTGGGATGCAGGAACGCGATCCGGCAACCGCCAGCGCCCGTCCGTGGTGTCGCATCGATCAGGGTGTAGCCCTGCGCCAGCGACGCGGCGAGGGCGGCGTCGAGGTCCGGAACGCGGTAACAGATGTGATGGATGCCCGGGCCACGCTTGGTCAGGAAGCGGCCAATGGGCGAGTCCTGGTGGATCGGCTCGAGGAGTTCGACCTCGGAATCGCCGAACTCCAGGTGCACGATCTTGGCCCCATCGGCTTCCTCGGGGCCCCGGGTCGGCACCTGCAGGACATCACGATAGAAGCGAAGGGCGGCATCCACGTCCGGCACGGCGATGCCAATGTGCGCGATAGTAGGCTTCATGGTGGGAACCTAACATGACGGGTGCGTCAGGAGTGATGAAATGAGCGGCAAGACCGTGGTCGTGACCGATGCGACCTTTGCAGATGAAGTGACCGGGACCAAGGGTCTCGTGATGGTCGATTTCTGGGCGGAGTGGTGCGGGCCGTGCCGGGCGATCGCCCCCACCCTCGAAGCGCTGGCCGAGGAATACGAGGGCAAGGTGAAGGTGGCCAAGCTCGACGTCGACCACAATCAGCAGACCGCGATGAAGTTCAACGTCCGCTCGATTCCGATGATCGCCTTCTTCAAGGACGGTCAGCACGTCGATACCGTGGTGGGCGCGATGCCCCGCCCGGCGTTCGAAGCGAAGATCAAGCAGCACCTGGCCTGATCCAGGCCCCCCGACGGCGGCCCCGGCGAGATGACGCCGGGGCCGCTGTCGGCTTTCTTTCCCCGCATGACCTCCCCCGGCACCCTCTACGTCGTCGCGACCCCCCTCGGCCACCTCGGGGACCTCTCGACGCGCGCGGTCGAGACGCTCGGCACCGTGGACACCGTCGCAGCCGAGGATACCCGGCGCACGTTGGGTTTGCTGGCGTCCATCGACGCCCATCCGCGACTCCTCTCCTACCACGCCCACAGCGGGGCGAACCGCGCCGACGCCCTCCTGGCGGTGCTGACCGCCGGGCGGGATGTGGCGCTGGTCACCGACGCGGGGACCCCGGCCATCAGTGACCCCGGCCACGAACTGGTGGCGGCGGCTCGCGCGGCCGGGCTCACGGTGGTCCCGATTCCGGGGCCGTCGGCGGTTGCGACGGCACTCTCGGCCGCCGGTCTCCCCGGGGATCGCTACCTCTTTCTCGGCTTCCTGCCGCGCAAGGGAGTGGAGCGGAAGCGACTGATTGAGCGTGCGGCCGGGGAGGCGTGGAGCGTCGTCTTCTTCGAAGCGGCGAATCGGCTCCCCGAGTTGCTCGACGATTTGGCGGCGGCATGTGGCGCGGAACGCCAGGCGGTGGTCTGCCGCGAGCTCACCAAGCTGCACGAGGAGTTTCGCGCAGGAACCTTGAGCGCCCTCTCGGAACACTATGGGGAGACGGCCGCGCGCGGTGAGGTGACGCTGGTCCTTGCCGGTCGGGGCGATCACCACGGCGATGATGAGCCCGCCGCCGACCCGGCCGAGATCATGGCCGCCGTGCGCGACGGCCTCGCTGCCGGCGAATCTCGCAAGGATCTGGTCCGTATGGTGAGCACCCGCTTCGGCCTCTCCCGCAACGATGCCTACCGCCTGGTCATGGACGAATCATGATGCCTCGCGTCACCACCATGCTCCTCCTCGCCGTGGCGCTCGCGCCGCCGGCGTCGGGGCAGGTGGCGCGCCCCGCCGCCAGTGCGCTCACGATCGGTCGACTGCACTACGAGGGAGGCGGGGACTGGTATGCCAATCCCACGTCGCTTCCCAATCTGCTCGCCGCGATCGAGGAACGGACGGCGCTGCCCACGGCCGGGGCGGAGCGCGTGGTGCGGCTTGCCGACCCCGATCTGTGGGATGTGCCGTATCTCTACGCCACCGGGCACGGCAACATCAGCTTCAGCGATCAGGAACGCGCGACGCTGCGGCGCTGGTTGCTGCAGGGCGGCTTTCTCCATGTCGACGACAACTACGGTCTCGACCTCTCGTGGCGCCGGGAGGTGGCGAAGCTCTTTCCCGATCGCCCCTTCGTCGAAGTGCCGCTCGACCATCCGATCTACCATCTGGTCTATGACTTTCCGGCCGGCATTCCCAAGATCCACGAGCACGACGGCAAGCCGGCGCAGGGCTTCGGCATCTTCGTCGAGGGTCGGCTGGTGCTGTACTACAGCTATCAATCCGATCTGGGCGATGGCTGGGAAGATCCCGCCGTGCACAACGATCCCGTCCCGGCGCGCGAGTCGGCACTGCGGATGGGGGTGAATCTCTTCGCGTACGCCGTGGGATGGGGTGGATGAGCGACGCCCCGCTCGAGCAGGCGCTCGACGAGGCGGCGCGCCCACTGCGCGGCTTGAGCGGGCTGGCCCGCGTGCTGCCCGCGATCGCGGCGGTCGCCAGCGGCGCGGCGTTGGTCGCGTGGTTGACCCGCGCCGGTGTGGTGGTGGCCCCGATCACGATTCTGGTCGGCTGGCTCGTGGCCCTGAGTCTGCTCGCCGCCGGCGTGATCACGGCGCGTCGCGCGATTGCGGCGCTCGGCCCCTGGCACGTCGCCGCACAATTGGAAGCCGATGGCGCGTGGCGGCAGGGCGCGCTGACGACGGTGCTCGACGGCAGTGTCGCAGGAACGTCCGACGTCCTCCACCGGGCGGCGGGTGTGGCGCGGGCGGAGGAAGTGCGCACCCGTGCGCTTCATGCACTGGGTCCCGCCCTCGCGACCGAGCGTCACCGCGCGCGCATCGCGTCGGCGATCCTCGTCGTCGGCGTCGTCGCCCTCGCGGTGGCACAGCCGCTGCGCGGCGCCCCAGCCCGACTCTGGCGGCCGGTCGAGGCGTGGCGCAGCCTTACGGCCCCGGTGCGGCTCACGGTCGCCGACAGCATCGTGGCGCGTGGCAGCAAAGCAACGCTACTGGTAGAGGCGGTCGGACAACGGTCCGCCGTCGTGGTGACCCGCAGTGCGGGCGAGGCGTGGCGCCAGGATACCATCGCGCTCGATGCGGATGGGCATGGCCAACTCGAGACGCCGCCGCTGGGTGCGGACCTTGTCGCTCGCGCCGAAGCGGGGGGACGAACCTCCGAAGAACGGACCGTCACGGTGCGCCTGCCGGCGTTCCTCGGGGCGCTGACGCTGACCGCGATCTACCCGCGCTACCTCGCGCTCCCCGACGAGGAACTCGCCATCGCAGGCGACACCCTGGTGCTGCCCGAGGGCACGACGCTGCGACTGCGCGGTCGCGCCACCACGCCGATCGCCGGGGTGGTGCTCGCAAGCGGCACGATCGCGTTCCCGCTCGGTGTGCAGGGGATGGCGTTCGAGGGCTCGGTGCAGCCCGCGCGTGATGGCCAATACACGCTGCGCGTCGCCCTCCCCGGTGGCGGCGCGCTGGAGGGGGAGCCGCCGACGTTCGCGCTGCGGCTCGTGGCCGACAGCGCGCCGACGATTGACCTTCCCGTTCCGGGTGCGGACACGGTCGCCCCACCGTCGTTGCGACTGCCATTGGTGATTGCACTGGCCGACGATCACGGCCTGACGGACGCCGGCCTGGAGTGGCGCCGAGGGGCCAAGGGTGTCACCACGCGCCTGCCGGTGCCGTTGCCCACGGGCACCACCGATCGGGCGCTGCTTTCAAGCGCGCTCGACCTGGTCGCGCTCGGGCTGCGCGCAGGTGACACGCTCTACTACAGCGCCGTGGCGACCGACAACGCGCCGGCACGCCATCGTGGTCGCTCGCGGGAATTTCTCGTGCGGCTCCCCACCGAGAGCGAGCAGCGCGCGGCCAGGGCACAACAGACGGCCACGACGGCGCGGGGCCTCGACTCGCTGGCAGCCGCTGCCAAGCAGGCGCAGCGGCAGACCGAGGACCTTGCGCGGGAGCGTCAACGCCCGGCCGGTGGCACCAGCAGCAGTGACTCCGATCCGCTGGCGCTCGAAACGGCACGGAAGGCGGAGGCGGCCGCGCAGGCGCAGAGCAAGGTGATGGACGACGCCGCGAAGTTGCAGCAGCAGGTCGATGCGCTGCGTCAGGCGGCGGAACGCGAAGGGCTCGCCGACTCGACGCTGGCCAAGCAACTGGGCGACATTCGCAAGCTGCTGGACGAGGCCATCTCGCCGGAACTGAAAGCACAGCTCGCGGAGCTGCAGAAGGCGCTGGCCGATCTCGATGCGCCACGGACGCGCGACGCCCTGCAGGCGATGGCCCAGCAGCAGGAGAAGACCAAGAACGCGATCGAGCAGGCGCGGGAACTCTTCAAGCGCGCCGCGCTCGAGACATCGCTCGCCACGATGGCGCAGGAGGCGAAGCGGCTCGCCGAGGCGCAGAAGGAAGTGGCGAAGCAACTCGGTGGTCGTGACAGCACCGCCTCGGCGGCCGCGGAACGCGCCCTCGCGAAGCAGGCCGACTCGCTCGCGAATGCCCTCGATCGGGCGGCGGAGAAGGTGCCGACCGCCGCGACCAAGGAAGGGCTCCAACAGGCAGCGCAGCAGGCCCGGCAGGCGCAACAGCAGATGCAGCAGGCGGCGCAGGCCGCGTCGCAGGGCGATCGGCAGGAGGCGCAGCAGGGCGGGGAACAGGCGCAGGCGAAGCTCGATCAGCTCGACCAGAAGATTCGCGAGGAACGCGGCGAGATGCAGCAGCAGATGCGCGCCGAGACGGTGCGCGCCCTCGACCGCATCCTGGCGGAGACGGCACGGCTAGCCGAGCGGCAGGTGGCGGTGGCGGACGCGCTGCGCCGCGGCGCGCTGCTCGCGCCGGTGCGCGCGGAGGAGGCGGTGCTCGCCGAGGGGGCCGGCAAGCTGGTCGATCAGGCCATCGCCGCCGGTGCGACCAACGCCTTGGTCTCGCCGCAGATCGCCGGGGCACTCGCCGCCGCGCGGCAGGCGATGCGCGGCGCCATCGATGCCGTCTCGACCGTGACGCCCAACTATCGCACCGCCACCGAGCTGGCTGGCGACGGGGTCGATGCGCTGGCGGTGGCGGCCTTCTCGTTGCTGCGGGCACGTGACAACGTCAGCGGCTCGCAATCCGGGAGCGGTGTCCAGGAGATGATGGAGCAGATGCAGCAGATGGCGGGGAAGCAGGGCAAGATGGCGCAGGACGCGGCCGGCATGATGGAGCAGGGCGAGAGCGGCATGCAGCAGATGCTGCAGATGGCGATGCAGCAGCGGGCGGTGGCGCAGCAGCTTGAGCGGATGAAGTCGCAGGGGATGCTCCCCGGCGCGGGGTCCCTCGCCCAGGAAGCCAAGGAGCTTGCCCGGACGCTGGAGACGGGCAAGCTCGATCGCGAGACGGTGCAGCGCCAGGATCGACTCTTCCGCAAGATGCTCGACGCCGGACGCACGCTGCAGGGGTGAGGAGAAGGACGACGCCAAGGAACGGCAGAGTACCACCGCCACCGATGGTGCGCTCAAGCGCCCCGATGCGCTCGACCCGCGGCTCAAGAGCGGCGCCGACGACATTCGGCTTCCCGGATGGGAATCGCTGCAGCGACTCAGTCCGGATGAGCGGCGACGCGTCCTCGAATATTTCCGCCGGCTGAGCTCGGGCACGCCATGAGCGGGGTGTTGCGTGCGGTGCTGATCGCCACGGCCTGCTGGGCTGGCAGCGCGTCCGCGCAACAGTCGCGCGTGCCGGCCGTCGGCGATGTCCTGGCCCGGGCAGTGGCGGCCGAACGTCGTGGTTCCGACACCGAGGCGGCTGCGGCCTACCTCCAGGTCCTGAGCGCCCAACCGGCATCGGGAGAGGCGTTGCTTGGCGCCGAACGGATGCTACAGAACATCGGGCGCGGCCGGGAACTGTTGCCGCTCGCCGTGCAAGCGGTCGCCCACGACTCCACCACGGTCGCGATCCTCTCCATGGCCGTCCGGACCTTTGCTCGTGCCGGGTTGGTCGATTCCGCCAAGCGCTACGCGCTGCGGTGGTCCACCGCGACGCCCGGCGAAGACACGCCGTTCCGCGAGTGGTCGGATGCGGCGATCGAGGGCCGCGATGTCCGCTCGGCGCGGGCCGCGCTCGAGGAGGGGCGCAAGCGCCTCGGCGCGCTTTCGCTCGGCCCCGACTACGCCCAGGTGTTGCAGATGGCTGGGGACTATGCGGCGGCGACCAAGCAATGGCTGGAGGTGCTCGCCGTCGCGCCCAGCTATCGCAATGGCGCGTTGGTGCTGCTCGGTCAGGCACCGCCAGCGCAACGCGGCGTGGTGCGCGAGACGATCCTGCGCGAGGGTGACATCTCGGCGCGCCGACTGCTCGCCTTGCTGCAAGTCCGCTGGGGTGACCTCGAGGCCGGCTTCGGGCAGATGCGCTCCCTGCTCCCGGCGGACCGGGCGCAAGGCGTCGCCTTGCTGACCGCGCTCCTCGAAGAGTTGCGTGGCCGAACCGATCCGCCGGCCCAACAGGTTCGCGGCGCCGCGCTCGAGATCATCGCCTCTCGGCAGGATGGCGCCGCGGCCGCCCGCACGCGACTCGACGCGGCGAAGGCATTTGCCGACGGCGGCAACGAACGTGACGCCCGTCGATTGCTCGGCCTCGTCGCCGCCGATGCCAACGCACCCGCTGGCGCGTCGACGGGCGCCTCGGGAACGCTGCTCGGCGTGCTGATCGCCGAAGGGAAAGCCGCGGAAGCGGAGTCGGTCCTGGCCACGCTGGCGGGGTCGCTCGACTTCGACCAGCGCGACCAGGCGCGCCGACGGATTGCGATGGCGTGGGCCAAGGGTGGGCAGTTTGACCGGGCCGATGCGTTGGTGGTCACCGATTCGTCGGTGCCGGGCTTCGATCTGCGCGGGCGTCTCCGCCTCTATCGTGGCGACCTCGCCGGTGCGAGTGCGCTCCTCAAGGAGGCCGGTCCGTTCGACGATGATCGTGAACTCGCGGTGGCACGCGTCACCATCCTTGCGCTGCTGCAGGCGGTGGGGAAGGACTCGGTACCGGCCCTGGGCACCGCGCTGCTCAACCTCGAACGCGGCGATTCGGCCGCGGCGCTGCGCGCCCTGACCGCGCTCGCCGACAGCCTGCCGGTGGCCGGTGGCGCCGAGGCCCGACTGCTCGCGGGGCGGATCGCCGGTGCCCGGGGTGACACAGCCGCGGCCCGCGCGCTGCTGCTCGCTGCCGATACGGTCGCCGCGCCCTCGACTGCGGCGTCGGCACGCTTTGCCCTGGCCGAACTCGACGCGGCATCGGGCAAGGTGACCGAGGCGACGGAGCGGCTGGAACGGTTGCTGATCGAGTTCCCCACCAGTGCGGTGGCGCCGGAGGCGCGTCGACTGCGCGACGCGCTGCGGCGCACCGCCGTCCCCGGCGGTGCGGGGTGATCGATCGCCGCGATTTCTTGCGCGTCGCGCTTGCCGGAGGCGGGAGCGTGTTGCTGCCCCGCGGTGCCTGGGGAAGCGCATGGCCCGGACGTGCGTCGTTCCTGGTGCCGATGGACGATGCCCAGGGGGATCACCTCAAGGCGTACGGCGTCGCGTTCCGCGCCTTGGAGCGAGGCGAGAAGTCGGAGTGGCTGCTCAACTATCGCGGCGGCTCGTTCCTGATGCCCGCGAGCGACGCCGTGCAGCGTGACGCCGCGCTCTCCGGTGTGACGCTCGAGTCGGCGACGGAGGGGACGGTCGCCGAAATGCGGGCGCAGTTGCAGGGTGGCAACATGGACGCTGTGCCGCTGGAGAAGGCCCCGCGCATGGCGGTCTACGCCCCACCGAACGCCGCACCGTGGGACGACGCGGTGACGATGGTGCTCGAGTATGCCGGGATCAAGTACGACCGCGTCTGGGATCCGGAAGTGATCGGGGGACGGCTGACCAACTACGATTGGCTCCACCTGCACCACGAGGATTTCACCGGGCAGTACTCGAAGTTCGTCCTCAACTATGCCGGCGCGCCGTGGCTGCAATCGATGATGGACTTGAATCGCGGCACGGCACAACAGCTCGGCTTCGCCAACGTCCCCGCAATGAAGCGTGCCGTGGCGCAGAAGATCGGCGGCTTCGTCGACCGCGGCGGCTTTCTCTTTGCGATGTGCACGGCAACCGAAACGCTCGACCTGGCCCTGGCCAGCGATGGCGTCGACATCGCGGCCGCCTACGCGGACGGCACCCCGATGGATCCGCGCGCCTCGTCGCAGATGCACTGGGAGTCCGCGCTGGCCTTCCAGGGGGCCACGCTCGAGCAGTCGCCCTCGCTGGCCGTCTTCAGCGATATTGACGGCCACCAGGTCAACGGGGTGGCCCGCCAGCCGCTCGGGGCGTTCACGCTCTTCAACTTCTCGGCGAAGATCGACCCGGTGGCCACCATGCTGGTCCAGAACCACCGGCAGGTGATCCCGGACTTCTTCGGCCTGACGACCTCATTCCGTCGGGACCGCCTCAAGCCGGATGTCGTCGTTCTGGGCGATGAACTCGGGGCACCGTGGGTCAAGTACATCCATGGGTCGCGGGGGAAGGGCACTTGGACCTTCTTCGGAGGCCATGACCCGGAAGATCCGCAGCATGCGATCGGCGACGCACCGACTGACCTGGCCCTGCATCCGGGGTCGCCCGGCTACCGACTGATTCTCAACAACGTCCTCTTCCCTGCGGCGAAGAAGAAGGAACTGAAGACCTGAACGATCGCCTGTCGCCGGCAGTGCGGGATGCACTGCGCCGGGAAATCAGCGCCGCCGACGGCAACGAAGTCTCCTTCGTGGCCACGCTCGATGCCGACCGGATCATCACGGCCGTCCGCGTCGTCGCGCGCGGCACCGTCGATCGCGTCCTTGCTCTCCCCGGTGTCGCACGCGCCGGGGAGATGTTGCTGCACAACCATCCGAGCGGCCATCTCGAGCCGTCGATGGCCGACCTCTCCGTCGCGGCGCGCGCCCACGATGACGGCATCGGCTTCGGGATTGTCGACAACACCGGGCAGCGGCTCTACGTCGTGGTCGAGGTGCCGACCGCCCGCCTCGAGATCAAGCTCGACCCGTTCGAGGTGATCGAGCAGCTGGGCGAGCATGGCCCGATCTCGAAGGAGCTGGGCGGCTACGAGGATCGGCGCAGCCAGCGCGACCTGGCCGCGCACCTCGTCGATGCCTACAACGATGGCGGCGTGTTGTTGCTGGAAGCCGGGACCGGCGTCGGCAAGTCGTTCGCCTACCTGGTCCCTGCGCTGGCGTGGGCCAAGGCCAATGGCGAGCGCACGGTCATCTCCACCAATACGATCAACCTGCAGGACCAGCTGGTCGGCAAGGACCTGCCGTTCCTCGCGCGGGCGCTCGGCACGGCGGAGCACACGCCGACCTTCGCGCTTCTCAAGGGCTGGCGCAACTACCTCTGCCGCGCCCGCCTCGAGACCGCCAGTGCGAGCCAGCAGTCGTTGCTCGAGGGGGATCGGTTGCAGGAGCTGCTCGACCTCACCGCCTGGGCATCGCACACGGAGGACGGCACGCTCGCTGACCTGCCCGCGCCCCCGACCAGTGAGGTGTGGGACGAAGTGGCCGCCGAGGCCGACCTGTGCACGCGGCTGCAGTGCCGGCACTTCGACAAGTGCTTCGTCTTCCGGGCACGGCGCCGCGCCGCGCAAGCCGACGTGGTGGTGGTCAATCACCACCTGCTCGCCGCCGACCTCGCCGTGCGGCAGGCGTCGGACAATTGGATGGAGGCCGCGGTGCTGCCGGCCTACCAGCGGATCATCCTCGACGAAGCCCACCACCTTGAGGACGTCGCGGCGTCGCACCTCGGCGTGCAGGTGTCGAGTCGCGGCATTCGTCGGCTGCTCAATCGGCTGGAGCGAAGCGGCAAGGGGCTGGTCCCCTCGCTGCAGCGCGACCTCGCCACTGCAGACGACCTCCTCTCGCGAGCGTCGCTCGACCTGATCCGCGATCGACTCGCCCCGGCCGTGGCGGAGGCGCGTCGTGCCGCCGAGGGCTTGGTCCTGCGCCTCTTCGGCTTCCTGGAACAGCAGGGGAGCGGGCAAGTGCGGCTCGACGACACCTTCGGGTCGCAGGCCATCTGGGCAGAGGGGCTGACCAGCGAGCTCGAAGCGACCGTCCGCTCATTTCAGCTGATTGCCGAGGTCACCGAAACCATCGCCGATCGATTGGCCCAGGCCGAGGGGACCGAGCGTCGCGAGCAGCTGCTGATGGAGTGTCGTGGCGTCATCCGCCGACTCGACTCGGCGGCGGACGGGTTGAACATCACGCTGCGCCCGGCGGTGGGCCGTCCGCCGGAAGTGCGCTGGATCGAACGGACCGGGCCGAAGGGGCAGGCGCTGCAGATGGCCGCGGTGCCGCTCGACCTGGCGCCTACCCTGCGGTCACTGCTCTTCGATCGCGTGAAGACGGTGGCGCTGACGAGTGCCACGCTTGCCACGGGAGGGGACTTTTCGTTCCTCTCGTCGCGGATCGGCCTCGGTGGCAGTGATTCGCCGATCACGCTGGCCGAGGTGTTTCCGTCGCCGTTCGACTACGGGGCGCAATGCCTGCTGGGCGTGCCGGAGGATGTCCCCGATCCGCGTGAGGACGAGGCCGGCCACGACGCGGCGATTGTCGACGTGGTGCACGACCTCGCCTTCGCCGGCGATGGCGGCATCTTCGTCCTCTTCACCTCCCACGCCGCCCTGCGCCGCGCCGCGGTGACGCTGCGCTCGGTCCTCGGCGAACGGTTTCCCATTCTGGTCCAGGGGGAGGGGCAACGCGACCACCTTCTGCGCCGTTTTCGCGAGACCGGCAACGCCATTCTGCTGGGCACCGACTCCTTCTGGGAAGGCGTGGACGTTCCCGGTCGGGCGCTCCGCAGCCTCGTGCTGGCCAAGCTACCTTTCAAGGTTCCGGCGGAGCCGATCACCGCGGCCCGCCTCGAGCGGATCGCGGAGCAGGGTGAGGACGGCTTCTCGGGCTACCTGCTCCCGCACGCCGCGCTCAAGTTGAAGCAGGGCTTTGGCCGGTTGATCCGGAGCGCCCAGGACGTCGGCGTCGTGATCCTGCTCGACCGGCGCGTGGTGACCAAGCGCTACGGCATGATGTTGCTCGAGGGACTGCCGCCGGCCGACCGCGTGATCGGTCCGTGGAGCCAGGTGCGCAGCAAGTGTGAAGACTTCTTCGCCCGTCACGGGATCGGAGCGGCACCATGATGGTGGTCCAACCGAGCAAGATCGTCTGCGTCGGTCGCAACTATGCGGCGCATGCCAAGGAACTCGGCAACGAGATCCCGAAGAACCCGATGCTCTTCTTCAAGCCGCCCTCGGCGCTGCTCGAGCCGGGCGGCACGATCGTCATCCCGTCGGTGTCCCAGCAGGTCGAGTACGAGGCGGAGATCGGCGTGGTGATCGGCACGCGCGCCTCGAAGGTCTCGGCGGCAGACGCCATGGCGCATGTGCGCGGCTTCACCTGCGGCAACGACGTCACCTGCCGCGACCTGCAGAAGCCGGACGGCCAGTGGGGCCGCGCCAAGGGGTTCGACACCTTCTGTCCGGTGGGGCCGGTGGTGGCGGAGGGCCTCGACTGGACCAGGCTCGAGGTGATCGGTCGGGTGAACGGCGAGGAACGGCAGCGTGCCCCGGTCAGCGACATGATCTTCTCGATCCCGGTGCTGATCGAGTACATCAGCGGCATCATGACCCTCGAACCGGGCGATCTCATCCTGACGGGAACGCCCGAGGGTGTGGGGCGGCTCCACCCCGGTGACGTCGTTGAGGTCGAGATCCCCGGTGTGGGGATCCTGAGGAATACCGTGGCGGGAGGGGACGCATGATTCAGATCAGCGATCGGGTCGGACAACTGCCGGGGTATCCCCTCGCGAAGATCCCGACCATCAAGCGTCGCCTGATGGAGGCCGGCGTCGACGTGATCGACCTCGGCGCGGGCGATGCGGACGGCCCGCCGCCGAAGGCTGTCGTCGATGCGCTCAAGAGCGCACTCGACGTGACGGCCAATCACAAGTACGGCTTCCAGCAGGGGCTGCCCGCCTACCGTGAAGCGGCGGTGCGGTGGGTCGAGCGCCGCTTCGGCCAGCGCTTCGACGCCTACACGGAGATGCTGCCGCTGATCGGATCGAAGGAAGGGCTCTCGCATCTGCCGATGGCAGTATGCAATCCGGGAGATGTCGCCATCATCCCGGAGCCCGGCTATCAGGCGTACATCGGCGGCTCGATGCTCGCCGGTGCGGAACCGGTGATCGTCCCCCTCCGCCCCGAGCACAACTTCCTGGTGGAGCTTGACACCCTCCCCGAGGAGACGCTGCGCCGGGCAAAGGTGGTGTTCGTGAACTACCCGAACAATCCGACGGCGGCGGTGGCATCGCGCGAGTATCTCGAGCGCCTGGTCGCGGCCTGTCGTCGGCATGACATCGTCCTGGCGTACGACAATCCCTACTGCGACCTGACATTCGACGGCTACGTGGCGCCGAGCATCTTCGAGATCGAGGGTGCGCGCGAGGTCGCCGTCGAATACTTCTCGCTGTCGAAGTCGTTCCAGATGACGGGATGGCGGCTCGGCTTCGTGGTTGGGCGCGCAGAGTTGATCACGGCGCTCACGAAGGTGAAGAGCTACGTCGATACCGGTCCCTTCCTGGCGTTGCAGGCGGCCGGGGCGTGGACGCTCGATCACGCCGAGGAGCTGGTGAAGCCGATCGTGGCGGAGCTCCAGGTGCGGCGCGATGCCGCCGTCGAGGCGCTCCGTGCGCAGGGATTCACCGTCGAGGTGCCGATCGCGGCGATGTACCTCTGGATCCCGTTGCCCCCGGGGATCGCATCGGCGGACTTCTCGACTCGGGCGTTGGAGGAGGAGGGCGTCGTGACGATGGCGGGCAGCGGCTTTGGTCCGGGCGGCGAAGGCTTCTTCCGGATCGCCCTGACGCAGCCTGCGCCGCGGATCCGGGAAGCGGTGTCACGTCTTGGGCGCACACTCGCGGCGTGCCGGGACGCGGTTGCCCTCGCGCAGAGCTGAGCGAGCGTTCCAACTCGCCCCCACCGCGCCGGCGGCGTGGTGGCTCTGGCTGATGGCGGGGATGGCGCACCTTGCCGTGCTGGTCGGATGGCAGTGGAGCGTGCGGGATGCGGACGAGCGTGCAACCTCTCCGTTGTTGGCCCCGATGGTGACGGCGGTGGAGCGGCCGGAGCCGGTGATGATGGAGTACCGTCCGATCGCGCTTGCGCCGGTGGTTCCGCGTGCGGCCGTGCGTCGCGCGCCGACGGCCGCTCCCGCCGCCGTCGCGGCACCTGCCGGCCGACCGCCTGCGGCCGTGGCCGTTGCCCCGCGAAGTGCGCCGGGTGACACCGGGCGCGTCGCACCCGCGACGGCGCCAACGCCGGTCGTCGCGGCGGCGCCATCACCACGGTCGCCGCTGACGCCGGCGTACGGCAGCGGCCGCCTCTGGGTCCAGCCGCTGCCGATGTCGCCGCGCGAAATTGCCGCGACGCTCGCGGGCAAGTCGATGGACCAGGTGGCCGACTCGCTGGTGGCGGTGATGGTCCAGCAGTATTTGGATGGGTTGGCAGCCGAACGGGCCAACCCGGCGAATCGGCCGCCGTCGTGGACGACCAACATCGGCGGCAAGAAGGTCGGCATCGACGGCCAGTGGATCTACATCGGTCCGATCAAGTTGCCGACGGCGTTGCTGGGGCTCCTGCCGATCAACATGCAGGGGAACCCGACGCAGGCGGAGATGAACAAGCGGCTCAGCGCCATGCGCGAGGATCTCTTCTTCGCAGCGCGCCGGGCCGCCACCCTCGAGGAGTTCAAGAAGAACGTGGCCGAACTTCGGAAGCAGAAGCAGTACGAATACGACCTGCGCAAGGCGCAACGGACCCTCCCCGACAGCGGGAGGCCACAATGAAGCTCGTGGATGCGGCCGAGACCGTGGCGGTCGTGGTGGCCGCCTCGCTCGACGCCGAATCGCCGGACCGGTTGGTGGCACTCGGGCTCCAGCGGGAGATCGCGACCCGCGGCGCGGGGCATCCGTACCGACGTGCCGTGCTGATGAGCGACCACGCATGGTTTGAGACCCCCCTCTTTCACACCGCGCCGACGATCGCCGTCGGTGGTCCCGGCGTGAACGGGGTATCGGCGCGGTTCGGGCAGGAGTTGCCGACCGTCTGGACCGCCGACGACCGTTCCCTGATCCAGGCGGAATTTCGTGAGTCGGTGCCCCGCGTCACGCTGTGGGGCATGGATGCCGCCGCGACCGCTGCTGCCGTCGACGCGTTCATCGCGCGCGGATGGCTCGATGAATTCCTGGACCGTTGCTGGCGCTTTCGCGCCGGTACCTTCGCCTGAGGCCGCTGATGCGTCATCCGCTTCTTCCGTTCGTGGCGCTGCTCGCGCTCCCCGTCGCCCTCGCGGCCCAGGCCACGACGCGGCCGGCGGTGCCGTCGGTATTTGCGCCGACCACCACCGCCGTGTCGCGAGAACTGTCGGGCCCCCGCGCCCTCGCGACGGTCGCGTTCGTCGAGCAGTTCTACCGGTTGCCGGGGAATCGCGGCTTCAACGCCTCGATCGACACCGTCGCCGCCTTGCTGCGACAGGCAGGCTATGTCGAGCAGGGGGCCGCCAAGCCGACCGATCGGCTGACGTACCGGATCGAGTCCCGGCCAATGACGGCCCCCGCCTGGTCACCCCTGGATGCATCGCTGACGATCGTCGGCCGAGCCAGGCCACTGCTGACCTGGGCGGGCAACCACAACATGCTCGCCGCCAACTCCTGGGCGACCCCGGCCGGTGGCGTGCGAGCCGCGGTCGTCGATGTCGGCGCGGGGGCAGATGCCGACTTCGCCAAGGTCGACGTGAAGGGGAAGATCGTTTTCGGCGAGGGCAACGCGCGCAGCCTCTTCACCCGGGCGATGCAGCGCGGTGCGCTCGGCGTGATCGCACCGCAGAAGCTCCCGGCCTTCAACCAGCAGTCCAAGAACGTCAACTCGATCCAGTTCTCGGGTGTGGCGCGCGACACGGTGAACAAGGGGTTCCTGATCTACCTCTCGGCGGCGGCGCGTGACTCCATCAAGGCGGCGCTCGCTGCGGGTGCGGTCGAGGTGCAGGCCGTGGTGCGGGCGGTCTTCGATGTGGCGCCGGAGCGGACCATCGTCGCCGAGATTCGTGGCGCGGTGCGCCCGACTGAGCGCTTCGTCTACTCTGCCCATGTGCAGGAACCGGGGGCGAACGACAACGCCTCGGGCGTCGGGCTGCTGGCGGAGATGGCGCGGACCGCTGCCGTGCTGGTCAAGGGCGGTCGGGTGAATCCCGCCCGGACGATGACCTTCCTCTGGGGTGACGAAATCCGTGCCACGGCGCGCTATCTCTCCGAAGACAGCACGCGTCGCGCCGGCGTCAAATGGGGGATGTCGCTCGACATGGTGGGCGAGAACACCGCCCTGACCGGCGGCAGCTTCCTGATCGAGAAGATGAAGGATCCGTCGGCGGTCTGGGTGCGCGGCGAGGACCAGCACACCGAGTGGGGCAGCTCGCCGGTCCGCCAGGCGGATATCTGGCCGCACTTCCTGAACGACTTCTCCCGGCAACGCTGCCTCGATCGGGCCGCGACCACGGGATGGGTCGTGAAGGCCAATCCGTTCGAGGGCGGCAGCGATCACACGCCGTTCCTCAGCAACAAGATTCCGGCGGTGCTGTTCTGGCACTTCACCGACCAGTACTACCACACCGATCGGGATCGGATCGAGATGGTGAGCGCCACCACGCTGGGCCACGTCGGCAACTGCGCGCTGACCACCGGCTTCCTCCTCACCGCAGGCACGGACGCGGTCGGTGGTGCGGCGCTCAAGGAGCTCGTCGACGTGGCTGCGCAGGAGTTGCGGACGCAGGCGGCGCTGTCGCGCGCCGTGGTCGCGAAGGGTGGCGATGCCGCTGCGGAGCGGAAGATCGTCGAAGCGTGGCGCGACTATTACGTCGCCGCATTGCCGACGGTGCAGGAACTCACCGTCGGCGGCACCGGGCTCGCCGCGCAGGTTGCCGCGGGACAGGCACGCGTGCGCGCGGTCGCCGATGAGGTGCTGGCCACGCTCAAGTAGGGGACAAAAAGAGTCCGGATTCCGCATGCGAGCGCGCTTGGATGGTGCGCTCGTTTTGCGTATGCTTCAGTCCCCCGAGTGGAACCAGACCAGGAGTTTTGGCATGCGTTCGCTCCGTTCGTTGCTGTTCACGCTCGCGTTGGTTGCCGTCGCCGTGCCGGCCTCGGCGCAGTCCAAGGAAGGCCCGTGGCTGCTGCGCGTGCGCGCCCTCTCCCTCACGCCGGCCGACAAGTCCGACGCGATCCCATCCCTGAACGTTCCGGCTGACGCCATCACCGTCAGCTCGAAGGTCTTTCCCGAACTCGACATCGCCTATTTCCTGACGGCGAACATCGCGGCGGAACTGGTGCTGACCTATCCGCAGCAGCATGACGTCGAACTCAGCGGCACCAAGATCGGCACCTTCAAGCATCTCCCGCCGACGCTGCTGCTCCAGTAC
This sequence comes from Gemmatimonadota bacterium, assembly GCA_016704275.1. Classification (NCBI taxonomy): domain Bacteria; kingdom Pseudomonadati; phylum Gemmatimonadota; species Gemmatimonadota bacterium. Next base: position 98,532 of record JADJAK010000005.1, read on the forward strand.
CACTTCCTCCCCACCGGCAAGATTCGCCCGTACGTCGGGGCGGGTGGCAACCTGACGTTGATCTCGAAGGTCGACCTCAACGTGCCAGGCGTCGGCGCGCTGGATCTCGAGAGCAGCTCGATCGGCGGCGCCGCCCAGGTGGGCGCGGACGTGCAGCTCGCGCCCGGCTTCTTCCTGAACGTCGATGCCAAGAAGGTCATGATCGGTTCGGACGTGACGGCTGGTGGCGCCAAGGTCTCGGCCGTCAAGGTCGATCCCTGGCTCCTGAGCGTGGGCATCGGCCGGCGCTTCTAGTCGCCGCTGATCCACTGGAGCGGTAACGCAGACGGGGCCCTCGCGGGCCCCGTCTTGTTGCGTCAGGGTGCAGCGTCGGGCTAGCCGATGGTGCGAGCGATCCGCGCCAGCGAGGCATCGCGACCGACCACGGCGAGGAGCTCCGGGACCGGCTCCGAGACGGTGCCGCCGGTCAGCGCCACGCGCACCGGCTGCATCACGTCCCCGAGTTTCAGCGCATGCGTCTCGGCGACCGCCTTGAGCGCGGCCTCGAGCGACTCGGCGTGCCACGCCTCGGCGGCGATCGCGACCAGCGCTTCCTGACAGAGTCGCAGCGAGGTCGCGAAGCGCTCGCCCATCTTCGCCTCGAGGGCGTTGCCCTTCTCGTCGCGCACCACGCGGCTGTCGTCGATCCGCGAGGCCACCTGCTCGGCCAGATGCGTGATCGTGCGCGCGCGCGTCTTCACGGCCGTGATCACCGGCAGCAAGTCGCGGCCGTCGTGCGCCACGCCGAGGATGCCGAGCTGCCGCTCGACCGGTGCCAGCAACTCCTCGGCAGGGAAGTTGGAGAGGTACTGGCCGTTCATCCACTCGAGCTTGGCCGGGTCGAACACGGCGGCCTTCTTCTGGATGTCCTCGAGCGCAAAGCGCTCGATCATCTCCGCTTCGGTGACGATCTCCTGGTCCTGTCCCGGCGACCACCCCAGGAGCGCCAGGAAGTTGCGCATCGCGGCCGGCAGGATGCCCATGTCCTGATAGTCGCCCACGGCGGTGGCCCCATGGCGCTTGGAGAGCTTCTTCCCGTCGGTGCCCAGGATCATCGGTACGTGCGCGAAGATCGGCGGCTCCTTGCCGAGCGCGCGATACAGCGCGATCTGCTTGGGCGTATTGGAGATGTGATCGTCGCCGCGGATGACGTGGGTGATCTCCATCGCGATGTCGTCCGAGACGACGGCGAGGTTGTAGATCGCCGAACCGTCGGAGCGGAGGATGATGAAGTCATCGAGGTCGCGACCCTGCCAGGAGATCCGGCCGTGGACCGCATCCATCCAGGCGATTTCCTCGTCGGGCGTCGCGAAGCGAATGGCGTATGGCATCCCCGCCGCCTCGCGCCGCGCCGTCTCTTCGGGGGGGAGATGGATCGACTTGCGGTCGAAGCGGAACGCCCCACCGCGCGCCTCGACCGCAGCGCGCTCGGCGTCGAGTTCGGCGGCGGTGAGGTAGTCCTTGTAGGCGAGCCCCTTCGCCAGCAGCGATTCGGCGTCGGCCCGGTGCCGGGCACCGTACTCGCCCTGAAAGAGCGGGCCCTCGTCCCAGGTGATGCCGAGCCAGCGCATCCCGTCGAGAATCACCTGCGTGTGCGCGTCGGTGCTGCGCTGCTTGTCGGTGTCCTCGATCCGCAGCACGAAGGTGCCGCCGGTCCGCTTGGCGAAGAGCCAGTTGAAGAGCGCCGTCCGGGCCCCGCCGACGTGGAGGTAGCCGGTGGGGGAGGGGGCGAAGCGGACACGAGGTGCGGACATGGAGATCCTTGAATGCGAAAGGTCGTAGGTCGTAGGTCGTAGGTCGTAAGGCGCGAGGGCATGGCCTATGACTTACGACTTCTGACGTACGACCAGTCTGAGCTTGCCTACCCGACGATCCCAACACGGAGCGAGAGGGATTCGAACCCTCGTTAGGGGTTTACCCCCTAAAACGGTTTAGCAAACCGTCGCCTTCAGCCACTCGGCCACCGCTCCATCCGGCGCGGTCAAGATATTCGGGGCGGCCCGGGGCCGCTACCTCCCGGCCAGTCGCCGGCGCTCGGCGACGATCGCCCGGGCGGCCGCTGGCAGGGTCGGACCGGCGCGGGCGAACAGGTCACCGGGGATCTCGATGACCCGGCCGGCCTTGATGGCGTCGAGGTCGCGCCACCCCGGCTTGGCCCGGAACTCCGCCAACCGCTTGCCGACCGAATCGCCCCGGGAGGTCAGGATGAAGCGTGGCTGCCGGGCGGTGATCGACTCCATGCCGATGGTCGGCCAGGGGATCCGCTCGTCCTCGAAGACGTTCTTCAGGCAGGCCGTCTCGAGCAGCGTCGTCATCCAGGTCCCCCCGCCGGCGGTCTGCGGCGGTTCGGTCCAGAGTACCAGAAAGACGGTTTCCGGCGCGGCAAACTCCCGACATGCCTCGGCGTGAATCGCTGCCAGCTCTCCGCGCAGGCTCCGGGCGATCGAATCGGCTTGTGGCTCCCGCCCGACCAGCGCGCCCATCCGGGCGAGCTGGCGGAAGGCATCGGCGGTGTCGGTGGTCTCGAAGGAGAGCACCGGGATGTGGAAGGGCTGGAGCGCCGTCTGCAGGTCGACCGAGGCGCGGATCTGCCACCCGATGACCACATCGGGATGCAACGCTGCCACCGCTTCGGGCGACGGGTCGAGCCCGCCACCAATGCTGGGCAGGTGGGCGAACTCGGGTTGACGATCGAAGTCGGTCCGGGCCACGAGTCGATCCGCCGCGCCGAGGGCGAGCAACCACTCATTGGCCGACTGCATCGTGGAGACAATGCGGTGGACCGGCAGGTTGGTCAGCACCACGGCCTTTCCCGACGGATCTTCGAAGTCGGGACGGGCCGCTGCGCCAACGCGCTCCTCGCCGCGGGTGCAGGCGAGGAGCGCGAGGAGAGGAAGCGTGGCGTCGAGCCTCAGGGGCGACGACCACCCATCATGGCGCTGAGGTCGACATAGCCGGCGGGGACCTCGAAGGTGGAGAGCGGGACGGCCGTGCGGTCGATCGCGGTGACTTCCATCGACACCTTGCCATCGGCGCTCCAGGCCTTCAGCGGAAACCCCGGGGCGGTGGAGAGGCCTTTGGCCCATCCCGGTGCCGCGGCGCCGCGTCCACGGCCATTCATCCCGCCGCCCAGGTTCGGGTAGGCAAACATGCCGACGTTCGGGGCGAAGCAGATCTTTGTGGTCTGTCCGTCGGCCGAGGCCTCATAGTCGTCACACTTGAGGCCGGCGATCGTCTGCGAGGTGCCGAGCTTCTTGTACTCCACCGGGGTGTTGCTGCCCTCCGTCGCCGTTCCGCTGCCAATGGGGTTCACCATCTTCAGGCCCTTGGTGTCCGGTGGGAGCATGCCGTTCCCCATGCCGGCCGGGAGCGGCATCATCATTGTCATGGTCTTGGCGGACTGGTCGATGATCATGCGAACTTCGGAGCCCGCCAGTGGGCCGGCCGAGGCGGGGGCCGTTGCCGTCATCCCCATCTTGTCGCCCTTGATCATGTACTTGACGTCCATCATGGTGCCATCGGGGGCACCGACGCGCATCGACATGGTGCCTTCGAAGCCCTGCGCGCCCATCGGCAGCGCGAGGGCGAGCGGCAGGAGGAGGAGCGGGAGTCGCACGGGACCTTCCTGGTGAGGGGTAGATTGTGGGACGGCGTGGGTGAGATTCGAACTCACGAGACCCTTCCGGGCCCGCCGGTTTTCAAGACCGGTGCATTCAACCGCTCTGCCACCACGCCAGCGCCCCGGAAAGTACGAGGGTGGGGCAGCTTCCGGTACGGGGCTGCGTCTCCCGCCCCCCGTCAGGCATCGAAGCCTTAACGCCGGGGCTGTAACGTCGTCCCCGCACCGTGCGTACTGCTTGGATCGGCCGATGCGCCGCCCAGAAGGCGTCCCGGCCTGCCCAGAAGCGCACTCCCACCTCGACCCCGACCGAGTGATGCCACTTCCCCTCGTCCGCACGCTCCGCTCCGCCCGCCGCGGCTTCACGCTGATCGAGATCCTCGTGGTGATCGTGGTGATCGCGATTCTCGCCACGATGGTCGCGCCGAACATCTTCCAGCATGTCGGTGCCGCCAAGTCGGCCACAGCCACCTCGCAGATCGAGATGATGGGGACCGCCCTCGATGCCTACCGCCTCGACAACGGCCGCTATCCGACCACGCAGCAGGGGTTGCAGGCGCTCTGGGAGATGCCGCAGGCCGATCCGCCGCCGAACTGGCGCGGCCCCTATCTCCGGAAGGCGATCCCGCTCGATCCCTGGGGCGCAGCGTATCTCTACCTCGCCCCGGGTGAGGTGAATCCCGGTGGCTACGATCTGCAGAGCCTCGGCGCCGACGGCCGCCCCGGTGGCTCGGGCGAGGACGCCGACGTTCAGAGCTGGAAGTAGGCCGAGCCGATCATGCCGAACTTCGCCTACCGTGCGGTGGACGCCGCCGGGAAACGGAGCCGTGGGGAACTCCCTGCCGCCAACGCTGCGCTGCTGACCCGCTCCCTCGAGGAGCGGGGCCTGCTGGTGCTCGAGGTGGCCGAGGCGGCTCCTGCGGGCGGGAAGGGCGGCGGCAGCGGCTCCCGGCGCGACGTGCTCGAGGTGACGCGCGCGCTCGGCTCGCTCCTTCCCGTCGGCATGCCGCTGGCGCAGGCGCTTCAAGCGGCCTCCGGTGTCGCCTCCGGCGTGGTGCAGTCGGCCATTCTCGATGTGCGCGAGCGCGTCGAACGCGGTGACCCGCTCTCGGCGGCATTGGCGGCCCATCCGCGCCTCTTCTCGCCACTCTACGTCGGGCTGGTGCGGGCCGGCGAACGCTCCGGCGATCTCGACAGCGCCTTCGGCCGACTGGCCATCCAGCTCGAACGCGACGAGCAACTCCGCGGTCGCGTCCTGTCGGCCGCGATCTATCCGATGTTGCTCGCCGCGGCGGGCACCTCGGCGATTCTCGTACTGGTCTTCTATGTGTTGCCGCAGTTCGTCGGCCTGCTGCAGGGGAGCGGCGCCGAGCTGCCGCGCTCCACCGCGGCGCTGCTCTGGATCTCGAGCACCATGCGCCGCTTCTGGCCTGTCCTGCTGGCCATTCCGGCGATCGGCGCCATGCTGGTGACGTGGGTGCGCACGACGCCGGCCGGCAAGCGTGCCTGGTCGCAGTTCCTGCTCGCCGTCCCGCTGATCAGCACGCTGCGCCAGTATGCGCTCGCGGCGCGCTTTGCCCGCCTGGTTGGCGTGCTGCTCGGCGGCGGCGCGCCGCTGCTGACGGCGCTCGACGACACCATCGAGTCACTCGACGACCCGCTCGCTCGCGACGATGCCACCCGCATCCGGGCGCGCGTGCGCGAGGGCGTGGCGCTGCGCGCGGCCGTGGCCGACTCGCCGCTCTATCCGCCGCTGCTGGCGCAGTTGATCGGCGTCGGCGAGGACGCCGGCGAGTTGCGCGCCTTCCTGCTCAAGGCCGCGGAGATCTTCGAGGAGCGCACCGAGCGCGCCACCCAGCGTCTGGCGACGCTTGCCGAACCGGCGATGATCATGATCTTCGGCGTGATCGTCGCCTTCGTGGCGCTCTCGCTCCTGCAGGCGATCTACGGCATCAACGCGAACTCGTTCAAGTGACCAGCCGCCGCGGCTTCACCCTGCTCGAGATGTCGATCACCCTCGCGGTGCTGTTGATCGCGTCGGGGTTGGTCGTCCCCGCGCTGGTGGACTTCGGGCAGACGCCTGCACGGCGCACCGCCGGTGCCTTGATCGAGTTGCTGACCACGGCGCGTCACATCGCCATCGACAGCAACGTGACGGTGACGGTGGTGCTCGATCCGGAGACCGGCCGCTATCGCGCCGATTCGACGGGACTGTTGGGGAGTGGCCCAGTCAGCGAGGGCGAGGTGGCGTTCGACGGGCTCGAGGAACTCGTCACCGAGTCCGCACGCCTCACCTGGCGCTTTCGTCCCGACGGCGGCGCGCTCGGCGACACGGTGGTCGTTCGCGGCCAGGAAGGGAGCCTCGTGCTCTCGGTCGATCGCTGGAACGGCGTGGCGAGGACCGATGCGCAATAACCGCGGCGTGACGCTGTTCGAGACCGTCGCGGCGATGACACTGGTCGCGATCACCGCCGTGAGCGCGATGGCGGCGGTGGGCGCCGAACTGCGCACCGCCGAGAAGGCGCGCCACACGCTGGAGGCGGAGGCGCTGGCCACGACGCGACTCGACCAGCTCGCCCTGCTCACCGATCGCGAGCTCCTCTCGCTGCCGGACACAGTCGCGAAGGGCGAGTTCGAGGAGCCGCTCGCCGACTACTCGTGGGAGACCACCTCGGCGGCGTCCAACGCCCAGGCGGGCGTGTACGACGTCGTCGTCACCGTCCGCTGGCCGACCGGCGAGTACGCGATCACCTCGGCGCTCTATCGACGCCCCGCCGTCCCGAGCGCGCGATGAGCACCGGCAATCGTCGCGGGCTCACGCTGCTCGAGCTGACCATCTCGCTGGCCCTCACGGGCATGATGGCACTGATCGGCTTCTCCGCGTTCAGCGGCGTCATCGACCGCCGACGGACCGTGGTCGAGGCGACGATGGCGACGGAGCGCGCCGCGTCACTGCGCACGCTGCTGCACGGTTGGCTCCTCCCGGCACAGATCCAGGCCCAGAGTGGCGGAACGCCGCGCCAAGCGGGCGGACGCGGCGGTGCCACGATCCAGCCGATGCAGGTGTCGAGCGTCCAGGCCGTGACCCCTGCGGTCATCAGCGGCGATGAGCTGCGCTTCACCACGACCGCGGAGAATCCGGCCGGTGCGCCCTCGGCCACGATGCGCCTCTTCATCGACGACGACGAGAAGACCCCGGAGGTCGGCCTCACGGTGGAGTATCAGGCCAACGCGCAGTCGCCGCTCCAACGGCAGCAACTCGACGCCGGAATCGCGGGCATCACGGTGGAGTACCTCGACAGTCGCACCAATCGCTGGTATCCCGCAGTCGGCGCCGCTGCCATCACGCCGCGCGCGATGCGGCTCACGCTGGCCGCGGCGGAGGGCGACTCCCTCCCGGGGCTGCTCCTGGTGCCACTCGTGGTACCGACGGCGCAGCAGGGGCAGGCGGCCGTCGCTGGCGCGGCGGGAGGCGCCGGCGCCATCGGTGGTGGCGGCTTCGGTGGTGGTGGTCGCGGCAACGGCGGCGGCGGAGGCAGAGGCAACGGCGGGCGTGGTGGTGGCGGTGGCGGTGGCGGGCGCGGCCCTGGCGGCGGCGGGGGGCCAGGCGGAGGTGGTGCGCCTCCCGGTGGTCCGGTCGTTGGTCGCGGCGGGGGTGGCCAATGATCCGCAATCGTCGCGGCGTGGCGATGCTCGCTGCCATGTGGCTGATCCTCGGCATCTCGATTGTCGCGCTGCAGTTTGCCTTGAGCGGCAAGGAGCGTCGCGTGCTCGCGCTCGCCGCGGCTGATCGCGGGCAGGGTCGCGGGATTGCCCTCGCCGCACTGGCGAATGTGCAGGCACAGCTCGATCAGGCGGCACGCAGTCAGGCCTCGGGCAACGCCGCGCTCGCCGTGACGCGCTCGGGCGATCCGTGGATGGGCGTCGATTCGATCTACTCGGGCGTCGTGATGCTCGATGAGCACGAGGTGGCCGTTCGGGCACGCGACCTTGGCGCGCAGCTGAACATCAACACCGCCAACGAGGATCAACTCCGCCTCCTCTTCCAGGCCGTGCTGCGCGACGCCGGACTGACCGAACGGCTGGTCCAGCGGATCCTCGATTGGCGCGACGTCGATGACTTGCCGCGGCTCAACAGCGCCGAGCGTGATGCGTATCTGAAGGCAGGTGCGCTGGTGTTGCCGGCCAATCGGCCCTTCCGCGACGTGGCGGAACTGGCGATGGTCGACGGGATGACACCGCAGATTCTCGACCTGATGTCGCCCTATCTCCGTGTGTATGGGCAGGGCACCATCAACTTGAATAGTGCGCCGGAAGCGGTCCTCCGCTCGATCCCGGGGATGACACCGCAGATCCTGTCGAACGTGCTGGCGCAGCGGTCGCGCGGGATGCGAATCGCCTCGGTGGCCTCGGTCGTCCCCGGGGGCCACCGGCGGGCGCGGGAGCGCAGGATCAGTGATCGCCGGACAGATCGGGGCGCTGGCAGTGGTCGATACACGCGAGGTGGAAGTGACGATTGTGGCGACTGCGGGGCCAAGCGCCCTGCCGATCAAGGTGACGGCGCTGCTGCAGCGCAACGGCCAGAGCGCGACCCTCACGTGGGTGCGCTGATGGCCGGCGCGCGCGGAGTGGCGCTGTCGGCGACGGAGGCCCTCCTCCTCGGGGTCGATGGTCGGGCGGGGCGTCTCTCGCTCGCCGAGGCCGCGCCGGAAGCTGCCGCGTGGCCGGCGCTCGAGTCGGCGTTGCGGGAGTGGGGTGAAGCACCGGGGCGCGAGTCGCTCGCCATCGCCCTGTTGCCGCCGCTCGCCGAAGTGCGCTCGATTCCGCTCCCGCCCCTTGGCGACGATGACGTGCAGCAATTGCTGGCCCGATCCGGTGGCCGCTATTTCCTCGCCGCGCGCGGCACCCAGGTGATCGGCGTGATGCCGCGCGGACGGGGCGAGGGTGAGCTGCCCCGGGTCGCCGCGGCGGCCTCGGCACGGCTCATCACCGCCATCGAAGGTGCCGCCCGCGCCGCAGGGTGGTCGGGCGTGACGATCGTCCCGGCCGAGGCGGCATGGGCCGCGGCTGCAGGAGCGATGTGGCCCGCGCGATCCCGCGGGGTCGTGGGGTTAGTCGTCGCCGAGGCGGATCGCACCCTGCTGATCGAGAGCCTCGCGGGACGATTGCAGGCGGTGCGTCGCTTCCGTGCCGGCGATCGGGATGCCGTGTTGTTGGCCGACGCCCTGCGCCCGCTCGATGCGGTCGCGGTGGTCGGTCACGAGTCACTGCGCGGCACGGTGGTTCGGGCGCTCGCGTCGATGGGTCTCTCGGTGCAGCCAATCTCCGAAGAGTGGAGCGGGCTCGCGAGTGACCCCGCGGCGCTCGCCGCGGCGATGGCGTCGGCGGTCGAGACGCCCCGGCTGGCCAGTGCCTCGCAGCGCGTGTCGCAGGCGGCACAGATTCGGCGACTCGCCTGGCAACTCGGTGCCGCGGCCTTGGTCCTGTTGGTCGCCGCCGCCGCGTTCGAGTTGATCGGTGCGCGCCGGCAACTCAGCGCGATTCAATCGGCTCGTGCGGAGGTGGCACCCGCGGTGCAGGCGACGCTGGTCGGGCGCTCGTCGATGGAGGTGGCGTATCGCCGGATCGCCGACGTGGTGACTGCGGAACGGACGGCGCCGGCATGGTCGAGTATTCTGGCGGACTTCGCGGCCCGGGTCCCCGAGGATGCCCACCTCACCGGCTTCCGTGCCCGCGGTGATTCGTTGGTGGTGGATGGCCTGGCGGGGAGTGCCTCGCTGGTCTTCCAGTCGCTCGAGGAGTCGCCGGCGCTCGCCAACCTCCGCGCCTCGGCCCCGGTGCGGCGTCAGGCACCGGAAGGGAGCGACCCGATGGAGCGGTTCACCATTTCGGCAGTGCGCCGCGGCCTGGGTGGGGTGAGCCCATGAATCTCTCTCCGTCCGAGCGCCGCACGATCATGCGCAGCCTCGCCGTCCTCGCCCCCGTGGCGCTCTATTCGCTCGGAGTCCGGCCGTACATGGCCGCACTCGCCGATGTCCGCGATCGCATCCAGGTGGAGTCTGACGCGCTCGCCCGCGAGCGGGCCGCGGTGGAGATGGCGAAGCGCAATCCCGAGGTCCAGCGCCTGACCGACTCGGCCGCCCGCGCCACCGCGCCGCGCCTCTTCGCGGGGCGCGACGACGTGATGGCCAGCGCCGAGCTCGCCGCGTATCTCGGCGACCTTGCCGATCAGCACAAGGTGTGGATGCAGGACGCCACGACGCGCCCCGGGACCACGTCCCCGGCCGGCGTGCGCACCTTGCGGGTCGAGATTCGCGCCGAGTCGGACTTTGAAGGGTTGTTGGAATTCCTTCAGGCGCTCGAGCAGGGGAGCAAGCTGGTGCGAGTCGAGCGCCTCGAGGTGTCCCAGGCGTTGAGCGGCCCCGGGAATGAGGACGCCGAGACACTCACCATTGTCGCGTCGATCAGCGGATATGCCTTGCCAGACTCGACGGCGACGACCTCGCCGGCCCGACCTGACGTGGCGAGGCGCCCGTGAGCGGCCTGATGGAAGTGCGCAGTGCCCCCGCGGTGCGGTGGGCGGCCCTCGGCGTGGTGGCGGCGTTGCTTGTCATGGCGTGGACGGCACGGCGGATGTGGCAGGTGACCGACGTGCCGGCCGCACCGCCGGGAGCGATGCTCTCGACGGAGGCGCTCAACGCACCGGCCCGCCCGGAATCGGTCGACGTCGACGCGGCCGTCTCGCTCGATCTCTTCAATCCGGACCGCATGGCACCGGTCGCGCGTTATCGGTTGCCCAGTGACCCGGCGGCAGTCGCGTCCGACACGCCGCCACCGGCCCGACCGGTCGTGCTCGGCACCGCGATCGCCTCCGACGGGTCGAGTTTCGCGACCTGTCAGCTCGAATCGTCACGGCTGCTGATGGTGCGGGTCGGTGACAAGGTGGGTGTATACCTCGTGAAGGCCATCGAGCGCGGGCGCGTCGTCTTCCAGACGCCGGCCGGCGAACGTCTCGAGATTCAAGCGCTTCGACCCGGGAGTTGATCGTGCCCGTACCCGCTCGCCTTGCCAGCCTCCTGCTTCTCGCCGTGGTGCCCTCGCTGCCGGGGCAGAATCCGCCGCGACGGCCACCCGCGACCACGCCGGCCCCGGCGCCTGTCCCAAGTGTGGCGCTCGACTTCCAGGACCAGGACCTGCGCACCGTCCTCGCCGCGCTGGCCGAGGCTGGTGGCGTGAATGTGTCGCTGAGCAACATCCCGGCGACCAAGGTCACGCTGCGCATGGGGAAGGCGGTCGATCGGGCCGAGTTCGCCGCGATGCTCCGCGCGGTGGCGGAGGCCAATGACCTCAAGGTCGCCACCGCGGGCTCGCTGATGCAGATCAGCGGGACGCCGCAGGTCATCGGTCCGACGGTGCAGCAGCAGGCGCGGCTCGATGCGGCGGCCGCCGAGATGAAGCTCTACACCTTCCGACTCAAGCACACGTCGGCGACGCAACTCGCGCCGGTGCTGACGGCGCTCTTCTCGGGCGGCTCGATCAGCACCCAGAACGCGGCGGCGCGCGGTGCGGCCGGGCAGGGCGGCCGAGGCGCCGCGGCCACCCAGGGCGTGACGGTGGTGCAGGGCGGCGGTCGTGGCGCGGCGGGCCAGGCGCAGCAGCAGCAGGCCAACCCGCTGCAAGGGCTCCAAGCGCTCTTCGGGGGCAATCAGGCCGTGACCAACGAGGTGCGCATCGTCGGCGAGGAGAGCAGCAACGCGCTGCTGATCCGCGCCACCGCCGCCGACTGGGTCTTGATCCAGCAGGTGCTGGCCGCCGTGGACTTGCGGCCGCTCCAGGTCCTGATCGAGGTGACCATTGCCGAGGTGGCCCGCAACACTGACCTCAACGTCGGCGTCTCCGGTACGGGGACTCGGACGAAGGGGAATTCCGCCGACTCAGCGTCGATGCCATCGGCCGCCACAGCCCGCGACTTCATCCTGAAGCTGACTGGCGGCAACGGGACGATCGACTACAACGTGGCGCTCAACGCGCTGCAGACGCGCGGTGACGTGCGGGTGTTGTCGCTGCCGGTGATCATCGCCCAGAACAACCGTGAGGCGGTGCTCAACGTGGGCGAACAGCGGCCGTTCGTGCAGGTGTCGCAGAGCATCCAGACCGGTGCCACCCCGACCACCGTGCAGACGATCACCTATCTCGACGTCGGCACCGTGCTGACGATCACGCCGACGATCAACCCCGACGGCTACGTCAACCTGACCGTCTCGCAGACCGACAACAATGCGACCAACGAGGTGGCGTTCAACGCCCCGGTGATCAGCAAGCGCGAGCTGACCACCCAGGTCTTCCTCAAGGACGGGCAGACGACGGTGATCGGCGGGCTGGCAGGGAAGAGCAGCAGCAAGACCGAGTCGGGCATTCCGATCCTCAGCAAGATTCCGCTCATCGGCAAGTGGCTCTTCGGCAACGTGCGCGAGACGTCGAATACCTCGGAGCTGTTCCTCTTCCTCACCCCGCACGTGATCTTCACCGACGTGGACATCGACCAGTTGCGGCGGTCGGTTGAAGATGGAAGCGAACTGCTCAAGCAGGTGCCGACCGGCGCGCGCATTGTGCCCAAGGCCGACACGATCGGCCTGCCGGTGATTCGCCGCCCCGACTCGACCGCCGTGCGTCGCCCCGTGGGTGGCGGCACCCCGTGACCACCGCCGCGCCGATGGTCGCTGCGCGCCCCGGTTCCGAGCTGCTCGAGGTCGATCGGCTCGCGCCCGCGCTGACCGCCGATTGGCTGGAGCAGCACGGCATGATGCCGCTCCGGCTGGAGGGTGGCCGTCTCGAGGTCGGCAGTTGGCTGCCTGCCCCGGACCCGACCGCCCTCGATGACTTGCGGCTCCTCTTTGACGCCGATGTGGTCTTGCTCCCCTATGGTGAGCACGATCTCCGCTCGGCGATTCGTCGCGTCTACGCGCAGGACGCCACGACCGCCGAGGGGCTGATCGCGGGGCTCGTCGGCGAGCGCGGTGCCATCAACGCCGACGAGATCCCGCTCGACGACCTGGTGCACCTCGCCAACGAGGCGCCGGTCATCAGGCTGGTGAACCTGTTGCTGATCGAAGGGCTGGAGGCGCGCGCGTCGGACGTGCACCTCGAGGGCTATCAGGACGGCCTGCGGGTGCGCTACCGGGTGGATGGGGTCCTGCAGGATGCGCCGTCGCCGCCGCCACACCTCACGGCCGCGATCATCTCCCGCATCAAGATCATGGCGGAGCTGGACATCGCCGAGCGGCGACTGCCGCAGGACGGACGGATTCGGTTGCGATTGCAGAATCGCCAGGTCGACGTCCGCGTCTCGACCGTGCCGACGCTGCGTGGCGAGAGCGTGGTGCTCCGGCTCCTCGACCGCGAGCGGGGCCGCATCTCGCTGACCGACCTCGGCATGGCGGCCGACACGCTGGCGCAGTTCACCGAGGTCATCTCCCGGCCGCACGGCATCGTGCTCGCCACCGGCCCGACCGGGTCGGGCAAGACGACGACGCTCTACGCCGCCGTGGAGTTGATCCGCACCGGACGGGAGAAGATCCTGACCGTCGAGGATCCGGTCGAGTACGAGCTGTCCGGTGTGCCGCAGGTGCCGGTCAACGAGAAGGTCGGTGTCACCTTCGCGGGGGCGCTCCGCGCCCTGCTGCGGCAGGACCCGGACGTGATCCTCGTCGGCGAAATCCGCGATGGAGAAACCGCGCAGATTGCCACTCAGGCGGCGCTCACCGGCCACCTGGTGCTCTCCACGCTGCACACCAACGACGCGCCGACCGCCCTGACCCGCCTCCTCGATCTGCAGGTGGCGGCCTACCTCGTGGCCTCCACGGTCGATGCCGTGCTCGCCCAACGTCTGCTCCGACGCATCTGTCCGACCTGCCGAGCCCCGGCCCCGGAGGATGCTCGCCTGGCCAAACTGGTCGATCTCGACCGCCACGCCCTGCATACCCGTTGGCGGGGCGCGGGATGTGACGCCTGCCGAGGGACCGGCTACCTTGGTCGGGTCGGCATCTACGAGTTGCTGGTCATGGACAATGCCCTCCGGGTCGAGGTGCAGCAGCGTCGCGGCTCCGAGGAGCTGCGGGCCATGGCCATCGCGGGTGGGATGCGGACCTTGCAGGAGGACGGCTTCCGCCTGGTGCGCGACGGGGTCACCACGCTCGAGGAAGTGGTGCGCGTCGCCCGGGCCTGATCGATCCCCCAGGACCTTCGCTCTCGGGTGCCATGCCTGAATCCAGCCATCTGCTGACCAGCACCACCGACCCGCTCTCGCAGGGGATCGTGGCGGTGACCCTGGTACTGCTCTTCCTCCTGCTGACGCTGGAGAAGGCGCATCGCGTGCTGGTGGCGCTCGGGGCGGTGTCGCTGCTCTGGGGCATCACCTACCTCACGCCTTACCACCTGATCTCGTTCGAGGGTGCGGCGCGCGCGCTCGACCTGAATGTCCTTCTACTGCTCGCCTCGATGATGGCCGTCGTTGGCGTGCTCAAATCGACGGGGGTCTTCGGGTGGGCGGTCGCGCGACTGGTCCACCGTGCCGGGAATTCGCCCGCCCGGATCATGATCCTGATCGCCTGGTTCACCGCGATCGCCTCGGCATTTCTGGACAACGTCACCACGGTGATCTTCGTGACCCCTATCGCGCTCGGGCTGGCGGCGCAGCTGGGCGTGGCCCCGATGGCGTTCATCATGCCGATGATCATGGCGGCCAATATCGGCGGGACCGCGACGCTCATCGGCGACCCGCCGAACATCATGATCGGGTCCGGCGCCGGTCTCTCCTTCGGTGACTTCCTCATGCACCTGAGCGCGCCGGTGCTGGTCATGATGGTGGCCCTGCAACTCCTCGCGACGCGGTGGTTCCGCGCGGAACTCACCGGGACCACCCCACGATCGATCGGCGATCCGGCGGCGGCGGACTCGGACGCCACGATCGTCGACCCCACACTGCTACGCGGGATGGGGTGGATCTGCGCCTTCATCCTCGTCGGCTTTCTCACGCACGGCGTGACCGGAATGCCAGCGGCGGTCCCGGCCACGATCGGTGCCGCCGCCGCGCTCATCCTCCAGGATCGCCTCTACGTGCGGAAGCATCACGCCTCGGGCGAGGAGCGGGTCCACGGCATCCTGGGGATCATCGAGCACGAGATCGAATGGCCGACGCTGGTCTTCTTCGCCTTCCTGTTCATCGTGGTGGGCGCCGGGGTTGAGACCGGGCTCATCGCCACCCTTGCCGGTTCCCTTGCGGCGGCGATCGATGCCGGACGGAGCAGCTTCGCCCTCGGCCCCGAGGGCACGCTGCTCTTCGCCGCCTTGCTGATTCTGTGGGCTGCGGCGGGCCTGTCGGCGCTGATCGACAACATCCCCTTCGTGGCCGTCTCCATTCCGATCCTGCACGAGCTCATCCCGACGTTGCCCCCTGGTGCTGACGTCGTCTGGTGGGCACTCGCGCTCGGTGCCTGTCTCGGCGGCAATGCGACCCCGATCGGCGCTTCGGCGAACGTGACGACACTCGACCTCGCGGCACGCCGTCAGGTGCGGATCTCCTTCCGCGAGTTCTGTCACTTTGCCATTCCCACCACGCTCATCACCCTGGTGATCTCCTCCGCGTGGTTGTCGGGGATGATCTTCTTCGACTACCACGCCGCACTGTACGCGTCGTTGGCGGTTGCGGCCCTGCTTGGCGTGGTGGCGAAGGTTCGCCCGGCATGACCATCAATCCGCGCGTGGCCAATCGGCAACTGCACCGACGCGGCGCCCTCCTGGTGGCGCTGCCGTTTCTCGTGGTGGTCGTCACCGGCATCCTGCTGCAGACCAAGAAGCAGTTCGCCTGGATCCAGCCGCCCGAACAGCGCACGGCGAACGAGGTGCCGGGCATTCCCTTCGCCGCGATCCTCGAGGCCGCCGCCAAGCATCCGCAGACCGGGATCACTGCCTGGAGCGACATCGACCGGCTCGATGTCAGGCCCGGCAAGGGGATCATCAAGGTCATCGGCAAGAATCGCTGGGAGTTGCAGTTGGATCAGGCCACGGGTGAAGTACTGCAAGTGGCCTATCGACGCTCGGACCTCATCGAGTCACTGCACGATGGTTCGTGGTTTCATCCCAATGCCAAGCTCTTCCTCTTCCTGCCTGCCGGTGTCATCGTCCTCGGGCTCTGGCTCACCGGGGTCTATCTCTGGTGGCTGCCGATCGGTGCCCGACGGCGGAAGCGCGCGGAGGCGTGACCCCTTGTGCCCGCGCGATCCACTCCCTACGATTGACCGCATCATGAAGCCAACGCTGCTGCAGGTGACCAAGAAGTGTGTCCCGACCCGCGCCAAGAAGTGCGCGGGTCGGGGTCACACGACGTGGTCGGTTCCGGCGTAGCACGCCAGTCCCGTTCCCCACTCGTGGAGCCCCGCCCGACTCACTGTCCGGCGGGGATTTTTTTGTGACCCAACTCGATGTCGTGGAGCTGACCACACGGTTGATCAGCATTCCGTCGGTGACCGGATCGGAAGGGGCTGTCGTGACGGCCGTTGCCGTCCTGTTGGCCGACCGCGGCTGGTCGGTGCAGCGGCAGCCGCTCGACGGTGATCGCGCCAACCTCTACGCCACGCGCGGGCAGCCGGTCGTGGTGCTTTCCACCCACCTGGACACGGTGCCGCCATACCTCCCGCCCCACGAGGCAGATGGGATCCTCTTTGGTCGCGGAAGCTGTGACGCCAAGGGCCTTGCCGCCGCGATGATCGTGGCCGCGGAGCGGCTCGCCGCCGAGGGAGAGGACCGGGTGGGGCTGCTCTTCGTGGTTGGAGAGGAGAACGGTTCGGACGGGGCACTCGCCGCAGCCACGTTGACGCCGAAGGGGCGCATCCTGATCAATGGCGAGCCGACGGGGAATCGTCTCGCCACCGCGCAGAAGGGCGCACTGCGCGTGACCGTCGAGGCGCGCGGGGTGGCCGCGCATTCCGGGTACCCCGAACTCGGGCGCTCGGCGATCGACCAGCTGCTCGATGCGCTGCAACGGATTCGCGCCATCGAGTGGCCGGTCGATCCGCAGCTCGGCCCGTCGACGCTCAACATCGGCCGGGTCGTGGGGGGCGAGGCACCCAATGTGATCGCGCCGTCGGCCCGGGCCGAGTTGATGGTCCGGCTCGTCGGTTCAGGCGCGCCGATTCGGGCCGCGATCCTCGCCGCGGCGGGTCCCGACGTCGCCGTGGCGTTCCCGCTCGAAGTCCCCGCGCTCCGGTCACCATCCTTGCCCGGCTGGGAAGAGATCACGGTGGCCTTCGCCTCCGACCTGCCGCTGCTCTCGGCGTGGGGGACCGGCTATCAGCTGGGCCCCGGCACCATTCATGTCGCCCATACCGATCACGAACAGATCCCGGTCGCCGAGTTGCGCGCCGGCGTGGACCGATACGTTGCGCTCGTACGCACCCTGCTCGCCGGCGACGCGCGATGATCGTCATGAAGTTCGGGGGAACGTCCGTGGCCGATGCCCGCGCCATCACGGCGCTGGGGACGGCGGTGGCCAACGCGGCCGACCAACGGCCACTCGTCGTCGTCTCCGCGCTCTCCGGGGTGACCGATACCTTGCTCCGGCTCAGCCGCGCCGCGGCGCAGGGCGATGCCGCCGCCGTGACGAGCGGGGGTGAGGCGCTCCGCGCGCGGCATCTGGCGGTCGCCACCGACCTCGGCATCGCGGAGCAGGTGGCTGGGCCACTCTGCGCGCGGCTCGACGCGTTGTCCGCGATCCTGGGTGCCGTACCCGCCGAGGATCAGGACGGCTGGCAGGACGCCGTGGTCGGGGTGGGCGAGCTGCTCTCGTCGGTGGTGGTGGCGGCGGCGCTGGAGAAGCGGGGGCTCCCCGCCACCTGGTTCGATGCGCGACGCGTGGTTCGCACCGATGCGCGGTACGGCGCTGCCATTCCCGATCAGGCCGCGATCCGTACGCTCGCCCACGCGCAGCTGGCGCCGTTGTTGGCCTCGGGCGCGCTCCCCGTGACGCAGGGCTTCATCGGCGCCACCGAGGCTGGTGCTGCCACCGTCCTCGGTCGCGGTGGCTCCGACTTCTCCGCCGCGCTGTTGGGCGCTGCGCTCGAGGCCGAGCGGGTGGAGATCTGGACAGACGTGAGCGGGCTGATGACCGCCGATCCGCGGATCGTCCCGGAGGCGCTGGTGCTGGCCGAGGCGACCTACGATGAGAGCGCGGAACTCGCGGCCTTCGGCGCCAAGGTGCTGCACCCGGCGACCCAGTTGCCGCTGGTGGAAGCGGGAATCCCCATCGTGATCCGCAACACCTTCGCCCCCGAGGCACCCGGCACCCGCATCATCGCGGAGACCGAGTACGACGCCACGGTACCGATCCGGTCGATCTCTTCGAAGCGCGGGATTGCGGTCATGCAGGTCCGCGCGGCACGGATGCTCGGTGCCTTCGGTTTCCTGCGGCAGATCTTCGAGGTGTTCGAGCGCCATGAGATCGTGGTCGACGTCCTCGCCACCAGCGAGGTCTCCGTCTCGCTCACGGTCGATCCATCCCCCCGTCTGGAGGCGGTCATGCGGGACCTCGCGCCGATCGGTGAGGTCACGCTGCGCGAGGGCCGCAGCATCGTGGCCGTGGTGGGGCGTGGCATTCGGGACACGCCGGGCATTGCCGCGCGGGTGTACCAGGCGATCGCCGATGTGAACGTCGAGATGATTTCGCTCGGCGCATCGGCATCCAACTTGACCTTCATCGTGCGCGAGGAGGACGGCCCCCGCGTGGTCCGTGCCCTCCATCGCGCCTTCTTCGGGGTGCCGACGTGAGGATCGCGTTGATCGGGAGCGGCCGCATGGCGCAGGCCATTCGGGCGGAAGCAGAGGCGGCCGGCGAGACGGTGGTCACCACGATTGCCCGTGGCGAGAATGCAGCAGGGCAGGCCATCACTGCCGCCCGACTGACCGGCGTCGACGTGGTGTTCGAGTTCTCCACGCCCGAGGCGGTCGTCGACAACCTGCGGGCACTGCAGCCGCTCGGCCTCGCCGTGGTGTGCGGGACGACCGGCTGGGACGCTGCGCGCGAGGGGATCGAGGCGTCGTGGCGAGATGGCCCCGGCGCCTTGCTGGCCGCCAGCAACTTTGCAATCGGCGTTCACCTCTTCCTCCATGCCGCACGCGTGCTCGCGAGTGCGTCGGCGGGTCAGGCGGCCTTCGACGGCTTTCTCCACGAACGCCACCACGCGGCCAAGCGTGATGCCCCGTCGGGCACGGGACTCCGCTTGCAGGAGGCGGCACGCGCGGGCGACCCGACGCGCGACTGGCCCATCACCTCGGTGCGGGCCGGCTCGATCCCGGGCGAGCACGAGCTGGTGCTCGATGCGCCATACGAATCGATCACGCTGCGGCATGTGGCGCGGGATCGTCGCGTCTTCGCGGCAGGGGCCGTGACCGCCGGCCGATGGTTGCGTGGCCGACGCGGTGTGTTCACGCTGGATGCACTCTTCGAGGAGGGTTGATCATGCTCCCGAACGGAACCGGTACGGCGATCGTCACGCCCTTCAGTCCTCAGGGCGACGTCGACCATGAGGCGCTGGCGCAGCTGGTCGACTGGCAGATCGAGGAAGGGGTGGACTTCCTCGTGGCCTGTGGCAGCACGGGAGAGGCCGCGACGCTCTCGTTGGACGAACGATTGGCCGTGACGGCCACCGTCGTGCGCTCCGCGGCCGGTCGTGTCCCCGTCCTCGCAGGCGCGACTGACAATGCCACCGCCCGAGCCGTCGATGAGGCGCAGGCGCAGGCCGCCATGGGTGTCGCCGGCATCATGAGTGCTGCCCCGTATTACAACAAGCCGACACAGGCCGGCCTCGAAGCACACTTCCGCGCCATCGCCGACGCCATCCACCTCCCGCTGCTGTTGTACAATGTCCCCGGACGGACCGGGGTCGATCTGCGTCCGGAGACGGTGGCCCGCCTCGCAGAGCATCCCCGGATTGGAGGCATCAAGGAGGCGAGTGGCGGCGTGCGCCGGGTGATGGACCTGGTGGCCCAGACGCCGAGTGCCTTCGCGGTGCTGTGCGGTGATGACGACATCGTCGTCCCGGCGATCGCGTCTGGTGCACGGGGCCTCATCTCGGTGGCGAGCAACGCCTTGCCCCGGACGATCGCCACAATCGTCCGGCATGCGCGCGCGGGCGACTTCGTCACCGCGCGTGCCGACCTGCTTCCGCTCCTCCCCTTCATCGACCTGCTCTTCACCGAAGCGAACCCGATTCCGGTGAAGGCCGCGCTGGCGATGCAGGGGCGCATCAGTGACACCGTGCGCCTCCCGCTCCTGTCGGCCACCGCTCCGCTCCGTGAGCGCATGGCGCCCTTTCTCCCGATGTCCTCTCGCCTTGGAGTCTCTGCGTGAATTCTCTCGAAACCCGGCTCGCCCCGTTCCTGGACCAGGTTCCACCCGGGCGCGAGGACGAGGCGCGCCGCGCCTTCGCCTCCCTCAAGCTGGCGCTGCACCAGGGGACGATCCGTGCCGCTGAGCGCGACGCCGATGGGACCTGGCGCGTCAACGGCTGGGTCAAGCGCGGCATCCTGCTCGGCTTCCGCCTTGGCGTGCTCGTCGACGCGGGCACGGCGGGGCCGATGCGGTTCTTCGACAAGGACAGCTTCGGCGTCCGCGCGACGACCATCGACGAAGGGATCCGCATCGTGCCAGGCGGCACCGCGGTGCGTGAGGGCAGCTACCTCGCGCGCGGCGTGATCGTGGTGCCGCCCGCCTACGTGAACGTCGGCGCGTATGTCGACGAGGGGACGCTGATCGATTCGCACGCGCTCGTCGGCTCCTGTGCGCAGATCGGCAAGCGCGTGCACCTCTCGGCGGCAGCCCAGATCGGTGGCGTGCTTGAGCCGGCCGGGGCGATGCCGGTCATCATCGAGGACGACGTGCTGGTGGGAGGGAACTGTGGGGTGTACGAGGGGACGATCGTGCGGCAGCGTGCGGTGCTCGCCCCCGGTGTGCTCCTGACGGGCGGGACGGCGGTGGTGGACCTGGTCCACGACCGGATCCTGCGGCGTGAGGGCGACTCGCCGCTGGAGATTCCGGAAGGGGCCGTCGTGGTGCCGGGCAGCCGGTCGGTGACCCACGGGAGCGGGCAGGCGCGCGGGATCTCGCTGTACGCGCCCGTGATCGTCAAGTACCGCGACGAGCGCACCGACGCGGCGGTGCAGCTCGAAGACTTGATCCGCTAGAAACCGAGCTTGGTGATTCGGCCGCCGGGGCCGACGCCCCAGGCGGTCCGGCCCACGCCGCCCACGCTCCAGTACTGGCTGGGGGTGGCAGCCGTCCAGGTGACGCCGGCGTCACGGGTCACCAGCAGTCCGGCGAGCGTCGCGGCGACGGCGGTGTTGCGATCGGCCCCGGGCACCCACGACACCCCGAAGAACGAGCCGCGCACGGCGGGGCGGGGGCGCATGGTCCAGGTCGCGCCGCCATCATCGGTCACGCCCACCACCGCCGAGGCGGTGTCAGTGCGCATCTGGGCAATGCGTGCGCCGACGCCGATCCCGCGCTTGGCGTCGAGCCACGAGGTCGCCGTCATCCCGGCGCCGTCACCCTTCACGAAGGGCGTCGGCACCGGCTTCCACTGCTTGCCGCCGTCGGTCGTGACCAGGAGGCGCCCTTCCGGCGCGCCGGTGGCCACCCAGGCGTTCGACTTCCCCTGACTCACCAGGCAGCCGCCGCTCGCGGCGAAGGCGCCCTCACTCGCCAGCGGCGCGGGGAGGGCGTTGGCAGGGAGCAGGTTCCACGACGCGCCGCCGTTCTCGGTTCGCATCATCATGGTGCGGCCGTTGGCCGCGTCGCTGAAGGCCACGCCGTGCTTCGTGTCGAAGAAGGTGAAGCAATCGAAGAACGCCGCAGTGTCCGCGTTGGTGAACTGCAGCGTCCACTGTGCGCCACCATCGGTGGTGTGGTAGATCCGCGACTTGGCCCCCGGTCCGGCGGCCAGCAACCATGCCTCCTCGGCACTGAACGCATGCACGTCGCGGAACTCCATCGTCTCCGCGCCGGGCACCGCCTTCAGTTCCCAGGTCGTGCCGCCGTCGCGCGTCCGCAGGACCGTTCCCTTGTGGCCGCTGACCCACGCGACCTGTTCGTTCACGGCCGCCACCGCCTGCAGCAGGGCAGTGGTCCCGCTCGTCTGCTCGGTGACGACCGGGGCCTGAGCCGCGAGGGCGGCCGGAACCAACGCGACGACGACGGCGAAACGACGCATGCGAATCACCTCAGTAATTGGGGAGCGACTTCCGCATCCGGACGGTGAGCGAGTCGGCCTTCGCGGCGGTCACGCTGTCTCCCAACTGCCGGAAGGCCTCGGCGCCGCCACCATACACCAGATAGTACAGCCCGAGAATCGAGGCCGACGGCTCGTCGACCCATCCTGCGGGACGCTCGCGTGCGGCGGCTTCCGGATGGTACACCCCGAAGAGGAGCGCCCGCGTGCGGGCCACGTCGACCCAGGAAAAGTTCTGCGTCATCCGGATGGCGCCACCTTCGGTGATCGGTCGCGGCATCACCTGGCGCACCATCCCCTGCGAGAGCAGGTACGGCCGGAGGCCGAGGGAGGCGTCGGGATAGTTGCCGGTGCTCCACGAGAAGTAGATCGGCCGCTTGCCGAGGTTGTCGCGGATGAGGAGCGCGGTGGCGATGTCGCTCCGCGTCATGTACTCGCCGCCAAAGCGGAGCACGAGCGAGTCGATCATCATCCCGGCGTTCTTCGGCGTCTGCGAATACTCCGGCAGCGAATCCAGTCCCTGGGTCGTCATCGCGAAGACGGTGTTGGTCGGCTTGACCCAGTTGGCCGCGGCCGGAGCACCGAGCGGCACCGTGTCGGCGTCGCTGCGCGGGCGCCAGAGCGCGGCGGCCGTCGCGGGGTCGAACGTCGGCGTCTCGCGGCGGCGGATCTGCCGGAGGTGCCAGTCGGTGTTCATCAGCGAGAGGTTGGCCAGCGTCACGTCACGGCGAATGCCGAGCACCTCCTGCGCAAACCAGAGCGGGAAGGTGTCGTTGTCGCCGGCGGTGATCAGGATGCCGTACGGCTCGACCGACTCGAGGATGTCGATGGCGAAGTCGCGGGCCAGCGTCTCGTGGGCGCGCGATGCCGAGACGCGGTTGCCGAAGAACGGCACCAGGCCGAGCAGCAGCACCGGCGTGCCGACCAGCCAGCGCCGCGAGTCGCTTACCCGATCGCCCAGCATCTCGCCGATATAGCGGATGGTGGCGGCGAGGCCGGCCGCAATCAGGACCCCGACGAAGGCGAACGAGACGACGAAGAAGTAGTCACGCTCGCGGACTTCGCGCATCTCCTGCGTGATCGCGGCGTTGTTGACCTGGAACGAGTAGCCGTACTTGAAGTTCAGGTAGTAGATCAGCATCAGAGTCACGGTGAACAACAGCGCCCCGGCGGCGAGGCCAGCCCGCTTGTCGCGACGCAACAAGGCGAGGACGCCGCCCAGCGTGGTGGCCGTGAAGATGCCGACCATCAGGCTGCGGAAGGCGCCGAGGTCGCGGCCCCACTGCCAGCTCCAGTACGTCCAGTAGTTGGTCAACTGGGCGGAGAGCGGCGACTGCCGCAGCGAGAGCTCCGGCTTGCCGTACTGCACGCGGCCGAGGACATCCTTGAGCGCCTGCGAGAAGAAGCCGACGGGCTCGCCCTCGTTGATCGGCGGATACTGACCGGCGCGAATCGGCAGGTAGACGTAGTTGAGCGAGAGCCCGACCACGACGGCCAATGCCACCGCGGCGATGACACGCGGGCGGAGCATGACGCGCCAATCGGTCATCAGCACATAGATGCCGACGACGGGCATCGCCAGCACGCCCATCATGTGGTTGGTCGAGGACAAGGCGGTGAGATACACCGCGGCCACCACCCAGCGATCCCGCCGCTCACCGGCCGGCTCGTCGGCCCAGCGCACCATGCACCAGACCACCATCGCGATCGAGAGCAGCGACACCGTGTAGACCTTCTCGTTCACCGTGCTCTGATTCCACACGGTCCACGCCATCGCCGAGGCGAAGACGCCGGCGAACGCCGAGGCGATGCGCGGGCCGCGCGCCGTCGGGAGGATCGGCCGCAACCACCGCTCCGCCACCAGGAACCAGAGCCCGGCACCGCCCGCGCTGGTGATCGCCGCGAAGAGGTTGATCCGCACCGAGTACTCCGCCGCCAGCGGCAGGAGTCCCCAGGCGTGCGCCATCAGCGTGAAGAGCGGATTGCCCGGCGGGTGCGGGATGCCAAGCACCTTGGCGGCGGCGATGTACTCCGACGTGTCCCAGAAGGCCGTGGTCGGCGACAGGGTCATGAGGTACACCACGAACACCACCAGGAAGGTGGCGACGGCCCAGAGGTAGGGCGGGCGTTCGGCGGGCGTATCGGACACGCGTGGCTCCGGTGCGGTGGGGGAGGTCAAGGTGGTGGTTGGTCGAGCCGCGACTTAATGGCGGAACATTCGGGCGCCGGTCATCACCATGGCAATGCCAAGGCGATCCGCGGCGGCAATCACGTCGGGGTCCTTGATCGAGCCACCGGGCTGGATGATCGCTCGAACCCCCGCTTCGGCCGCGGCTTCGACGCCGTCCGGAAAGGGGAAGAAACCATCGGAGGCCAGTACCGCGCCATCCAGGTGGTGTCCGGCCTGCCGTGCCTTGTGGACGGCGAGGAAGGAGGCATCCACACGGCTCATCTGCCCGGCGCCGATGCCGAGGGCCTGTTCGCCCCGGGCCAACAGGATCGCGTTGGACTTCACGGTGGCCACGGCCGCCCAGGCGAAGCGGAGGTCGATCATCTCCTCGGCCGTCGGCGTGCGGCTCGTCGGGACCGACCAGCCATCCTCGCTGTGGTCGAACGCAAACTGGTCCTGGATCAGGAAGCCGCCGCGAATGCGCTTCCAATCGAGGCTGCTGTGGCCGACGGGGACGGGGAGCTCGACGATGCGGAGGTTCCGCTTCTCGCCAAAGATCGCGAGGGCGTCGGCATGAAAGGCCGGGGCAGCGATCACTTCGATGAAGAGGTCGCGCATCGCCTCGGCGGCGGGGCGATCCACGACGGTGTTGAAGGCGATGACGGAGCCGAAGGCGGAGGTCGGATCGGTGGCGCGCGCCCGCTCGAACGCTTCCGTGGCACTCCGCCCCAGGGCGATGCCGCAGGGCGTCGTGTGCTTGATCACGGCGCAGGCGACATCGTGGCTCCAGGCCGCGACGGCCGCCATGGCGGCATCGATGTCGAGCAGGTTGTTGAAGGAGAGTTCCTTCCCCTGCCGCTGCGTCAGGTCACCGATGCCACGCGGCTCCTCGGTCACGTAGAGGGCGGCGCGCTGCTGCGGGTTCTCGCCGTAGCGGAGCACCTGGCGCCGCTCCATCGCCAGGGCGATTCGCTCCGGGAGCGAATCCTGGCGCGGCGTGAGGTAGCCGGCGATGGCATTGTCGTAGTCGGAGGTGTGCGTGAACACCTTCGCGGCGAAGCCTTGGCGCACCTCGAGCGGGATCTCGCCCCCGGCGACCAATTCGAGGACCTGACCATAGTCGCGCGGATCGACCACCGGGAGGACGAACTCGAAGTTCTTCGCGGCGGAGCGCAGCATCGACGGGCCGCCGATGTCGATGTTCTCGATCGCGTCCTCGAACGACACGTCCGGATGGGCGATCGTCGCGCGGAAGGGATAGAGGTTCACGGCGACAAGCTGGAAGGAGGCGATGCCGTGCTCCTTCATGACCCGGACATGTTCGGGACGATCGGGGCGAGCGAGGAGCCCGGCGTGGACCACTGGATGGAGCGTCTTGACGCGACCGTCGAGGATCTCGGGGAACCCGGTGATCTCGTCGACGGTGGTCACCGAACAGCCGGCGTCCCGGAGCAGCGCCGCGGTGCCGCCGGTGGAGACCACTTCCCATCCCAGGCGAATGAGTTCCTGGGCAAAGGCCACTACACCACGCTTGTCGCTGACCGAGATCAGGGCACGCTGCATCGTCACAAACTCCGGTGCGGAATCAGACCGCAGGGGGAAGATCAAACGGGACCGGTCGTCCGGCGCTCGCCGCCGCCGTCACGGCCGCGGGCAGGAGCCGGTGCTCGGCGGCCAGGACCCGCAAGGCCAACGACCCGGGCGTGTCGCCCGGCTGCACCGGCACTCGGGCCTGCCCGAGGATGGCGCCGCGGTCGTAGGCCTCGTCCACCAAATGCACGGTGGCGCCACTCTCCGTGTCGCCCGCCGCCAAGACCGCCGCGTGGACTCGCTCTCCGTACATGCCCGGGCCACCGTGCCTGGGCAGCAGCGCCGGATGAATGTTGATGATCCGACCACGGTAGGCCGCCACGACCTCGGGCGGCACCAGCTTCAGATAGCCCGCCAGCACGACCAGGTCGACCCTGCCGCCCTCGAGCGCGGCCAGCCACTCGGCCCCATCCTGGTGGTCGTGGAGCCGGTGCGCGGCGATGCCACGCCGCTCGGCCGTCTCGAGCGCCGCGGCGTCGCGGTCGCTGAGCACCAGCACCACGTCGGCCCCCGTGCCCGGGGCGTCGCAGAGCGCCAGCAGGTTGCTTCCGCGGCCCGAGACCGCCACTGCCACACGATAGCTCACAGCCCTCCAATCTAACGGGGCCTCCCCGGAATGCGGGGGATCCCCGTTCCTTCCGTGCAACGCCGTGTTTCACTGCGGTGACAGTGCAACCTTGGCTCCTTGTGTGCCATCCAACCTCCGACCTTTACCCCCCCCGGAGTGTTGCCGTGGTGCTTCCGCTGACCGCCATCCTCGCCGTTGTTGCCGCCGTGGCCGACACCACCCCCCGTCCCCAACTCCGGGCCGTCCGGATCAGCGAACCGGTCGCCATCGATGGCCGTCTTGACGACGCGGCCTGGCGTGGTGGTGCACTGATCACCACGCTGGTGCAGTCATCACCGACCGAGGGGGCCCCTGCCAGCGAGGCTACGGCGGTGCACCTCGCCTACGACGACGCGGCGCTTTACGTCGCGGCCCGGCTCCGCGACCGCGCCCCCGATTCCGTCATGGCGCTCCTGACACGTCGCGATCGGTCCAGTCAGAGCGATTTCTTCTCGCTCTACCTGGACCCGCTGGGCGACCGGCGCACCGGATACGAGTTCACGGTCAGCGCGGCCGGGGTGCAGAGCGACGGCACGCTCTACAACGACGACTGGAGCGACGACGCGTGGGATGGCGTCTGGCAGTCGTCGGTGCGGCGCGACGGCGAGGGGTGGATCGTCGAGATGCGCATTCCGCTCTCGCAGTTGCGGGTCGCTGCGGCGGGGTCGATTCGCTGGGGCGTGAACGTGGGGCGCGGCATCGGCCGCCGGAACGAGGTGAGCTATCTGATCCCGCGGCTGCGCGAGGGGAGCGGCTTCGTCTCCCGCTTCGCGGAGCTGCTCGGGCCCGACGAGGTCACGCCACGTCGCCGGGCCGAGCTGCTGCCGTACCTCACCGGGAAGCGCGAGTCGGCGCCGACCACCCTCGGCAATCCCTTCCGAACCGGCAGCCAGACCACGCCCTCGGTGGGCGCGGATTTTCGCCTGGGGCTGGGACGCGGCTTCCAGCTCGACGGCACGGTGAATCCCGACTTTGGCCAGGTCGAGGTCGACCCGGCGGTCGTGAACCTCAGCGACGTCGAGGTCTTCTTCGATGAACGCCGTCCGTTCTTTGTCGAGGGGATCAACGTCTTCCGCTTCGGCTACGGCGGGGCCAACAACTTCATGGGCTTCAACTGGGTCAACCTCGATCCCTTCTACTCGCGCCGCATCGGTCGCGCGCCGCAGGGCCGGATTCCGGAGTCGCCGTTCAGCGAAGCGCCGCAGGGTGTCCGGATCCTCGGCGCAGCCAAGCTGACGGGCCGGCTTGGCTCGTGGAATGTCGGTACCCTGTCGGCGCTGACGCAGCGCGAGCACGCGCGTCTCTCTGACGGCACGGTCGAGCAGCGCGCCGAGATCGAGCCGCTCGCCGGGTACGGCGTGGTGCGGGCGCAGCGCGACTTCGCCGGCGGACGTCACGGCCTGGGCGTGCTCGGCACGGTGACGCATCGCGATTTTCGCGACAACAGCCTGCGCGACCAGATGGATGCGGGGGCCCAGCTCGCGGGACTCGATGGGTGGCTGACACTCGACAGCAAGCGCACGTGGGTCATGAGCGGCTGGGGCGCGATCAGCCGGGTGACCGGCACGGCCGCCCGCATCACCGCGCTGCAGGCCGGGGCGGGGCACTACTACCAGCGCCCCGACGCGGACCACGTCGAACTCGATCCCGACGCGACGACGATGTCGGGCTCCTTCGGGCGCCTCACCCTCAACAAGCAGAACGGCAGCACGCTCTTCAACGCCGCCGTGGGCGCGGTGTCGCCGGGCTTCGAGGCGAACGACCTCGGCTTCGTCGGCCGCACCGACGTGCTGAATGCCCATGTGTCCAGCGGCTATCGCTGGACCAAGCCGCGCGGCCTGATCAACTCCGCCCGCTATGCCACCACGATCTTCGGCACCTGGGACTTTGGCGGGGCGCGCAACAGCGCCGGGTGGTGGAACAACGTCAACATCACCTGGAGCAATTTCTCCGGCACCTACTTCGGGGGAACGGTCAATCCGGCGTCGACGAACGTGCGCGGGACGCGCGGTGGCCCCGCGATGGCCTCACCAGGGGGCTTCGAAGCGTTCGCTGGCTGGACCAGCGACGAGCGGAAGCCGCTGTCGTTCGAGGTGGAGCTGAGCGGGTCGCGGTATGCCGGCGGCGAGCGGCATGCGCAGAACTATTCCATCGCCGCCACCTATCGGCCGGCTTCCAACGTCTCGATCAGCGTGGGCCCGAGCTACGAGGCACTGCGCAACCCGGCGCAGTACCTGCGCGCCGCCGACGATCCCGCCGCAACCGCGACGTACGGACGCCGCTATCTCTTCGGCGATCTCGACCAGCAGACGCTGAGCGGCAACATTCGCGTCAACTGGATCCTCTCCCCGAAGACGTCGATCGAGCTCTTCGCGCAGCCGCTGATCTCCTCGGGACGCTACCACACCGTGCGCGAGCTGCGGGCTCCGGGGACCTTCGCCTTCCGCGATTTCGGGACGGAGGGATCGACGGTGGATCGGGCGGCCGGTGTGGTCGACCCCGATGGAGCCGGGGCAGCCCCCGCGATCACGATCGGGCAGCCCGATTTCACCTTCGCGTCGTTGCGGGGCAACGCGGTGTTCCGGTGGGAGTACACCGCTGGCTCGACCTTCTTCCTGGTCTGGACGCAGCAGCGCGCGTACCAGGATTCGCAGGGACGTTTCGCACCGGGGAGCAGCTTCGACCGTCTCCTCTCGGAGCCCGGTCAGCAGGTGCTGATGATGAAGTTGAGCTACTGGTTGAACCGCTAGCGGCTCAGCGCGGCACCGTCAGCAGGGCGACGGCGGCCCGGAGGTCGGCAGCCACCGGAAATCCGAGGCTGCCGGCCTCGTCCGCGTGGAGTGCCCCATCGCCGGTCAGGACCAGGATGGCCTGTGCGCCGAGGGTCCGCGCCGGCAGGAGGTCACCGGGCCGGTCTCCCACGCACCAGGACCGCGCCAGGTCAATGCCGAAGCGTTCGGTGGCTTGCCGGTGCATCGCCGTGCCTGGCTTGCGGCAGTCGCAGCTGTCCTCGCGCCGATGTGGGCAGTGGTACACCGCGTCGATGGTGATGCCGTGGACGAGAAGCTGCCGGTGGAGTTCGGCCTGCACCGCGGCGAAGTCGGCCTCGGTGAAGAAGCCCTGCCCGATCCCGGACTGATTGGTGACGATGATGCGGAGGTAGCCGAGACGGGTCAGCTCGTGGAGTGCGTCGATGACCCCGGGAAGGAGGACCACACCCGCTGGATCGGCGAGATGGCCAGGGTCCTCGATCAGGGTGCCGTCGCGATCGAGGAAGACGGCCGGCGCGCGGTCTGTCATCGGCGCGTCGGCCGGCCGCTGGTCGAGTCGGGGCGCGCCTTGGCGGTCGAGTCCTTCGTGGCGGCGAGTGAATCCGCCTTGCTGGGTACGGGCTTCCGTCCCTCGACGCGAATCCGGAGCGTCGTCGCCACCCCGCCGCCGATGGTCCGGACGCCGTGGAGTTCGACCACGTAGCTGGTCGCGCTCTGGACCACGCCCGCCGTGCGCACCATCAGTCGCGTCGTGAGCGGCGGGCGCACCTGCTCAACGCTGTCCGGTGGCGGTGCGGTCGGCGCACCACGGACGGGCCGTCGTGCCGGCGGCGCCGCGGGGCGCGCGTCCGGCGGGGTGCTGTCGGCCTTGGCCGCCGCGGTATCGTCCGGTGCCTTCACGGGGGTGAGACCACCGCGCCCGCGATAGAGCGAATCGTGCGCGGGCTGCGGGAGCGCGCCGAGCGGCCCGATCGTGCCGGAGTCCGGGAGTTGCACCACCCGGATCGAGTCGGCCGGCAGCGCGAAGCGCGGGTCAAGGGTCTGCGTGAGCACCACGCCGATCGTGAAGGAGTCGACGCGCTCGGCCGACTGAATGCGCGGCGGCGTCGAGTCGCGCGGAAAGGCCCAGATCTCGCCGACCACGTCGGTGGCGGCGGTGACGCGCACGGTGTCCCAGGACTCCTTCGGGCCGCGGCGACGATTGCGATCCTGATCGACGACGGCCCCGACGAGAAAGGTGCCCCGCGGCAGCGGACCGAATGCAAAACGGCCATTGGAGTCCGCGAGCGTGCGATAGGGGAGGGAGTCCGGCAGCAGCAACGCCTCGATCAGCGCGAGCGGAACGGGGCGCTGCGTCCCCCAGTCGACGGCGCGCCCAATGAGGTACCGCCCGGGCAGCGCGCCACCGGTGGAGAGCGTGATCACCGACGCCTGTTGCGACACGTTCGAGGGTTCGCGGATGTCGCGGATCCCGGGCGCCAACTCGATGCGATAGACGGTATTGGGAAGCCAGCCGTCGCGGGGGCGGACCAGCAGGCGATTGCGCTTCCACTGTACGCGCGGGATGACGCTGTCCGGTGCCGGCGAGAGCATGACCAGGCGTTCGAGTTCGCCGTTGCCGGTGCCGAAGTTCGGCTGCGTCCCCTCGGAGATGATCTCGTCGAACCTGAACTCGACCCAGCCATCGAAGCCGTCGAGCATCCGCACCGAGTCGGGGATGGTGCCGATCAGCAGCGGCGGCGTACCATCGGCCGGCCCGCCCGGGGGCGGGGCCATGCGCGCGCAGCCCGCGAGCAGGCACGCCCCGAGTGCGAGCCGCCTCAGTCCGTGCACCCGAGTGCGATGCGCTTGGCGCGCAGCGCCTCCGCCTGGGCGCGCCAGGCGACGAGCTTCTCGCGCTCCTTGTCGATGATCGCCGCTGGTGCGCGGGCGACGAACTGCTCGTTGCCGAGCT
Source organism: Gemmatimonadota bacterium (assembly GCA_016704275.1). Lineage (NCBI taxonomy): Bacteria > Pseudomonadati > Gemmatimonadota > Gemmatimonadota bacterium. The sequence continues at coordinate 129,560 of JADJAK010000005.1, forward strand.
TGGTCTCCTGTGCGGTGACCAGCGCATCAAGCTTGTCGGCCTCGGCACCGAGGCGCGCGCACTCCTTCGCGATGTCGACCAGGTCGCCGAGCGGCACGAACACGATCGTGCGGTCGTCGAGCACGATGGTCCCACCCGGCTCATCCGGCGCGGTGCCGATGGTCAGCGTCTCGACCTTGGCCAGCCGGCGTACCGTCTCGCCCTCGGCCGCGAGCGCACGCGCGGCCACCGGGCTCGCGTCGCTCACGGTCACCGACACGGTCTGCCCCGGAGCCACCGCATACTCGGCGCGCAACGCGCGCACGGCGCCGATGACGGCCTGCGCGGCGCCGAACTCCTCGAGCGCGGCCGCATCCGCACGGCCGTCGCTCGCGAGCGGCCAGGCGGCGAGGGAGATGGTCGCGTCGGGTGCTGAGTTCGGGAGCCGCTGCCAGAGTGCCTCGGTGATGAACGGCATCACCGGGTGCAGCAGGCGCAGGCCCTGATCGAAGACGTGGGCCGCGACGGCGCGTGCCGTCTCGCCACCGGGGGCGTTGCCATAGAGGCGCGGCTTCACCTGCTCGACGTACCAGTCCGCGAGGTCACTCCAGAGGAAGTGGTACACCGCGGCGGCCGCGTCGTTGAGCCGATAGCGTTCGTACTGCAGCGTCGCCTCGCGGATGGTTGCCTCGGCGCGCGCAAGGATCCAGCGATCGGCGAGCGTGAGATCACGCTCCGCGATCGACGCGAGCGGCGCGGCGCCGGCCTCGAGGTGTCCGAGGAGGAAACGACCGATGTTCCACAGCTTGTTGGCGAAGTTGCGGCCCGGCGCGAACGAGACGTCGAGATCGGCCGGATCGAGAATCAGGTCCGTCCCCACCGCCATCCCGCTCACCATGGTGTAGCGGAGGGCGTCGGCGCCGAAGCGATCGATCACCTCGAGCGGGTCGATGCCGTTGCCCAGCGACTTCGACATCTTGCGATGCTGGGTGTCGCGCACGGTGCCGTGCAGGTACACGGTGCGGAACGGCACCTCGCCGCGGAAGGCGAGGCCGGCCATGATCATCCGGGCCACCCAGAAGAAGAGGATCTCCGGGGCCGTGACGAGTGTCGCGCCAGGGTAGAAGGCGCGGAGATCGTCCGTCTCCTCGGGCCAGCCGAGCGACGAGAATGGCACCAGCCACGACGAGAACCAGGTGTCGAGCACATCCTCGTCCTGCCGCACGGCGCCGCCACAGGCGGTGCACGCCTCGACATCGGTGCGCGAGACGATGGTCTGTCGACATCCTTCAGCCTCGCAGTACCAGACCGGGATGCGATGGCCCCACCAGAGCTGGCGCGAGATGCACCAATCGCGGATGTTCTCGAGCCACATGGCGTAGTTGTCGCCCTGGCGCTCGGGGAGGAAGCTCACCCGGCCGTCGCGGTACGCCTGCAGCGCCGGATCGGCGAGCGGCTGCATCTTCACGAACCACTGGTCCGACAAGCGCGGCTCGACCACCGTGTCGCAGCGGTAGCAATGGCCCACGGCGTGGCGATGCGCCTCCACCTTCTCCAGCAGCCCGAGCGCGTCGAACTCGGCGACCACGCGCTTCCGCGCCTCAAAGCGATCGAGGCCCCGGAAGCGTTCGGGGACGGTGTCGTTCATCTTCGCGTCGTCGGTCATCACGTCGAGCTGGGCCAGGCCGTGGCGCTTGCCGATCTCGAAGTCGGTCGGATCATGCGCGGGCGTGACCTTGACGGCGCCCGAGCCGAAGTCGGCCTCGACCGCCTCGTCGCCGACGATCGGGATGAGTCGGTCGGCGAGTGGCAGGCGCAGCTGGGTGCCGATCAGCGCGGCGTAGCGCGGGTCGGTCGGGTGCACGGCCACCGCGGTGTCGCCGAGCATCGTCTCGGGGCGGGTGGTCGCCACGGTGACGAAGCCCTGACCGTCCTCGCGCGGGTAGCGGAGGTGCCAGATCTTGCCGTCGGTCTCTTCCTTCTCCGCCTCCTCGTTCGAGAGGGCGGTGAGGCAGCGGGGGCACCAGTTGATGATGTACTTGCCGCGATAGATCAGGCCGCGCTCGTGCAGCGTGACGAACACCTCGCGGACCGCGCGCGAGAGATCCTCGTCGAGCGTGAAGTAGGTGCGCGACCAGTCGCAGCTGGCGCCGAGCGCCTTGAGCTGCTCGAGGATCACACCACCCGTCTCTTCGACAAACCCGCGGACGCGGGTGACAAACGCCTCGCGACCCACATCGAAGCGGGTCAGTCCTTCCTTGGCGAGCAGCTTCTCCACCACGTTCTGCGTGGCGATGCCGGCGTGGTCGGTGCCGGGCACCCAGAGTGCCTTGCGACCACGCATCCGCTCGAAACGGATCAACACATCCTGCAGGGTGTTGTTGAGTCCGTGTCCGGCGTGCAGCACGGCGGTCACGTTCGGCGGCGGGATCTGGATGACGTACGGCTCACCGGGAGCGTTGGCGTCGACCGTGTAGAATCCGCGGTCCTGCCACCACTGGTAGAGCGGGCCCTCGATGGCGCGTGGGTCGTATTGGGGGGCGAGCGGTTCGGTCACGCGATCGCCTCGTCGCCCAATTCGGCCGCGCCCAGCTCGACCAGGTCGTCCTCGCCGCGCACGAGCAGGCAATTCACCAGCCGCTCCACCGTCACCGCCTCGGCCACGAGCCTCGCGGCGGTCGAGCGCGCGCGGCGATCGGGCACCCAGCCATGCAGTTCGAGGGCATTCCGGCCGACAGGCACGACCTCGAGCTGCAGGCCGCGCAGCCGCACGTCGGCATCGAGCGCCGCCTGGGCGTCATGGACCAGTTCGGCGACCGAGCGATCGCCCACCGGGGCGGTCTGGCGGTCGCGGCGAGTGACCCGGGTGGCCCGGGGGCCGACCAGTTCTCCCACCAGAAATCCGAGGGCGGCACCGAGGGCGAGGCCGGCCGTGACAAGGCCGGCGGCAGCGAGGCCGTCAGGGCGGGAAGGGCGGCGGCGTGCAGCGAAACGAGGCATGATGCTAAAATACTAGGCTCGGTCGGCACGGCCTATGCCCTGCCGCCACGTGTGGAACCCTTTGCCAGGCTGGCCCCGATGACCGCTGCTCTCGACGCCCCGATCCGCGTGACCCTCCCCGATGGCTCCATTCGCGAGCTCGAGGCGGGGACCACCGGCGCGGCGCTGGCCGCGGCGATCGGGGCCGGGCTGGCGCGGGCGGCGGTCGCGATCCGGGTCAATGGCGACATCCGCGACCTCGGCCGCCCGCTGGTGGACGGCGATCAAGTCGCGATCCTGACCGAACGCGATGCCGATGCCCTCCCGGTCCTGCGCCACTCGGCGGCCCACATTCTCGCGACCGCGGTGCGGAAGATCTTCCCCGGCGCCGGGATCGGATTCGGCCCGTCGATCGACGAGGGCTTCTACTACGACTTCGATGTGCCCCGGCCCTTCACGCCCGAGGACCTTGAGGCGCTCGAGGCGGCGATGGCCGAGGTCGTGGCGGCGGACTACCCCTTCGTGCGCGAGGAGGTCTCCCGCGAGGAGGCCAACGCCCGCTTCGCCGACGATCCGCTCAAGCTGGAACGGATCAGCGAGCTCGGCCCCGACGAGACGATCACCATCTACACCGATGGCCCGTTTGTCGACCTCTGCCGCGGGCCGCACGTGCCGAGCACGGCGAAGCTCAAGCACTTCAAGCTGCTCACGGGGGCCGGCGCCTACTGGCGCGGCGACTCGTCGCGGCAGATGCTGCAGCGGATCTACGGCACGGCCTACTTCAAGAAGGACGAGCTGGCGCAGCACCTCTTCCGGCTCGAAGAGTCGAAGAAGCGCGACCACCGGATGCTCGGCAAGCAGCTCGATCTCTTCATGTTCCACCCGTTCGCCCCGGGCGCGGCGTTCTGGACCGAGAAGGGGACGGTGATCTACAACGCGCTCAACGACTACATGCGCGCGCTGCAGCGGGATGGCTATCGGGAGATCCGCACACCCCTGATGTACAACAAGGGGCTGTGGGAAATCTCCGGGCACTGGGGGAAGTACAAGGAGAACATGTTCCTCGTCCTCGACAACGAGAGCAATGAGCATGACTTCTCGTTGAAGCCGATGAACTGTCCGTCGCACCACCTGCTCTACGGCAGCAAGAAGCACTCGTACCGGGAGCTGCCGATCCGCTACGTCACCTACGACGTGCTGCACCGGAACGAAGTCTCGGGCGCGCTCTCGGGCCTCACGCGCGTTCGGCAATTTGCGCAGGATGACTGCCACATCTACCTGATGGAGCGGCAGATCCAGGCCGAGGTGCACCGGCTGGTGCAGTTCATCCTCAAGTACTACGAGACCTTCGGCCTGAAGGCGACGCTGAAGTTCGCCACGCGGCCGGAGCAGCGGATCGGCTCGGACCAGCTCTGGGACGAGGCGGAGCGCGCGCTGCGCCACGCCCTCGAGGCCACCGGGCAGTCGTACGAGCTGAAGCCGGGCGACGGGGCATTCTACGGACCGAAGATCGACTTCGATGTCGAGGACGCCCTCGGCCGGAAGTGGCAGCTGGGCACGATTCAGCTCGACTACAACGCGGCCGATCGCTTCGACCTCTCGTTCGTCGGCGAGGACAACGCGGATCATCGGCCGGTGGTGATCCACCGCGCCGTGAACGGCTCGTTCGAGCGCTTCATCGCGATCCTGATCGAGCACTTCGCCGGGGCGTTCCCGCTCTGGCTGTCGCCGGAGCAGGTCCGGGTCGTGCCGATCAGCGACGCGCAGCGCGACGCCGCCGAAGCGGTGACGGCGACGCTGCGGGACGCCGGCATCCGCGCGACGCTGGACGACCGCAACGAGACGCTGAACTACCGGATTCGCGATGGCGAGATGGCGAAGGTGCCCTACCTCGCCGTGGTCGGCGGCCGGGAAGCGGAGAGCGGCGCCGTGGCGGTCCGGGTCCGCGGGGCGGGGAACAAGCAGGAGGTCATCGCGCTGACGGAGTTCACGGCGCGCCTGGTGGAGGAGGTGCGGACGAGGACGCGGAGCCTGGGCGCCCCCCCATTATCTTCCCCCGCGTCCTGAATCCTTGAGGTCGCATGTCTGACCAGCACATTCCCGTCATCGTCGCCGCCTGCCGGACGCCGATCGGTCGTTATCAGGGCGCCTTGTCCTCGCTTCCCGCGACGCGACTTGGCGCCCTTGCCATTGCCGACGTGGTGCGCCGCGCCGGTGTCGATGCCCAGCTGATCGATGACGTCATCATGGGGCACGTGGTGCAGGGTGGGACGGGCCAGGCCCCGGCCCGTCAGGCGATGATCCACGCCGGCCTCCCCGCGACCATTCCGGCCCTCACCATCAACAAGGTCTGCGGCTCCGGTCTCAAGGCCGTGATGCTGGCGGCCCAGGCCATCAAGGCCGGCGACGCGCACTGCGTCGTGGCGGGTGGCATGGAATCGATGTCGTCGGCGCCGCACTACCTCTACAACTACCGCAACGGCATCAAGGCGGGCAACCAGACCATCGTCGACGGCATGATTCACGACGGCCTCTGGGACTCGTTCGGCAACAACCACATGGGCGAATACGCCGAATACACCGCCGAGAAGGCCGGCGTGTCGCGCGCCGACCAGGATGCCTTCTCGGCGCGGTCGCATCAGCGTGCCGCGGCGGCACAGGCCGCCGGGAAGTTTGCCGCCGAGATGGTGACGGTGGAGATCGCCGGGAAGGGCGGTTCGACGATGGTCTCCGCCGACGAGTCGGTCCGGCCGGACACCACCGCCGAGTCGCTCGCCAAGTTGCGGCCCGTCTTCCGCAAGGACGGCACGGTGACCGCCGGCAACGCGCCCGGGTTGAATGACGGTGGCGCCGCGATCATGGTGACCTCGCTCGCCTTCGCGAAGGCCCACGGACTTCCGGTGCTCGCGCGCATCACCGGCTACGCCACCGGTGGCGGCGAGCCGAAGGAGCTCTTCTTTGCCCCGATCCTCGCCGTGCAGAACCTGATGAAGCAGTCGGGCACGGCGATCGGCGACTATGACCTGATCGAAGCCAACGAGGCCTTCGCCGTGCAGGCGATCGCCGATGGCCGCGCCCTGGGGTGGAACGACGACCGCGTCAACGTCAACGGCGGCGCGATTGCCCTGGGCCACCCGATCGGTGCCTCCGGTGCCCGCGTCCTCGCCACGCTGATCCACGCGATGCACGATCGGAAGGCGGCGACGGGGCTGGCGACGTTGTGTCTGGGTGGGGGAAACGCCGTGGCGTTGAGCGTGGCGAAGGAGTGAATCGATGATCGATGATCGATGATCGATCATCGATGCCTCACATATTCCATGCAGGTAGATCATGTCGAAGATCGCAGTCATCGGTTCGGGCACGATGGGCAACGGCATCGCCCACGTCTTTGCCCAGCACGGCCACGACGTCTCCCTCATCGACGTGAATGCGGCGGCACTGGAGAAGGCCAAGGCGACGATCGCCGGCAACCTCGACCGTCAGGTCAAGAAGGGCACCCTGGCGGCAGAGGCGCCGGCCGAGATTCTCGCGCGGATCACGACGGGGACGGACCTGGCGCTTGCGGCGCAGGCGGAGCTGGTGATCGAGGCGGCGAGCGAGAACCCCGCGATCAAGTTCGACATCTTCGCCAAGCTTGACGCCCTCTGCGGCCCAAACACCCTCCTCGCCAGCAACACCTCCTCCATCTCCATCACCGAGATCGCCGCCAAGACCAAGCGCCCTGCGCAGGTCATCGGCATGCATTTCATGAATCCGGTCCCGGTGATGCAGTTGGTCGAGGTCATCCGTGGGCAGGACACGTCGGATGCGACCACGGCCACGGTGATGGACCTCTCGCGGGCGCTCGGCAAGACGCCGGTCGAGGTCAATGACTTCCCCGGCTTCGTCAGCAATCGCGTGCTGATGCCGATGATCAACGAGGCGATCTTTTGCGTCTTCGAGGGCGTGGCCACGCCCGAGTCGATCGACACCGTCATGAAGCTCGGCATGGCCCATCCGATGGGGCCGCTGACGCTCGCCGACTTCATCGGCCTCGACGTCTGCCTGGCGATCCTCAACGTGCTGCACACCGGCCTGGGGGACGACAAGTACCGCCCGTGTCCGCTGCTGAAGCGGATGGTGGCAGCCGGGCACCTGGGACGGAAGAGCGGAAAGGGATTCTACGTATACACGAAGTAAGGTGCAGTATCGATGATCGATGATCGATCATCGATGATCGATCACCAGCCTCACCTTCTGACGGAATGGATTTCTCATGGATACCTTCGCCAGCATGCAGACCATGGGCCACGAGCAGGTGGTCTTCTCCCATGAACCGTCCTGCGGCTACTTCGGCATCATCGCGATCCACGACACCACCCTCGGGCCTGCCCTCGGCGGCACCCGGGTGTGGCAGTACGAGAGCACCGATGCGGCGCTGCACGACGCCCTGCGGCTGGCGCGCGGGATGACCTACAAGAGCGCGGTGGCGGGTCTGAACCTCGGTGGGGGCAAGGCGGTCATCGTCGCGGACCCGAAGCGCGCCGATCGCGAGTCGCTGTTCCGCGCGCATGGCCGCTTCGTCGAGTCGCTGGGGGGCCGCTACATCACTGCCGAGGACGTCGGCACCTCGCCCACCGACATGGAGTTCATCAAGCGCGAGACGAAGCATGTCGCCGGCCTGCTGAACCTCTCCGGCGACCCATCGCCGGTGACCGGCTACGGCGTCTACGTCGGCATGAAGGCCTCGGCGAAGGCGAAGTGGGGGAAGGACTCGCTCGCCGGCAAGACGATCGCGGTGCAGGGGTGCGGCAAGGTGGCCTACTACCTGATGAGCCACCTCAAGCAGGAAGGCGCCCGCCTGATCGTCAGCGACATCGACGAACAGAAGGTCCAGCGGGTCGTGGATGAACTCGGGGCCACCGCGGTGGCAGCCGATGCCATCTTCGATGCCAAGGCCGACATCTTCGCGCCGTGCGCCCTGGGGGCGATCCTCAACGACGACACCATCGCCCGGCTGAAGGTCGAGATCGTCGCGGGTGGGGCCAACAACCAGCTCGCCGAGGAGCGCCACGGCAAGATGATCGAGGAGAAGGGGATCCTCTACGCCCCGGACTACGTCATCAATGGCGGCGGCGTGATCAACGTCTATGGCGAGCTGCAGGGTTGGACCATGGAACGGGCCAAGCGGAAGGCGCAGGAGATCTACGACACGATGACCCGGGTCTACACCATCGCGGCCCGCGACGGCATTCCGTCCTACCAGGCGGCCGACCGCCTCGCCGAGGAGCGCATTTCGTCGGTGGCGGCGCTCAAGCGGATGTGGGTGGCTGGGGACCGGTAGTCGTAGGTCGTAAGTCGTAGGTCGTAAGTCGTAAGTCGTAGGTTGCGTGGGGTGGGTCGTGTCATCCTGAGCGGAGTCCGCGCAGCGGACGAAGTCGAAGGACCTCGTCGGCGACCTACGACCTACGACCTACGACCTACGACTTCTCACCCCAACGAGTATCTTCCCGTATGCCAGAACGCATCCCCATCGGCGCCGACCACGCCGGCTATGAACTCAAGGAAATCCTCGTCGCCGAACTGGAGCGGCGGGGCTTCGACGTCGAGGATGTCGGGACGCACTCGAACGAGTCGACCGACTACGCTGACTACGCCCACCCGGTGGCGCGCGAGGTCGAGACGGGCGAGGCGAAGCGCGGCATCCTGATGTGCGGGACCGGCCTCGGGATGAGCTACGCGGCCAACCGGCACCCTGGGGTGCGGGCGGCCGTGGCCTGGACGCCGGAGGTGGCCGCCCTGGCACGCCAGCACAATGATGCCAACGTGCTGGTGCTCCCGGCCCGCTTCATCGACGCTGAGACCGCCCGCGCCATCCTCGGCGCCTGGCTGGACACTCCCTTCGAGGGCGGCCGCCACGAACGCCGCATCGCCAAGATCGAGGACGCCACGTGACCGACGCATTGCAGCATGACGCCCCGCTGAGCTCCGCCGACCCGATCATCGCCGGCCTGATCGGGAAGGAGTTGCGACGTCAGCAGGAGGGGCTCGAGCTGATCGCCAGCGAGAACTTCGCCTCCCGCGCGGTGCTCGAGGCGATGGGCAGCTGCCTGACCAACAAGTACGCCGAGGGCTACCCCGGCAAGCGCTATTACGGCGGCTGCGAGGTCGTCGACCAGGTGGAGCAGCTGGCCATCGACCGGTGCAAGCAGCTCTTTGGCGCGCCGCACGCCAACGTGCAGCCGCACTCCGGCGCCCAGGCCAACTTTGCCGCCTTCATGGCGGTGATCAAGCCGGGCGAGACGTTGATGGGGCTCGCGTTGCCACATGGCGGCCACCTGACCCACGGCGCCCCGATCAACCACTCCGGGCAGGTGTGGAAGTCGGTGCAGTATGGCGTCCGCGCCGACACCGGCCGGATCGATTACGACCAGGTGCGCGAGATGGCGCGCCGCGAGCGGCCGAAGCTGATCATCGCCGGCGGCTCGGCCTACGCCCGCATCATCGACTTCGCGGCCTTCCGCGCGATCGCCGACGAAGTCGAGGCGACCTTCCTGGTCGACATGGCGCACTTCGCCGGGCTCGTGGCGGGTGGCGTGCACCCGAATCCGCTCGAGCACGCGCACATCGCGACGTCCACCACGCACAAGACGCTGCGCGGCCCCCGCGGCGGCATCATCCTCTGCCACGAACCACACGCCAAGGCGATCGACAAGTCGGTCTTCCCGGGGAGTCAGGGCGGGCCGCTTGAGCATGTGATCGCCGCGAAGGCTGTCGCCTTCGGTGAGGCGCTGACGGAGGACTTCCGGGCCTATTCGCGTCGGGTGGTCGACAACGCCCACACGCTCTCCGAAGCGATGGTCGAGCGCGGCTATGCCATCGTCTCGGGCGGCACCGACACGCACCTGATGCTCGTGGACCTCCGGCCGAAGGAGCTGACGGGGAAGGAAGCCGAACGCGTGCTCGGCGAGGCTGGCATCACGGTCAACAAGAACACCATCCCGGACGACCCGCAGTCGCCGTTCGTGACCTCGGGGATCCGTCTCGGGACGCCCGCCATCACGACGCGCGGCATGGGTGCAGCGGAGATGGTCCGGGTGGCGGAGTTGATCGACCAGGCGCTGACCTGTCATCACGACGCCGCCGTGCTCGCGCGCGTAAAGGGCAGCGTCGAGGAACTGGCGGGGAAGTTCCCGCTCTACGCCACCACCGGTGCCGAGGGCTGAGCCAGGTGCCTGATCTCCAGTTCGCCGACGGGGTGCTCGCCCGGATCCGCGCCGTCGCGGGAACGGAGTACGACGAGCGCGCCTATCTCTTCATGCTCGAGGCGATCGAGTTCCTCCAGGAGCGGCTCGATGCACGTCGGCACGTGACCGGGGCGGAACTGTCGTGGGCGTGTCGGGATCTGGCGCTCGAGCGCTTCGGACTGCTGGCGCAGCCGGTACTCGAGCACTGGCGCGTGACGCGGACCGCGGACTTCGGCCGGATCGTCTACGCCCTCGTGGCCATCGGTCTGTTGAGCGTGCAGCCCGGCGACCGGGAAGAGGATTTCCTGGACGTCTTCGAGTTCGCCGGTGCCTTCGACACGATCGGCGCCATGCGGTGGGACCCCGCCGCATAGGCCAGTCGTTCGCCGCAGTGACCCACTGGTCGTCCCTTTCCACCGTGCGATCCGATCCGTCATCGAGAGCCACGAGTTCCATCCCCCCCATACTCTGCGCTGGATGCGAGGCCGTCATGCCGCTGTTGCGTCGAATTCTTCCCGGGGCGGTGGTCGTCCTTGCCGCGTGCTCGACAGGTCGGGCGCCCACCGTCGGACCTGTCACGCTCGAGTCGAGGTTGGCCGCCGCCAAGCAGGCCGCCGGCGAGATTCGCGAATCGGATATCCGACGTGATGTCGACTACCTCGCTTCCGACGCCAACATGGGGCGACGCACCCCGTTTCCGAATGCGCCCTCCCCTGGCTACGACTCCGCTGCCCACTACATCGCCCGACGGCTGAAGGAGCTCGGCGTCAAGCCGATGGGTGACAACGGGACGTACTTCGCGCACTACACGGTGACGCAGTCCAGGCTCGACACGACCCGCGTCTCCGGGTCGATCGGGACGGAGCCGTTGAAGTGGGGCGATGACTTCTACGTGTTCTCCTTCCTGGTCGGCGGGGTGCGTCAGGCGGACGTGATTTGCGTCGGGGATGGACTGGCGCGGCGCAAGAAGGGGATCGACCCCTATGCAGACCTGGATATCAAGGGGAAGTGGATCCTCGTCAATCCCGTCACGGTGCGCGGGCAGGTGCGGAGCGGCGGTGTGCTTGGCGCCCCCGACACGATGGGCGTCATGGGTGTTGACTACACCACCTACCTGGAAGAGGCGCGTTTCAAGGGGGCGCTCGGGATCCTGCTGGTCCCCACCCCCGCATTGCTGAACGGCTGGAACCGGCGCGCGACCACAGGGCAGGACCTCAACCCGTCACTGGGGGTGGCCTACGCCCAGTACCAGGTCCCCCGCGTGGTCCTGTCGGAAGCCGCCGTCAGAAGGCTGCTGGCGGGAACCGGCGTCTCTGCCGCCGAGGTCCTCGCCGCGGATGCGACGAAGCGTTACCCCAAGTCGGCCGCGCTCGGCAAGCGCGTGACCATCAACTTCGCCGCGACGACCGCCGAGGCGCGCCCGTACAATGTGGTCGGGTTGTGGGAAGGTTCCGACCCGAAGCTGAAGGAGGAGTGGATCTCGCTCGCGGCGCACCTCGACGGCGCGGTCCGCGCCGGCGGAGAGATCCCCGGCAACACGCTCCCCAACCAGTACAACGCCGCCGACGACAACGCCAGCGGCAGCGCGGGGAATCTGGCGATCGCGCGCGCCATCGTGGCCGGCCCGAGGCCTCGGCGTTCAATCCTGATGATCTGGGATTCTGGTGAGGAGACAGGGCTGTGGGGGACCCGCTTCATCGCGTACGGCCCGTGGTCGAACAAGCTGGTGCTCCACGTCAGCAATGACATGATCGGGCGCAGCCGTGCGCCCAACAGCGCGCGCATCCAGAATCTCTCGTCCGCGGATTCGATCTATGTCACCGGGCCGAAGTTGCTCAGCAGCAAGAGCCAGGCGCATCTGATGCGCGCCGCGAAGGAATTCCCGTTCATCGCCGTCGATCAGGTCTACGAGGACGTGACCAGCGAGTTCTATTATCCCCGGACTGACGCGGGCCCGTACCTCGAGAATGGCATTCCCATCATGCAGTTCTTCAACGGGACCACCCCGGAATACCACCAGCCGACGGATGAACCACGCCTCCTCGACATCGCCAAGATCAGCAATGTCTCGAAGCTCTCCTACGGGGCGCTCTGGCTGGCGGCTGACGATCCGGAGCGCCCCAGGTGGGATGGCCCGGTCCCGTACACCCTCTGGTGGGTGACCCCGAAGAATCGATGAGCATTCGGCGGGCGGTGTAGCTTTCGGACATGCCCGTCATCCCCGTGATCACGCCCGTGCAAGCGACGGCGTGGGATCAATTGGCCGAGTCGAGTGGCCGACCGCTTCGCACCCTCATGGAGTGCGCGGGGCGTGCCGTCGCGCAGTTGGTGCTTGAGCGCGTCGGCCCGCAGGCGGCGCAGGGAGTGCTCGTCGCCTGCGGGGCGGGGCACAACGGGGGCGACGGCTGGGTGGCTGCGCGGTTGCTGCATCGACTTGGACTCCCCGTGTGGGTGGTCGAGAGCGAGCCGGCGCGCGCGGTGCTCACGCAGGCGGTGCGGGCCGAGGCGCTTGCCGACGGCGTGCGCACGGTCGCGACCGACGGCCCATGGCCAACCGTCGGCGTGGTCATCGACGCCGTGCTGGGGAACCGGCGCACACGGCGCCCCGCGCGCCCCGATCGACCACCTGTTGCCGCATCGCCGACCTGCAGCATCCGATCATCGCGGTCGATGGGCCATCGGGCCTCGACCTCGCGACCGGCGTCTCCTACGACGCCCTTCCCGCGCGCCTCACCGTGACCTTCGGCGCGCCCCGACGCGGCCATCTGCTCGCGCGTGATGAGGTGGGTGACCTGGTCGTGGTCGAGATCGGGCTCCCGGCACCCGATCCGTCGTGGCCCACCCTCGTGCAGCGTGGGTGGGCGGCAAGCCGCCTTGCACAGCTTCCCTCGAGGAGTCACAAGGGCACGCGCGGCCGGGTGGTGATCGTCGGCGGGAGCGAGGGGATGACCGGCGCGGCGCGGCTCGCCGCTCGCGCCGCCTTCGGCGCGGGCGGCGGCCTGGTGCACGTGGTCGCGCCGATCGGGGCGGCGACCACGTTGCGGACCGCCGAACCCGACCTGCAAGTGCTCGAGCATGCGTTCGAGGCGCCGCTCGATCATGCGCTGATCGCGCTGCTCCACAGCGCCGATGTCGTGGTGATCGGCCCCGGACTGGGACGCGCCGCCGGAGCGTCGCGACTTCGTCCTGGCCGTGCTCGGCGAGAGCGCGCGCGCGGTGATCGATGCCGACGCGCTGGTCGCCTCCGTGATGCGCTGCCTGAACTCTCCGCGCTCGCGGCGCGGAAGCCGCTGGTGCTCACACCACATCTCGGCGAGTTCCGCGCCCTCTTTCCCGGCTGCAGTCATTCACTCGAGACGGATCCGTGGGGTGCCGCCGAGTCGGCCGCCGCGGTGGTCCCGGGCATCGTGTTGCTGAAGGGCGTGCCGACGGTGATCGCCCAGCATGATCAACCGACGCGCACCGTGGCGGCCGGCAATCCGGGCTCGCCACCGGCGGCAGCGGGGATGTGCTCTCGGGGATACTCGGCACCATGATGGCCCAACCTCGACCACCCGCTCGACGCCGCCGCGGTTGCGGCTGGGCGCTCGGTGACGCGGCCGATCATGCCGCCCGACGCACCACCGCGCGCGATGCGCCCGATGGATGTGATCGCCGCACTCCCCGATGTGTGGCGCTGGTGGGGCCGCGACGCATCGACGCCGCACGCACCCGTGCTGCTCGAGCTCCCGGCACCGAGGCGCGAATGAGGCGCCGGCTGATCGCAGTGCTTGCCGCGCTCGTCGCGGGATGTGGGCCCGCGATTGGTGGTGGGGCGGGGCTGCCATCGCCCGCGAGTCCGTTCCGACCAGAGGATCGAGTCGTGCTCGGCAACTTCGCCCGGGTAAACGCGATCGCCACCTCGTTTGATCGAGTCTTTGTCGCCTTCCCGACGGCCGTCAGGACTCTGGGCGCCCTCTGACGCAGCGGTGGGAGGTACCGCGGACGCCGCCACGCCCCGCGATGTTGCGCGACGTGCGCCTCGCCATCCTCGACCCTGCCGATCAGTCGCTCTGGCTCGGGACGGCGCAGGGGTGGATCCACTACACCCCGACGCTCGAGCGGTGGGACGAGGGCCCGCTTCCCGGGACACCGACCGCCATCGGCGTCGACCCGGCGGACGGTATCGGCGGCGCGTGGTTCAGGATCGACGGACGCTGGTATCGACAGGCCCGCATCGGTGGCGCGACGCAGCTTGCCACACCGTCCCGCTCGCTGCAGATCGCCCCGACGATCGACGACGCGCTGCGCGATGTGCCGCAACTCCGCACCATCGCGCCGCGACTCGTCACCGGACCCGGTTTGGAGCAGGGTCGGCTCACCGCGGCCGCACCGCTCTCTGATGGTGCCACCTGGCTGCTCGGCACCAGCAATCTCGTGTGCTCAAGCTCGACCGGATCGGCGCCTCGGCGCCGCCGCTCGCCCTCGGCCTGCGCGGCACGAGCGTCGGCGCGATCGCCTTGCTGCCTGACGGCATCTGGGTCGCCACCGACGCGGAGTTGCGCACCTCTGCCGAGCTGGCCTTCCTGCCGCTCGATCTCTCGACAGCACCAGCGTCGACGGCGCACCGCCGTTCGGGCTGCCGTTCGCGGCAGCGCGCCGGATCGTCGCCTCGACCGCGCGCTGTGGCTGGCGACCGATCAGGGCGTGGTGCGGCTCACGCTTCCCGACCGACGGACCACCCGCTGGAACGAGGTGAATGGCTTTGCCCGATCCGCGCACGCTGAGCCCGGTGCTGCATCAGGGGCGGATGGTGGCGGGCACGATGCGCGGCCTCGCGGAGGTGCAGGACGATGGCACGCCGAGCGGCTGGCGATGCGATTCATCGATCCGGCCTACGCCCGTGCTCTCGCGCGGCGACACGCTCTGGGTGGGGGCGCCGTTCGGGTTGCGGGCATGGATGCCGGGTGAGGTTGGACTCGCCGAGCCCGAGGGGCTCGCCCGGCTTGGGTGGGGCGCGCGTACCGGTGCGAGGCATCGGCTACGTCGCGGGACACGTTGGTCGCGATGACCGAATCAACTGTTGTGGCGCGATCCGCTGAGCGGCGCCTGGACCGCGGGGCCACTGCTTTCCGGATTGGGTCGACTCACCGCCTTCGCTGTCACGTCGGATGGAATCTGGGTTGGTGGTGACCGCGGGGCCGGCTTCGTGCGGCCGATGTCACCGCTGCTGCGCATCCTGTATGCACCGACCGACCTCCCCGGTGGCGTGACGGCGATCGCCAGCGAGGGGAGTTACCTCTGGATCGGCACGACGGAAGGGCTGGTGCGCCTGCGGTTGCAAGGGCGATGACGAGTATTTCGCTGGGTGGCGGACGTGAGTTCGATCGGATTCGTCAGATCGCTGCCGCACTGGGGCCGTCCGCCGGCGCGCTCGGCGACGACACGGCGGCCATCCCGACGCGGCCCGGCATCATGGTGGTCTCGACCGATGCCTCCGTCGAGGCGGTGCACTTCCGGCGCGAGTGGTTGACGCTCCCCGAAATCGGCTGGCGATCCACGGCAAGCGCGCTCTCCGATCTCGCGGCCGCCGCCGCGACGCCAGGGGATCACCGTCGCGTTGGTGGTGCCGCCCGATCTCGACGATGCGGGGCTCGTCGCGGTGATGTCGGGTGTCGGCGAAGCGGCGCAGTCGGCGGGGTGTCGGGTACTTGGTGGGGATCTGTCGTCCGGGCCGTCGCTCGCCCTCACCGTCACGGTCTTTGGCCATGCGCGTCCCGCGCCGATGTCGCGTCGCGGGGCGCAGCCGGGCGATGGGGTGTACGTGACCGGGGCGCTTGGCGCGGCACGTGCGGCCCTCCTCGATTGGTTCGATGGCGAAACGCCGAGCCCGGCGGCGCGGATGGCATTCGCCCGCCCGCAGCCGCGCATTATGGCGGGGCAGTGGCTGGCGGCGCAGGGTGCCACGGCGATGATGGACATCAGTGACGGGCTCGGTGGCGACGCGGCGCACCCGGCGGCGGCCTCCGCCGTCGCCTTGCGCCTCACCCTTGAGCGTTGCCCGATCCATCCTTCGGTCCATCGGGTGGCCACGCCGCGGCGAGCCGTTTGCCACGTTTGCCGCGGTCGGTGGCGAGGATTACGAGCTGCTGGTGACCATGCCGCCCGGGTTTGCGGCTGACCGGGAGTGCGAGCCCGCCGCCGGGGTGGTCCTGACGCGGATTGGCGACGTCGTGGCCGGTGCCGGGGTCGAGACGACGCTTCGGGGCGTCCCGGTGGCGCTGACCGGCTTTCAACACCGCCTCTGAGCGTCACCGCCGTTGATTCCACTGGCGGCCCCGTCCATCCTTCCATGCTGGTTTCCCCCTTTACCCAGTCCGAGATTCCCGATGAGCACCATCATCGAAGTGACCGCCCGCGAAATCCTCGATTCCCGTGGCAACCCGACCGTCGAGGCCGAAGTCATCACCGCCTCTGGTTCCCGCGGCCGCGCCGCGGTGCCGAGTGGTGCCTCGACCGGTGAGAAGGAGGCGGTCGAGCTGCGCGATGGCGACCCGGCGCGCTACGGCGGCAAGGGAGTGCGCGGGGCAGTGCGCAACGTGATCGAGATCATCGGGCCGCGGCTTGAGGGAATCTCCGTCTTCGAACAGATCGCGATCGACGCGGAGATGACCGACATCGACGGCACGCCCAACAAGGCGAAGCTCGGCGCGAACGCGATCCTCGCCGTCTCGATGGCAACGGCGCGTGCGGCGGCGATGGAGTCGGACTTGCCGCTCTATCGCTACCTCGGCGGGCCGATGGCGCGCGTGATGCCGGTGCCGATGATGAACATCATCAATGGCGGCGCGCACGCGAGCAACAACGTCGACGCGCAGGAGTTCATGATCGTGCCGGTCGGCGCGGAGGAGTTCAGCGAGGGCTTCCGGATGGGCGTCGAGGTCTTCCACGCGCTCAAGAAGGTGCTGAGCGGCAAGAAGCTCTCGACGGCCGTCGGCGACGAGGGCGGCTTTGCGCCGGACCTGCCGAGCAACGAGGCGGCGCTGGATGCGGTGGTGGAGGCGATCGAGAAGGCCGGCTACCGTCCCGGGGCCGACATTGCGATCGCGCTCGACGTTGCGGCGTCGGAGCTCTACCAGGACGGTGGCTACGTCTTCAAGAAGGGCGATGGCTCCCGTCGCTCGGCCGCGGAGATGGTCGAGCTCTATCAGGGGTGGTGCAAGAAGTACCCGATCGTCTCGATCGAGGACGGACTTGCCGAAGGCGATTGGGCCGGCTGGAAGCTGATGACCGAGGCGCTCGGCGACCGCTGTCAGATTGTTGGGGACGACCTGTTCTGCACCAACGTGGAATTGCTGGGCCGCGGGATCGAAGAGGGCGCTGCCAATGCGATCCTGATCAAGGTCAACCAGATCGGCACGCTCACGGAGACGCTGCAGGCGATCGAGATGGCGAAGTCGAGTGCCTTCGGTGCCATCATCTCGCACCGTTCGGGTGAGACCGAGGACACCTTCATCGCTGACCTGGCGGTCGCCACAGGCGTGGGGCAGATCAAGACCGGCAGCGCGTCGCGCACCGACCGGATGGCCAAGTACAACCAGCTGCTCCGGATCGCCGAGGAGCTGGGGCCGGTCGCGCACTACCCCGGTGCGGAGCTTTATCCGCAGTGACGGTGGGTCGTTGGCTTGCCCTCGGCGTGCTGCTCCTCGCGATCATCTTCGGCTTCCGCGGGGGGATGTTCACCGCGGGGGATGCCCGGGCGCTCGGGCGCGAGGAGGAGGCGCTCCAGCCGAGCTGAAGTCGCTGCAGCGGCAGGTCGATTCGCTCCGGAGCTTCCATGATTCGCTGGAGACGTCGCCCGCCGTGCAGGAGCGGGTGGCGCGCGAGGAGTGGGGGGTGATCCGGCCCGGGGAGATGTCGATCCGGCTGGAGCGAGGGGATTCGGGCCGCTGACCCCCGAGTACCAAACGAAGCGACCCGCCGCCCAATGGGGCGGCGGGTCGCTCTGTCGTGGAGTAGCAGGGGCGGGACTCGAACCCGCGACCCCGGCATTATGAGTGCCGTGCTCTAACCAGCTGAGCTACCCTGCCATGCCGACCTCGTGTCCTTGGTCGGGACACCAAAGTAGCAACCCGCCCCCCCGAAGGGAACTTCCCTCGGCCCGACGGCCCCCGCTCCCGGCTGGCGCTCGAATTGCCCTTCCTCTCCGTGACAGGATCGCGGTTTCGCCTGAAACGGAGGGTTGTCATGCTGAACACCTGCGCTGCACCGCCTGAATCGCTCCTCCCCGACCTCCTCGAGGACGCAAAGCCGCAGCCTTCCGATCTCGGCATGATGCAATCGGTGCTCAACGCGATCCCCTCCGCTGTCATCATTCTGGACAGCGACCGGCAAATTTTCTTCGCCAATCGAGCCGCCACCCGCCTGGCGGGAAAACTCGGGCACACCGACGTCCAGGGGATGCGGGTGGGCGAGATGGTTGCCTGCCGGAACTTGGAAAGCGATGGCTCGGGTTGTGGGACCGCCAGGGGGTGCCGGACCTGTGGGGAGCTCCAGGCCTCCGCCACGGCGCTCCGAGGTCAGGAAGTGACCACCGAACAGCTGATCACCACGAAGTCAGGCGATTGCTACGAACTTCAGCTGACCGCCTCCCCGTTCGTCTGGCAGGGCGACGAGTACGCGCTCCTCGTGCTGACCGATATCAGCGCCGAGAAGCGGCGGGAGATGCTCGAACGGGTCTTGTTCCATGATGTCCTGAGCATGGCCACCGGGGTCTCCGGGCTCCTGGCGGAGGCCGCACGGGAACCCTCCCTCTACCCCGTGATCAAGGACGACCTCGCGATCTCGTCGCAGGCGTTGGTCACGGAGATCAAGGGCCAGCAACAGCTGATCGACGCCGAGCTCGGCAAGCTCGTCGTCCTGCCGGAGCCCGTTGTGGCGGACCACCTGCTGCGCGAGGTACGCGAGGCGTTTCAGTTCCATCCTGACGCCATGGGGAAGGAGATCGCGCTCGAGGCCGACCTCCCCTCGTTCATGCTGCGCTCCGATCCCTCCCTCCTGAAGCACATTCTCGGCAACCTGTTGAGGAACGCCCTGGAGGCGACCCTTCCCGGGACGACTGTCCGACTCGGCGCCGCGCGTGCGGGAACAGGCTGCGAGTTCTGGTGCTGGAACGAAGGCGTCATTCCGGCCGAGATCCAGCGGCAGATCTTCCAGCGGAGCTTCAGCACGAAGGGAAGCGGCCGCGGGACCGGGACCTACAGCCTGCGGCTGTTCGTGGAGGTCTACCTCGGTGGCCGGGTCGACTTCACGTCGAGCAAGGCGGCGGGGACGCGGTTCTTCCTCTGGTTGCCGATGGGGTAAGCGTCGGGTCCCATGCCGCCCTTCGCGTGAGCGTCATCGGCGCCCGAGCAATCCAGTTCCCGTCCTCCGGCGTACTTCGGGCAACCCAGCCGAGGACGCCCCCCAATGCGGCACAGCCTGCCACTCCTGTTGTTGTGCTCGACCCTCGCCGCGCCTGGAGTACTGGGCGCGCAGGGCGCGCTCGTTGTGTCCGGAACGGTCCGGTCGGCGGCCAATGCCACCCTCCTCGCGGGCGCGACGATCACCCTGCGGCAGGCGGGGCGGCGGGTGCTCGTTTCGCGTGAGGGGAGCTTTCGCGTCACCACCACCCTGGGCGAGTGGCTTGTCGCGGCGCAGATAGGCTTCGCGCCGGACTCGGTTCGTGTCGCATCCGCCACCGTGGTACTGCATCTCCGTCCGGCACCCATCCAGCTCTCGCCGATCACGACGGTGACGTCGCCGCTGGTGGCCGAGCGTGGCGCGCAGGAGGTGCGCGACCTCGATCGTGCGTTGCGGCCGCATGACTCCTCGCAGGAGCTGCTGCGGTTGGTGCCCGGGCTCGTGATTGCGCAGCACGGCGGGGGCGGCAAGGCCGAGCAGATCTTCCTGCGTGGCTTCGATGCCGATCATGGCACCGACGTCGCCATCTCCGTTGATGGGACACCGGTCAACATGGTCAGCCATGCGCATGGGCAGGGGTATGCCGACCTGCATTTCCTCCTGCCGGAAGTGGTCGGCGGGCTGCAGGTGCGGAAGGGGCCGTTCGATGTGCGCGATGGCAACCTCGCGACGGCCGGTGCGGTCGCGTTCACGACGGTGGATCGTTTGGCGAGCGCCAGCACCGAGGTGCGTGCCGGTGCCTTCAATGCCACGAGCGCACGGCTGCTGGTGCCGTTCGGCGGCGGAGCGGGTGCGTTCGGTGGTTACGCAGCGGGTGCCGTGGCACGTACCGACGGCCCATTCCTCGCCCCGCAGCGGTACCGACGGGCCAACGGCTTTGCCAAGGTTACCGCACCCATCACGGCGGCGGCCGAGTTCGTGGCGACGCTTTCCGCCTTCGACGCGACGTGGGATGCCTCGGGCCAGATCCCGCGACGCGCGGTGACGTCGGGCACCATCTCACGCTTCGGTTCGATCGACCCCAGCGAAGGGGGCAACACGCGTCGGGGCGACGTGTCGCTCGCGCTCCGCTCGCGTGGTGCGGATGCGCCGTGGCAACTGCGGGCCTACGCGGTGCGGTCGGACTTCGCGCTCTACTCGAACTTCACCTACTTCCTGGCCGACTCGGTGAACGGCGATGGCATCGCCCAGCACGAGTCGCGCACCATCGGTGGCCTGCAGGCCGATATGGCCCGGCCGACGATGCTCCTCGGGCGTGAGGGGCAGTTCGCGCTGCTGATGGGAGTGCGGGTGGACGGCGTCGACGTCGCGCTGCGCAATCAGACGCGGCGCGTGTTGCGCGATGACCGGTTGGTATCAACCATTGCGGAATCGAACTACTTCACGGCGCTGTCGCAGTCGGCGGCGCTAAGTAGCCGCGTGCATGCCACGCTTGGCGTGCGCGGCGACGTCTTCCGGCAGTCGGTCGTTGATCGGACCACCGGGCTGGCGGGGGGCGTCGCAGGGACCCGGACCACCGGCGTGGTATCGCCACGATTCTCCCTCGACGCCGTCGCGGGGCGGGGCGTCCGGATCACTGCGCAGATGGGCGCGGGCTTCCACAGCAACGATGCCCGTGACGTGGTGCAGGCCCCGCGTGCCGTCGCGGTGTTGCCCCGTGCGCTGGGCATGGAGCTCGGCGCGCGGCGGACGTGGGCGGGCGGCTCGGTGGCGGCGGCGCTCTGGCAAACCACGCTCGAGAGTGAACTGGTCTTCGTGGGCGACGAAGGAGTCACCGAGGCGAGTGGACGGACGCGCCGGATTGGCGCCGACCTGGAGGGTCGCGTGCGCCTCGCGCCGGGACTGTGGGCCGACGCCGATCTGAACCTGGCGCGGGGGCGCTTCCGTGATGAGCCGGCAGGTGCCGATCGCATCCCACTTGCTCCGACGCTGACCGCGACGGCCGGGCTCTCCCTCCGGGACCGCGGCCCCCTCACCGCCGGCATTCGCGTGCGGCACATCGGCGCCCGCGCCGCCGATGAACGCGGTGAGGTGATCGCCGAGGGGCAGACGATCACCGAGCTCTCGGCCGAACTCGCGCTGGGGCGCTGGGTCCTGATCGGCGGCGTCGAGAACCTCTTCAACGTGGAGTGGAACGAGGCGCAGTTCGCGACCACCTCCCGGCTCCGTGGCGAAGCCGGGCCAGTCACGGAGCTGCACTTCACCCCCGGGAGCGGTCGGGCGCTGCGGGTGGGGGTGCGGGTGGCGCGGTAGCAGCGGGTGGCGGCGCCAGCTTGCGCTGGGCGAGGTCAGGAGAGATCCTCCGGGGGCCACCTCCTGACATCGAGATGAGAATGTTGTTCCACGTTCCTGGCCTGCTCACGGCTTCCCTGTTGCTGCTTGGCGTCGGTCAGCTTCGGGCGCAAGCTGCCTGGCGACTGGTCGAGCAAGCACGCTATGGCTCCGCGACCGATCCTCGGGCGGAACTGACGAAGGTGCTCGGCGTGGCCGTCGCCCCGGACGGGGCGGTGCTGGTGCAGGAGGAAGCCACGCAGCGCATCCTGCGCTTCGGGCCCGACGGGCGCTTCCTCACCAGTGCCGGTGGGAAGGGCAGTGGGCCGGGCGAGTTCCGGTCGATGATGCCGTGGGGGCGCGCGTCGGACGGCACGCTCTGGATCAATGATCCCGGCAACAGCCGGGTCACGGTGATGGGCGCAGACGGCAGCTATCTCCGTACCATGCCGATCATGAACACCGATCGACTCCATGTCCCTGTGCAAGTGGATCGCGCCGGGCACCTGCTCATGCAGGTGATTCGCAATCCGCAGTCGCCCAATTTCGATATCGCGATGCAGCGACGTTCGAAGGACGGCACGGTCCTCGATACGCTCACCGTCCCGTCGTGCCCGCTGCTCGGCCCCCAACCGACTCGGATGCTCCGCGTGGCCAATCGTCCGATGGTGTATCCGTTGCTGCCTGCGGCCATTTCCGAAATCACTGCGGACGGCGCCGTCTGGTGTAGTGCTGGTGGCAACTACCGCGCGTTCAAATTGCGGCTCGGCCAGGGTGACACGCTGCGCGCGATCACCGGCAGCGCAGCGCCTATCCGCCATCCGTCGACGATCCGTGACAGCGCGATCGCGGAGTTCCGCCGGGCGGTCGTACAGGCCGGTGGAAAGGAGGGGGATGTCGACGCGAGTACGATACCGACCAAGCGACCCGCAATCATGTCGGTGGTGGAAGATGATGAGCATCGGTCTGGGTGATGGTCCCTGACGGCGGATGCGTCGGGCCAGCGATACGACGTGTATTCACAGGCTGGGGCCCCCTGGCCGCGCGCGTGTCGATCCCGGTCCTGCTCTACCCGCGGTTCACACGGGTGGTGCTCGGTAGCCATCTCTACGCCGTCGTGCGGGATGAGGACGATGTCCCCACCGTGGTCCGATTCCGGATTGTGAACGGGCGATGATCCGCGCCAACAGCACCAGACCCTCGAGGCCCTCATGCTGATTCGCCCGACCGCCATTGCCTGCGCGTTGCCTTCACCCCCTCGGCCACCGCCCAGCAGCCGCCCACGCTTATTCGCCTCGAACCCGGCACCTGCCCAACCTGCACGGTCACGCTCGAGAAGGTCGCCGTCATCGGCAAGGCGACCGGACAAGGAGCTGGCATCCCGGAGCACGCGAACTCCGTGCCCTGCGCGACGGCGGGACGCCGCGTGTCCGACATCCATGGCGAAGCGCCAATCCTCCGATACGATCGCTGGGAGGCTGCTCGGGCGATCGGCACGCTGGGAGACGGCCCGGGTGAGTATCGCGTCCTCGCGTCGTCCCGTGCTCGTGGGGACTCAATGAGTCTGCTGGGCCGTCGGCCGGGTCGACGACGATCTCGGTGAAGTCGGTCGTGGGCGCAGTGATCCACTGCCGCAGGGCACCCAGGCGTTTTTGAACACGTCGTCCTCACGGACGGCCGGGCGTCGTCAACATCCCGAACGCCGAAGGAACGGAGGTTCGCGCTACTGACGCCGAAGGCGCAGTTGACCGACGCGGTTCGGTCCGGTACCGACCTAGATTGTGGTGCCGCGGCAGGGGGGGCGTACCATCGGCGACACTACCCGGCCTGGGGCGCCAGCGCCTCCGGCGGCTGCTGGGCCGGGGCGACGTACTACCGCCATCGCTGGCAAAAGGTGGCGCCGACGGGACGGTGGTCCGGGACATCTAACGTTCGCCGACCCGGTTGCAGCCCTTCACCCATGCCGAGATCGAGGAGATGTCACAGCGGCTCGGCGAACTGCGGACGCCGCGCCACGGTGATGGTTGATCCGGTGTCACCCCGACCGGTGAAGTGCTCGCGGTGTATCGCGTCGCCGATGCCAACGGAAGGCCGATCCGAAGCGGCGCCGCCGCACCCGGTCGCCGGGGAATCTCCTGTAGAGAAGCTGGTGCCGACCGGGGGCATCGAACGCTACGTCGACGCCGTCCTCGAGGCCTATGAGGGAACGCGACGGCAGCCTTCTCGGGGCCTCGCGCGGCGTCACCATCCTCGAGCATCCTGCCGGCGCGCTGGAACGCGCACCGCTCATCGCGTTTGATTCGGTGCCGTTCGCCGAAGTTCGCGGTGACTCCACCTCGGACGATCTCTCGCGCGTCTTTGCTGGCGTCGCGCTCTCCGACGGCGGCTTCGCCTTCTTTGACCCGATGCGGGCTGGTGTCTGGATCGTCGACTCGGTCGGCGCCTTGCAGCGCGTCATCGGTCGTCGGGGTGAGGGGCCGGGAGAGTTCGAGGAGGTGGAGAGCGGCGTCGCGCGCGGCGTCGATGACACCCTGGCGGTCACCGATGTGTCGACGGCCCGCGTGACGATTCTCCACCCAACGGGTGGCGTGGTCCGTCAGGCACCTTTCGAGAGATCCCTCGGCGGGAACGCGTATGCCTTGAATGGAGGTCTTCCTGACGGGAGCTGGGTGGCCAGCCCATCGTCCTGGGTCATCGTGGGGATGGGTGCGCCTGCCTTTGGCCTCGAGCGTGGGGTGCCGGTCCTCCATGTCGACCCGTTCGCGGCACCGCCGCGGCGGGATTCGGTTGGGTTTCTCACATCGCTGAAGGCGGTGCGGGTTGTCACGAAGATGCGGGGCCGCGAGGAGCGGGGCGTGGTGATTCCAGAATTCACCAATCCCGGGCGAGGATTCGCGTGGGGTGGGAAGGTGGCCCTGTATGACAATCATCGCTGGGAACTCGTCCTCACGCCCCCCGTCGCGGGGGGGCAGCGGTCGGTCATTCGCGTCGTCGACGGTGCGCGCCACTCGACCCCTGCGTTGCTCGACAGCGTGGCCGCAGAACGACGCCGGAGGAGCGAGCGCGTGATCGCGGCGGGCAGGACACCCATGGAAACGCCTGAGGAAGCGGAATTCAATGCGCGAAGCACCCCGATGGCCGAGGTCGTCGCCCCCTTCGGGAGGGAATACGTCGCCCCGCGGGGCACGCTCTGGCTCGTCGACCAGAAGGTGCCGGGCGATCCCGCGATTGGCATGACAGCGCTCGACACGGCTGGGCGGCTTCTCGGGCGCGCGTTCCTCCCGCCGTCATCGGAGATCGTGGCTGTCGGCGAGGACCGCGTCCTGCTGCGGCACAAGGGCGAGGATGACGTGGTCGTGCTGCGGATCCACCGGCTGCGACGGTGAAAGTGCCGACGAGTAGCCTGCTCCTGCTCACCATCGGCGCCGCCGCCTGCACCTCGCGCCCCGAGGGCCCCGCAGTGGTGTACTCGGCCGACACCAGTCGCGCCGCGTATTCACAACTGCCGGATTCCTTCGACTACGTCACCACTGCGGTTCGGCAGATGGGCGAGCCGCCCCTGGTCGGGGCCAAGCTCCGCCCCGGCACGACGGTGATCCGCTTTGTGTGGGCGCGGTCGTTTCATCCCTACGTGGCGGTCCGATTCGTCATGGAGCCGAAGCAATGCGCGGTCATAACCACCGAGATGAAGCCGGAGGAGACCATTTCTCTGAGGACGCCGGATAGCGCCGGTCTGTCAGAGGCCGCTGCGACCACTCCCGGCAAGATCATCCGGCAGGACTCCGTGCCGCTGCTCGCGGGCGACTGCAAGGCGATGCGGACCACCCTCGAGCGCCTGGGGCTCTGGCAGGTCAAGTCGCGCACGCCTGGTGGACTCGATGGCTCCGACTGGCGCTTCGAGCGCGTGGATGCCAACGGCTACAGCTTCGTGCAGCGGTGGTCGCCGAACGCGCAGGAAGGGCACGAGCTCTGGAGTGCGGGGCTGGCGTTGCTCAAGATGGCCAACGCGCTCCCCTCCGGGCCGCGGGCGCTCTACTAGTCCTCGCCCGCACCAGGCTGTCATCATCCCGCCTCGATGCCCAGCTTCGCCCCGACCGACGCATTCTTCGAGCGACACATCTATCGTTGGAGTCGCTAGCAGGCCCCACGCGCCCGGAGCACCCCACGACCTCACCGATCTCGCGCCCGACCCCTCCCGCCGCCGACCTCGCCCCGCCAGGGGTGAACGTCGCCGGCGCGGCCGTGTCGCCCGCCGCCGCGGCGCTCTCGGCCCGCGTCGCCGAGCTGCTCGCGATGCTCGATCACTCCGGTGTCGTGCGCGTGGTGAACGTCGAACCGCTCCCCGATGGGAAGACCGGCTACGATCTGCGCATCCTCCCCGAGGCGCGCGCCCTGCCGAGCACCGGCGCGGCGCGGATCGGCGAGGCGGTGCAACTCGTCGCGCGCGTGGCCGACCTCCTGGTCCAGGGGAAGGCGGCCGGGATGGTGCTGCACGAGGTGACGGTCGATGGCGCACCGATCGCGGCCAGCCGTGCGGAGGTGGCCGGGCTCGGGACGTTGCTGCGCAGCATGCTGCCGAAGGGAACGGCGCAACTCCCGCCGGTTGTCGAGACCATCATCAGGCGGGCCCTCGACGCCGAGGCGCCCGACCGGTATCAATCGGTCACCGAGCTGCGCAGCGATCTCCTCAAGCTGCAACAGACCATTCCCGTTCCCGCGCGCGGGGGCACGGTCGAACTGACTCGCTCGGCGCAGTTGCTCGCAGCGATGGAGTTTCCCGACGTGGTCACGGTGGCCAGTGCGGGGCCGCTTCCCGACGGGCGCATCGGGTATGCGCTTCGTCAGCTGCTCGATGGCGATGTCCCGGCCCGCCTCGGGTTGACGAGCTCCGGCGACGTCGTCGCCCTGATGGCGCGGCTGAGCGACGCACTGACCCAGGGGCGCGACGCGGGGATGGTGCTCCGCGAGGTGACGTCGCGCGGGGTCACGCTCCCGTTCGCCGCCGGGGACGCGCGCGCCGAGCTGATGGCGCTCGGCACCATCCTGCGCGACGTGTTGACAGCGAGTCAGGGAGCGCCGACGGCGCCGCTTGCGGCCCTGATTCAGCGAGCGCTGGATCCGGAAGAGGCGAAACCGTTCGACAACGTGGCCGAGTTGCGCGATGAGCTCGTTCGGCAGCAGCAGGCGGCACGGTTGATTCCACTCCCCCCGCGGCCCCCGATCGAGGCGAAGAGCGGGGGGGAGTGGATCTGGTGGTTTGTCGCGGTGGCGGTGGTGCTGGTGTTCGCGGTGCTGATCTTCCGCTGATCGGTGGACGCCGTCCGGTCTGGCGCCGCGCCTAGCGGACGATCGTCATCCGACCGATCCGGCTCCGCCCGCCGGCCTCGACGTGATAGAAGTACACCCCCGAGGCGACGAGCGTGTTGCCGCGATCACGAAGGTCCCACATCACGCTGCCACCGGCGAAGCCCGCCGGGGGATCAAGCACGCGGATCAGCCTGCTGGAGGTCGAGTAGATCCGAAGGCGCGCCCCGACGGGGAGGTTCACGAAGGTGACTTCGCTGTTGGCGCCCGCCGAGGCGCTGGAGGCTACGTAGTACGGGTCCGGCACCGGATGCACCTGGGCGAGCGGATCGGAGCCGCTCGGGCCGGTCGTGCCAGTCACCGTCACTGACGTGAGGACCTTCGGCGATTCCATGGAACTCGGTCCCGAGCGAATCGAATTGATGTCGAAGGCGGTGACCGTGTAGAAGTACCGGACGCCGCTGCGAACATCCTGGTCGACATAGGTGAAGGGAACGCCGCTGTCGCGAAGCGCCGGGAAGCCGCGCGTCGTGAGCGCGGTGTCCACCTGACCCTGCAGCATCAGCACGTTTCCCGACGCCAGGAGCGTGCGGCCGCCGTAGTCCACCTGCACCAGCGTGCCATTCAACGGGTACGCGACCGATCCTGTGGCAGTGACACCGGGCGTGATCGGCGAGAAAACCGCCCGGCACTGTGGCGGTGTTCCGCGCCCGAGCTCAGGTGCACAGTCCGGCGTCTGCGGCAGGAGTCCACCTCGACCACGTTGCCGCCGAAGTCGGTGAACGACGTCCCCGCGTAGTCCCACTGGGCCACGAGTTCCAGCGTGGCCGGGTCATCGGTCCGGCCACGGTACAGTCGGTACCCTTCGACATCGAGGCGGCGGAAGTTCGGATCGTACATCGCGTTCGGGTCGTTGGCACCGGCGCGGTTGGCGGTCGAGGCGGCGGCGAAGTACGGGTCGCCACTCTGCTCGGTGCCCGATGGCTGCCACGAAACCGTGACCGTGCCATTCGCCGTCGTCACGGTGAACGTTGGCGCGGCCGGCGCCGAGGGCAGCAGGAACTTGTTGCCGAAGATCTGCTGTGCGAGTCGCGTCTTCGCCAGCAATGAGCGAGGCACGAGGTTGAACTCCCGCGCCTGCGGGATACGGTCGCCGTTGTCGGTGAAGCCGAGGAAGCCGGCGATCGAATCGATCTGGTTGACGCCACCGTACTTCGCGATCGAGTCGACCGAGGCGATCCACAGCGGCTGCCCAGGCCGGACGTTCGTGGCGGTCGTTGCGGTGAAGCCGGGGATGGCGACCGGGGCCGCATGCACCAGCGCCACCACGATCGTCGCACTCGCACCGGGGAGCAGCGTGTGGCCGGCGGCGGACTGGTAGTCGCGAACATCCACGCCCGATTGATGAACAAAGCAGACATGGGAGAGGCTGAGGGGGCCAGGGATGCTACACGAAGGGTCTCCCAGTGCGACATCGAAGTGCCCTGCAAACTGCCGCCAGAGTCGGCTCACGCTGCTCGGGTCCGTCGGGCAGACGGAGCTCCCGCAGGTGTTCGAGTACTGCCAGATCGCCGCAGGGCCGGTCGCGGTGCCGAGGAAGGCGATGCCGAGGAGCCCGGTGCCGGGGAAGAAGGGCGAGCCGAAGAGCTCCGGATCGTACCGCCAGGTGGCCAGCTGGGGAAACTTCGCGTTCCAGGAGAAGCCGAGGGCGAACGGCAGGTTGACCGAGGCAAAGTTGCCACCCGCGGTGCCGATGTCGGGGTCGCTCCGCCAGCCCGCGTAGAGCTCGTCGATGGCGTACCCCGCCTCGGGCAGCGTGATGCCGAAGCGAGCGTTGTTGAGCGCGTGGAAGTCCTGCGCCTTCTGCATCAGGAAGGTGCGCATGGCAGGGCGGTGCTGGGCGTAGTCTGCGGCGCGGAGCGAGGAGACGTTGTAGTAGGTCGCCACCAGATAGATGATGTCCGCGTTGCCGCTCGGATAGTTCCACCCGAGGACGCGCTGCTCGACGACCAGCCCGAGGGGATGGGGCCGCCCGCTGAGCAACACCGGATCGCCGTCCCAGGTGATCCAGTAGGCATCGGCATCCGAGGCATTCTTGCGCCCCTGGAGCGTCGGGTCGTAGAACGCGGCGACCGGATCGCCGCTCGGCACCAACGCCAGGTCAGGCCAGCTTGCCACGTCGGCGGGATTGGAGCCGGAATAGATCGGTGTGAGCGCCGTGCCGTGCTTCCGCGTACCCGAGGCATCAAAGAACATCGCGCCGCTGGTGTCACCGCCCCAGGGATTCGCGGGCTTGGTGCCGCGGATCAGCCCCGCGAACTGTAGTCCGCCCGCGAAGAGATAGGTGTTGGACGTGCCCCTCGGCCATACTCCCGCTGCCTGCGTCCCTTGGAGAAACTCCCCGGTGTTCCGGAGCTGCATGCCGACGCGATTGGCGCCGAAGAAGAGCTGCGGGTCCGGAAAGAGCCGGAATGTGGAACGCGCGGCGGGCGGCGCAGAAGCGGCCCAGGAGGACGCGGCGCCGGGGAGGGACACCGCGAGGGCGGCGACGAGGAGGCCGGAGGTGAGCAGGCGCACGAGCGGCACCTCTTGAGCTGCAGGGATTGGGCGTGGCCGGGGCGGGCATGCTATGCCCCAAGAATGGGTTCTCACGACCGACCCCGCAACCTTGCCCATCGGGGCACCCCCTCCCACCTTTCCCCGGTTCCCCCAACAATCGAGCCCCCGGATGGATGCGCTCCGCGCCAAGCTGGAGAACGCGCTGGCAGGTCAGTACACCTTCGAGCGTGAACTCGGCGGCGGCGGGATGTCACGCACCTACCTGGTGCGCGAGGACGCCCTCAATCGCCGTGTCGTGGTCAAGGTGCTCGCGCCGGAACTCCTCGCCGGAATTTCGGTCGAGCGTTTTCGCCGCGAAGTCCTCCTCGCCGCCCAGCTGCAACATCCGCACGTCGTCCCGGTCCTCACCGCCGGCGACACCGATGGCGTCCCCTGGTTCACGATGCCGTACGTCGATGGCGACTCGCTGCGGCACCGGCTCGCGAAGGGACCCGTGCCCCTCGCCGAGGCGGTGTCGATTCTGCGCGACGTGGCGCGCGCGCTGGCGTACGCGCATGGCAACGGCATTGTCCATCGGGACATCAAGCCCGACAACGTCCTCCTCTCCAGCGGCAGCGCGACCGTTACCGACTTCGGCATCGCGAAGGCGATCAACGCCGCCCGCACGACGCAGGGCGATGCCAACGCCACGCTGACCCAGGCGGGGATGTCGATTGGCACGCCCGCCTACATGGCGCCGGAGCAGGCGCTCGGCGATCCCGACACCGACCATCGCGCCGATCTCTACGCGTTCGGCGTGATGGCCTATGAGTTGATCGCCGGTCAGCCGCCGTTCCAGGCCAATTCGCCCTCGAAGCTGCTCGCGGCGCACATGAGCGAGGCGCCCCGCGACCTGTTGAGTGTCCGCCCCGATTGTCCTCCGGCGCTCGCCGCCGTGGTCATGGCCTGCCTCGCCAAGGAGCCGGAAGGTCGGCCGCAGGAGGCTCGTGCTGTGGCGCGGGTCCTCGACACCGTCACGACCAGTGGCACCGGCGCTTCAACGCCCGCCATCCTGCAGGGTGGCCGTATCCGACTCGGTCGTGCCACCGCGCTCTGGGCAGCGGCGACGGCAATCGTCGCGTTGACCGCCTGGGCCGCCACGCTGGCGATTGGCCTGCCAGAATGGGTGCTCCCCGGCTCGGTCGCGATCATGCTGGCCGGCCTCCCGGTCATCGCCTTCACCGCGTTCGCGCAGCGCACCACCTACCGGGCCTTCACCGCGACTCCCGGCACCGTGGTGCCGCAGGGCACCATGGCGACGCTGGCCATCAAGGCCTCACCCCACCTGACCTGGCGGCGGGCGTGGCTCGGTGGCGGGATCGCGGTCGGTGGCTTCGCCGCGCTCGTGATCGCCTTCATGGTGATGCGGGCACTCGGCATCGGGCCGATGGCCTCGCTGCAAGGGCAGGGCGCCTTCGGCGAGCGCGAGACGCTCATGGTGGCCGACTTCACCTCGCCGCCGAGCGACTCGACGCTGGGCGCGACGGTGGCCGAGGCGTTGCGGACCGACTTGGCGCAGTCGACGTCGCTGCGCGTGCTGACCCGTTCAGTGATTCGTGAAGCGCTCACGATGATGCAGAAGCCGATCGAAAGCGCGCTCCGCTTCGATCTGGCGCGCGAGATCGCCACCCGGGAAGGCGCCAAAGCCGTGCTCGATGGCAGCATTGAGCAACTTGGCTCCAGTTACATCGTCTCCGCCCGACTGGTGACGGCGCTCGATGGCAAGGACCTCGCGCTCTTCCGCGAAGAGGCGTCCAGTCAGGACGCCCTCCTCGCGGCGATCGGCAAGCTCTCCAAGCAGGTCCGCACCAAGGCCGGTGAGTCGATGAAGACCATCCGGGCCAGCAACGAATTGGAGCGCGTGACCACGCCGTCGCTCGCCGCGCTGCGCAAGTATGTCGAGGGGTCGCGCATCGCCGACGAGGAGAACGACAGTGAGCGCGGCCTCGCGCTGCTCGAGGAAGCGGTGCAGCTGGACACGTCGTTCGCGATGGCGTGGCGCAAGATTTCGGTCCTGCTCAACAACGAGGATCAGGATCGGCCCCGGATGATCGCCGCGATCAGCACCGCCTACCGGCACCGGGAACGGCTGACCGAGATGGAACGGCAGCTGACCGAGGGGTTCTACTACACCCGGGGGCCGACGCCCGATCGTCAGAAGGCGATCGCCGCGTACCGGGCCGCGGCAGTCATCGATTCCACCAGTACGTCCGCGATCAACAATGCCGCCGTCGTGCTCGGGGAGATGGGCGACCACGAGGCCGCGGAGTCGCTGTATCGCCGCGTGGTCAAGCTCAAGCACACCTTCGGGGGTGCCTACACCAACCTGCTGACCGAACAGATCGCCAACGGGCGCATCGCATCGCTGGATTCCACGGTGCAGCAGTATCGCGAGCGATTCCCCGGCAACGCCGGGCTCTGGGAAGCCGAGTGGTACACGGCGTGGGCCAAGGGGAACATCGTCCGCGCCGAATCGATCAGTCGTGCGGTGGCGGCCGCGCCCAAGTCGCTGCGCCAGACGGTCCGCGCGACCAGCGGCGTCGCCGGCCTCAGCGAGTACGGCGGTCGGCTCGGCCAGGCACGGGAGTGGCAGGCCAAGAGTTCCGAGGCGCTGTATCGGGCCCAGCCCACGCCCGCCAACCTGCTCGGCATTGCTATGGACAGCGTGTACTTCGAGCTCATGTATGTCAGCAAGGCCGCAGGCACCGCGACGGTGCAGCGTGCGCTGGCCCGCGTGCCGCCTGCGTCACTCGCCCCGAGCGAGCGGCCCTGGTACAACCTGCGCAACTTCGGCGTGATCGCGAAGGAACCGAAGTGGGCGCGTGAGGCGCTCGCCGGGGCGGATCGCGACCTCATTCCGCTGGCCGCAGACTCGCAGGGCGTCCGGGCGAGCTTTACCGGAGCGGTGGCCTTTGCGGAGGGTCGCTACGAGGACGCGATCCGCGACTTCACTTTCTCGGAGCAGCGCTTCTCGACCCGCCCGCGGATGGCGGCCCTGGTGCGCGGCTTGGCCTATCGCGAGCTGGGTCGCGCCGACTCGGCAATCGCCGCCTTCGAGCAATTCCTCGCAGCGCGGGATGCGACGGGTGAACTGGACATGCAGTGGCGTGCGCCGGTGCTGCAGTACCTCGGGGAGTTGTACGAGGCCAAGGGCAATCGGGCCAAGGCGCTCGAGCGCTATGGCCAGTTTACCGAGCAGTGGGCCAAGGCAGACCCGGCCCTGCAGGTGCGCGTCCGCGAGGTCCGTCAGCGGATGGCGAAGCTGCAGGGCGAATCGGGGTGAATCCGGTGCCGGAGCCTACGGCGTCTTCTTCACCGCCGGCACCGGCGCCATCGGCGTGATCATGTCGAAGGTGGTGACGTGCATGTTCAGCGCCGGCCCCATGCGGAAGGCGATCGCGGGACGGTTCGGGAGCGACGTGCGCGGCATCGAGCCGATCGATTTGCCGTTGGCCAGGAAGACCACCTCGTCGGTACCGATCGCGATCCGGAGCAGGTTGGTCGCATAGCCGTTCGAGTCCGGCTTGACCACCGCCTCGGCGGGCGCCCACGAGGCCGGCTGTTCCATCCCGCGCTGCACGCGAGCCACGGCCACCGACCCGTTCCGGCGCACCAACACGCCCACCCACGAATCGGGCGCGTCAAGATCGATCACGCCGAGGCCATAGGCGCCGCCTCCCGTGCCCGGGAAGAGGATCACCTTCGCCTCTGCGCCGCGGCGACCGACGATTCGCTGGTCGGTTGGAAAGAGATTCGCCCCCGAGGTGGTGGTGGTGAGGTGGAACCCCGGCGCCATCGAGGTGAAGGCCCACCCCGCCGAGTCTGGCGAGACACCGCGGACGTCGTGATGCCAGCTCCAGCCCGGCGGCGGGGTCACCTGGGCGGTCAGGGCCAGGGGCGCCAATGTCAGGAACAGGACAGCGGAACAGGCCGCGCGACGGGTCATGATGGGCTCCAGTGGGGCGAATTGGGGGGGTGGTTCCAAACATACGACGGATTCTCCGGTTGGTTGCACTCCGGGGCTGCAACCAAGGGATCCTTTCCGGCGTATCTCGGGGTAAGTATTTGTTCCGCTGCCTTTCGTCCTGCCCCCCAGTCACCCGGTTCCTCGATGCGCTCACTCCCGCTCGTCGCCCTGCTCATGCTCACCGCCGCCGCCACCTCGGCTCAGACCCCTGCGCCCAAGGTCGACGCCAAGCCCGCGAGTGCCGATTCGGCCAAGTCAAAGGCCCGCACCAAGCCGCTCTTCAAGCTCGACAAGGTCGAGTGGATGTCGGGCTGCTGGGCCGCCGAGACCGGCAACGACACGCGTGTCGAGGAAGACTGGAGTGCGGCCTCGGAGAACCTGATGCTGGCCACCACCCGCTACCTCACGAAGGGTCGGGCGACGGGCTACGAGTTCACGCGGATCGAAGCCACGGATTCGGGAATCGTCTTCGCCGCCGCGGCCGATGGCAAGCCGGAGCATGTCTACAAGCTGGTGCGCCAGGCGAGCGAGTATCTGCTCTTCGAGCGTGCCAGCAAGGAATTCCCGCAGCGCATCATCTATCGCCGTTCCTCTGACGGCGCCTTGATCCCGCGCAACGAAGGGGAAGGTCAGCCGAGCATTGAACTCCGCTTGATGCGGGTTCGCTGCGCCGGCGACAAGAAGTAGAGCGGAGCTCCCCCTGGGCGCCGTCATCGAGTCGATCAGCACCTTCCTCTTCAAGTATCCCCCACGCCTCTTCGCGCGGGGGGAATTGGTCGTGGCGCCGGTCGTCGCGCCGTGGGCACTGGCCGTGCTGGCCCTGCTGGCGGTCCTGCTGGCGGTATTCGCCGCGCGACGATTGCGCGGTCCATCGCGGGCGGAGCGGATCACGCTGGGCACGCTGCGCGCCCTGGCACTGCTGCTGGTGATCGCCTGCCTGCTACGACCCGCGGTCATCGTGTCGCGCGCGGTCCCGCAGCGCAATGTCCTCGCGATCCTCGTCGACGATTCCCGCAGCATGCGCATCGCCGATGCCGACTCCACTCGCCGCGTCGATGCCGCGCGCAAGGTCTTTGCCGATTCCGCCGCACTGGTCCGACGGCTCAGTGAGCGCTTCGCCCTCCGCTTCTTCCGCTTCAGCGCGACCGCCACCCCACTGACCGATCGCGCCTCTTGGACCGCCGCCGGGACGCGCACCGACCTTGCGACCTCGCTCGAGGCGGTTCGCCAGGAACTCGCCGACGTCCCGCTCGCCGGCGTCGTGGTCGTGAGCGACGGCGCCGACAACACCGCCTCAGACCTCGAGCCGCCGTTGCTTGGCTACCGGGTCCGGCGCGTGCCGCTCTACACCGTCGGCGTGGGCACCGAGCGCTTCGCCCGGGACATTGCGGTCGATCGCGTCTCGCTGCCGCGCTCGGTACTCGAGGGTGGTGCCGCCGTGGCCGACGTGACCCTCGGTGTGCGCGGCTACGACGGCGTCGACGTGAAGCTGACCGTGGAGGCCGATGGGCGCGTGGTGCACCAGGAGACGACGACGCTGCGCGACAAGCGCGAAGCCGTCTCGGTGCCACTCCGCATCCCGCCGCTGCCAAAGGGGACGCACCTGATCCGCGTGATCGCGACACCGCTCGACGGCGAGGCGATTCTCGAGAACAATGAGGCCCAGGGTGTCTTGCGCGTGCGCCCCGGGCGCGAGAAGGTGCTCTATCTCGACGGTGAGCCACGGCCGGAGTTCGCCTTCATCCGTCGCGCCGTCGCCGAGGACAGCGCGCTCCAGCTCGTCGCGCTCCTGCGGAGCGCGGAGGGGAAGTACCTCCGGCTCGGGGTCGATGACTCGCTCGATCTCTCCAGCGGCTTCCCGGTCCGCCGTGCCGAGCTCTTCCGCTACCGCGCCATCGTGTTGGGCAACATCGAGGCGGCGTTCTTCAGCGGCGACCAGTTGCGGATGCTGGCCGACTTCGTCTCGCAGCGTGGCGGCGGGCTGCTGATGCTCGGCGGGCGCGGCACCCTCGGCGAGGGCGGTTACGCGGGGACGCCGGTCGATGAAGTCTTGCCATTCGCACTTCGGGCCAGTGGCAACGATCCGAGTTTCGCCGAGCTCGCCGTCCGACCCACGGCGGCCGGGGATCGGTCAGCCGATGCTGCAACTCGCCGCGACACGGACCGCCAACCAGGCGCGGTGGGCAGCGTTGCCGCCGGCGACGACGGTGAATCGGCTCGGCCCGCTCCGCCCCGGTGCCACTCTCTGGCTGGAGGGCACGCCGGCCGGTGGTGGTCCCGCTCGACCCGTCTTCGCCACGCAGCGCTATGGCCGCGGCATCAGTGCCGTGCTGGCCCTGCAGGACTCCTGGCTCTGGCGGATGGATCCGAAGGCGCCGCTGGAAGACATGGCCCATGCCACCTTCTGGCGGCAAACCTTGCGGGGTCTGCTCGACGAAGTGCCGGATCGGGTCGAGGTTGCCACCATTCCCGAGCGCGTCGGACCCGGCGAGGTCGTGACGGTGCGTGCACGCGTGGCCGACGAGACGTTCGGGGATGTCAACGATGCCAGCGTCGTGGTGACGGTGACGCCGCCGATCGGCGAGCCTTATGACGTGACACTCGATCGCGTGCCGCGCGAGGAAGGGACGTACCTCGGCCGGTTCACGGCGACGGACGCCGGGCCGTATGCGCTCGCGACCGCCGCACGACGCTTCACCGACACGACCTTCGCGGCACCGCAGATCCTCCTCGCCGACACCTTGGGTGTCGACATGGAGCGGGCGGAGCTGCGCACGCCCTTGCTGCGGCAGATCGCCGATGAAACCGGGGGTCGCTACTACCCGCTGGCCGATGCCGAGAAGCTGGTTGACGATGTCCAACTCACCGAGAGCGGCATCACCGTGCGTGACGCGCGCGATCTCTGGGATGCGCCGATCGTCTTCTTCGCGCTCCTGGCGTTGCTGGTGGCCGAGTGGGGCCTGCGCCGCCGCTGGGGGCTGTCGTGAGGCGCCTCGCCTTGCTGCTTCTGCTGGCCTGGGTTGCGCCGCTCGCTGCGCAGGATGGTCGCGTCCACGTGCTGCTCGTCACCGGATTGGGTGGCGAGCCGGCAGAGGGACGCGGCTTCGTCGAGGCGGCGACGCAGATTCACGAGACGGCGCGGACCCGGTGGGGCGTGGCCGACTCGTCGCTGATTTTCCTGGCGGAACGACCGGCCGAAGACTCAGCCCGAATCAGCGGTCGCTCGACGCGGGAGGAGATTGCGGCGGCGATGCTGCGCCTCTCCCGGCGTGCGGCGGCCGGCGATGTGCTGCTAGTGGTCGTGATCGGACATGGCAGTGGCGAGGGAGCGGAGTCCCGAGTGAACCTCCCCGGGCCGGATCCGACGGCCGCGGAGTGGAATCTCTGGCTCTCGGGCTTTGCCCAGCAGACCGTGGTGGCCATCGTGGCCGCAAGCGGCAGCGGCGATTTCTTGCCGCAGCTGTCCGGGACGAATCGCGTGGTCATGACCGCCACCAAGAGCCCCAGCGAACGCAACGCCTCGATCTTTGCGTCGCGCATCTCTCGCGCGCTTTCCAGCGGGGACGCCGACGCCGACAAGGATGGCGCGGTCTCGGCCCTCGAGGCGTATCGCTTTGCGAAGGCCGCGGTGGCGCGTGCCTACGACGACGACAAGAAGCTGCTGACCGAGCACGCCCAGCTCGATGACAATGGTGACAAGCTCGGCAGCGTCGATCCCGGTGTTGCCCCGTCGCTCGACGGCGCGCTGGCAGGCCGCACCACCTTCCAACGCCGGGCCGAGAGCACCGACCCCCGGATCGTGGCGCTGATCGCGGAGCGTCGTGCGCTCGAAGCACAGCTGTCCGCGTTGCGGGCACGGAAGGCGTCGACGGACTCGACGGTCTACGAACGGGACCTCGAGAATCTGCTGCTTGAGATTGCCAAGCGGACGCGCGCCATTCGGCAGATCGAACAGGGCGGGCCACGATGAGACGCCTCCTTGGAGTGCTGTTCCTGCTCGTCGTGCCGGGCGCACTCGAAGCCCAGCAGTCGTCGGCCTCAGCGGTCCGCCGCCTCGCGGACGCGGGCCAGCTTGCTGCCGCGGAGTCGTTGGCCAGGAGCGGGGGCGCCGCACTGCAGCCGGTCCTCGGCGATATCCTCGTGCTCCGCGGACAACTGCCCGCCGCCGACTCGGTGTACGCTGGCGTCGGTCCACGTTCCCGAGCGGCCCAGGTCGGTCGCGCCGAGATCGCACTGCGTCGTGGCGACCGTGCCTCGGCGGTGCAGCTGGCGCAGCTGGTGACCCAGGCCTACACGCAACGCGCCGCCGAATGGAGCGTGGAGGATCGTGTCGCCGCGGGACGCGCCTACCTCATCCTCGGTGGGGATGCGGCCACGGTCCGCAGTGCACTCGCGGCCTTCGATGCGGCCGCCAAGGCCGATCCGGCGGACCCCGACGCCTCGCTCCGCGTGGCCGACCTCTTCCTCGACAAGTACAACGCGCCCGATGCCGAAGCGGAGTACCGCGCGGTGCTCCAGCGCGACAGCAGCAACGCCCGCGCCCGCCTCGGTCTCGCCAAGGTGATGGCGTTCCTCGGCGACGGGAAGGCGCTCCCGGCGGTGCGTGGGGCGCTCCAAAGCAATCCGCGTCTCGTTCCAGCGGAACTCCTGCTCGCGCGGCTGCACCTCGAGGCCGAGGCATACGACTCTGCCTCGGCGGCGGTCGACCGGGCGCTGGCGGTGGATTCGACGGCGATGGCGGCCTGGGCCACGCGCGCGGCGATCGCCTGGCTGCGCGCCGACACGACCGCCTGGCGCGCTGCGGAACGTCGGGCCCTCGCCATCAACCCGCTGGCCACCGAGTTCTATGCGGAACTCGGGGAGACCGCGGCGCGAGTGCGTCGCTATGCCGATGCCGCACGGTACGCGGCGCAGGGTGCCGCACTCGATAGCCTCGCCCCGCGCGTGCTCGGGGTCCTCGGCGTCAATGAACTCCGCCTCGGTCGCGTGGCATCGGCCAGACAGTCCCTGGGTCGTGCCTTCGCACTCGATCCATTCAATCTCTGGCACAAGAACACGCTCGACTTGCTCGATCGGCTCGATGGTTTTCGCACCGTGAAGAGTGCGCGCTTCGAGCTCGTCATGCCGGCCGCCGAGGCCGACCTGCTGTCGCTCTACCTGGTGCCGCTGCTGGAGTCGGCCTACGACTCCCTCGCGCTGCGCTACGGTTACCGCCCGCCGACGCCAATCCGCCTTGAGCTCTACGATCGACATGCCGACTTCTCGGTGCGCACCAGCGGTCTCGCGGGCATCGGGGCGCTCGGCGTCTCCTTCGGGACGGTGCTGGCGATGGACGCTCCCGCGGCCCGTGCGCCGGGCGATTTCAACTACGCGTCGACGGCGTGGCACGAACTGGCACACACCTTCACGCTCGGCCTCTCGGACAACCGGGTGCCGCGGTGGATTTCCGAAGGCCTGTCGGTTCTCGAGGAACGGCGTACCGGGCATGGGTGGGGGATGCAGGTCTCGCTCACCTTCCTCGAGACCGTCGCGGCGGGGAAGCTGCTGCCGGTCAGCCGGATCAACGAAGGATTGGTGCGGCCGAGCTATCCGGAGCAGATCGGCGACAGTTACCTGCAGGCCTCGCTGGTCTGCGAGATGATCGAGGCGGAGCACGGTGTCGCGGCATTGCGGGCGATGCTGGCCGGCTTTGCACGCGGTTGGGACATGGCGACGGTGCTGCAACGGACGGTCCGGCTGACACCCGCGGCGTTCGACGCGCACTTCGATCAGTGGCTGCGCGCACGGTATGCCATCCCGTTGGCGGCGATCGGCACAACGAGCGCCGGGGCCCCGACCCCGAACCCGATCCGGCTGGCCGTGAAGGAAGGGAGCACGCTCCTGGCCTCGGGGCAGGTGGCGGCCGGGCTCGCTCGATTGGCCGAAGCGGAGCGACTCTTCCCCGGGTATCCTGCGGCGGATGGTCCGGCATGGCCCCTCGCCAAGCACTACGCCGCGACGGGGCGACCGGCCGACGCGGCGCCCCTGCTCGCGCGGATCACCGCCCAGGGCGAAACGGCGCTCGAGCCGAACCTGTTGCAGGCGACGGTGCTCGAGCAGTTGGGCAACCCCGGCGGCGCCGCCGATGCCGTGCAGCGAGCGCTCTGGATTGCCCCACGGGACATTGCCCGACATGAATGGCTCGCGCGGCTGGCGGATCAGTCCGGCCGCTTCGCGCTGGCGGTGCAGGAGCGGCGGGCGGTCATTGCCCTGCGACCGCCGAATCCGTTGGAGGCCAGGTACCAGTTGGCCAAGGC
Source organism: Gemmatimonadota bacterium (assembly GCA_016704275.1). Classification (NCBI taxonomy): domain Bacteria; kingdom Pseudomonadati; phylum Gemmatimonadota; species Gemmatimonadota bacterium. Next base: position 169,621 of record JADJAK010000005.1, read on the forward strand.
GCTGCAGCGCGCCGGAGGTGTTGCCGCCGCCCGCACCGAGCTCTTGCGCATCCTTGAGGAAGCGCCCGGCTTCGAGAAGGCCCAGGAACTCCTGCTCGACCTGCGAGGAGGGAAGTGATGATCCGAACTAGCTGGCGCCCGCTGCTCGTCGGGGCCGTGTTGCTTGTCGGTGGTACCGCCCTGTCGGCACAGCGGGGCGGGGGCTATCCGACCGAGATCAACAACGTCCCGTATGACGGCCGCTTTACGTACGCCCGCATCAAGTACACCGCGGTCGACATGGGTCGTGGCGGCTTCCGTGGCCGCTTCGATCCGATGTGGAACCATGACTATCCACGTTCCGATCGGACCTTTCCGCAGATCCTCTCGGAGCTGAGCACCATCAAGGCGCGCATCGACGGCAGCGTGGTGTACACCGCCGACGACCCGCTCCTGCATCGCTTCCCGGTGGCGTATCTCTGCGAGGTCGGGGCGTGGGTGCCGAGCGAGGCGGAGGTCGTCGGGCTGCGGAGCTACCTGGTCAAGGGCGGCTTCGTGATCGTCGATGACTTTGGCGGCGCGCAGGAACTCGACAACTTCGATCGGCAGCTCGCCCGGGTCCTCCCGGGGACGCGCCGGATCCGGCTCGACGTGAGTCATCCGCTCTTCGACACCTTCTACCAGATCACCGACCTTTCCTTCGGTGAGGCGTTCGGGCGGAGTGCCGGTCCGGAACTGTACGGCATCTTCCAGGACAACGACCCCGCCAAGCGGTTGATGATGGTGGTCAACTACAACTACGACATCTCGGAGCGGTGGGAGTGGTCCTTCACCGGCCGCGATCCGCTGCCCACTGGCGATGCCTTCAAGTTGGGCATCAACTACGTGATCTACTCCTTCACTCACTGACAGAGGCCCCGGCGTGACCAACACCCCTTCCTCCAGCGCATTGGACGGCCTCGACGATGGCGCCCTCGCCGAGCGACTCGCCGACGCCAGCCGCCGGATCACCACCGAATTGCGCAAGGTGATCGTCGGCCAGGATGCGGTCGTCGAGCAGGCGCTGATCGCCCTCTTCGCCGGCGGCAACTGTCTGCTGGTCGGCGTCCCCGGTCTCGCCAAGACGCTGCTGATTCACTCGCTCTCGCGCGCGCTCGATCTGCGCTTCTCGCGGATCCAGTTCACGCCGGACCTGATGCCGAGCGACGTGACCGGTACGGACATGATCACCGACGACCCGGAGACCGGGCGGCGCAAGCTCGCCTTCCTGCCGGGGCCGATCTTCGCCAACGTGGTCCTGGCGGACGAGATCAACCGCACGCCGCCGAAGACGCAGGCCGCGCTCCTGGAGGCGATGCAGGAACGTCGCGTCACGGTGCAGGGGAAGACCTATCCGCTGGAGCCGCCGTTCTTCGTCTTCGCGACGCAGAACCCGATCGAGCTCGAGGGCACCTATCCGCTCCCCGAGGCGCAGCTCGACCGCTTCATGTTCGAGGTGCTGCTGGACTACCTCCCCGAGGAGGAAGAGGTCGCCGTCGTGCAGGCGACGACGACCGTCCCCCCGGAGGCGATCAACCCGGTGGTTTCGCGCGACGAGATCCTCGCCTTCCAGCGGCTGGTGCGCCGCGTACCCGTCGCCGATGCCGTGGTCCGGTACGCGGTGAAGCTGGTGCGGCTGAGCCGCCCGGTCGATGGCGCACCGGACTTCGTGCGGCAGTGGCTGGCATACGGTGCCTCGGTGCGCGCGGCGCAGGCGCTGGTGCTTGGCGGCAAGGCGCGGGCACTGGTGCAGGGGAGGGCGCACGTGTCGTTCGACGACATTCGCGCCCTTGCCCGTCCGGTCTTCCGGCACCGGTTGCTCCGGAACTTCCAGGCGCAGTCGGAGAAGGTGACCACGGATCAGTTGGTCGATCGCCTCCTCGACGTCGCGCCGATGCCGCGGTCGGGGCTCTGAGTCCGACGTGAGCGGTATCGCCCCCGCCGCCTTCCTCGATCCCGCGCTGCTTGCCGGGATCAGCGATCTCTCCCTCCTCGCCCGGACGGTGGTGGACGGCTTCCTGCACGGCCTGCACCGCTCCGTGCGCACCGGGACCTCGCTCGACTTTGCCGAACATCGCCCGTATCAACCGGGTGATGACCTGCGGCGGATCGATTGGCGCGTCTATGGGCGCACCGATCGCTTCTATCTCAAGACGTACGAGGCCGACACCAACGCCGACGTGATGCTGGTGCTGGACAGCTCCGGCTCCATGGACTTCGCCAGTGGGCGGCTCACCAAGTTCGACTACGCGCGCTACCTGACGGCGTCGTTGGCCTGGCTGGCGCAGCGGCAGGGAGATCGCGTCGGCCTGGTGACGGTCCGCGACGAGATGGTCGACGTGGTGCCCCCCTCGACCCGACATCTCAATCTGTTGCTCCATACCGTCGCGGCGAGCACCGCCGCGGGTGAGGGGCACTTGCCGCGCGTGCTCGAAAAGGTCGCCCAGATGCGCGGACGCTCCGGGATGGTGGTCCTCATCTCGGACTGCTACGAGGAACCGGCCGCGCTCTGTCGTGCCGTCGGCGGACTGCGCAGCCGCGGCCACGACGTGATGGTCTTCCACCTCACCGATCCGGCCGAGCGCGATCTCCCCTATGGGGCACCCGGGACGTTCGAAGATGCCGAGACCGGCATCCGCCTTCCGCTGAAGCCTGAAGAATTGCGCGATCGTTACCGCGCCATGGTGGTCGAGCACGCGGCCGCGCTCAGCACCGGACTCGCGGCGGCCAACGTCGACTATCAGGCGGTCGGCACCGAGCAGCCCCTCGACGGCGCGCTGCGCGCGTTTCTCGATCGCCGCCTGATGGGGACGAAGGTCCGCTGATGCCGTTCGCCTTCCTCGTCCCCGCCTTCCTTGCCGGACTCGCCGCGTTGGCAGTGCCGCTGCTGTTGCACCTGCGCCAGCGCGACAAGGAGAAGCCGTTGCGCTTCCCCTCGTTGATGTTCCTGCGCCGGATTGCCATCGAGACGTCGCATCGTCGCCGAGTGACCGACCTGCCGCTGCTCCTGCTCCGGGCCCTCGCCGTGGCACTTGCGGTGCTGGCCTTCTCGCGGCCCGTTTTCCAGCGCGCCGGCAAGGCGCTCGGCGCCCCGCCGGAGCGCGTGGTCATTCTTGCGGTGGACCGCTCGATGAGCATGGGACACACCGCCGTCTGGCCGGTGGCGATGGACTCGGCCCGCGCCATCATCCGCGCGCTCAAGGCCGGCGACCGGATTGCCGTGATCGCCTTCGACGATGATGCCAGCGTGATCCAGCCGATGACGACGGACCACGCTGCCGCCCTCGCCGCCCTCGGCACGGTGCGTCCCGGGGCCCGGGGGACGCGCTTCGCCGCGGCGCTCCGCGCCGCACGGCAGCAGATGGCGGCCGCCAACCTGCCGCGGGCCGAAGTGCTGGTCGTCTCCGACCTTCAGCGCGTCGGCACCGGTGGACTCACCGATCTGGCCCTCCCCAAGGGCCTCGCCGTGCGCGGCATCGTGGTGGCGGCCCCATCGGCGGCCAACACCTCCGTCACCGGGTTGACGGTCCAACGGCTCGGCGGTGGGGCCGCTGGGCGCATAGCGGTCTCTGCGGATGTGCGGAGCAACGCCCTGGCGTCGGCACGGCGCGCCACCGTCACGCTCACCGTGAACAACCGCGAGGCCGGCACGCGCACGGTGGACCTTCCGGTGAGCGGTCTTCGCACCGTGGCGTTCGACCCCGTGGCCTTGCCGCCCGGCGAAGCACAGGTCTCGATCGCACTCGACCCCGACGCACTCACGGCGGACGACAGCTTTCACGCCGTCGTACCGGCCGAAGCATCGCAGCGCATCCTGCTGGTCGGTGCCGGCGATCTCGCCCCCGAATCGACGCTCTTCCTCGAGCGTGCACTCGCGATCGGCAGCGACCCGGCGTTCGTCGTCGAGCGCGGCAGCGTGGGAACACTTACGGCTCAGCGCCTTGCCTCAGTGGCGCTGGTGATCTTCCTCGACGTCCTCCCGCCCACCAACGACGCCTTCCGGGACTGGGTCCGTGCCGGACGCGGAGCCGTGATCGTCGCCGGTCCGCGGCTCCGCACCGTCCGGGCCCAACCCGGTCAGCTGCCTGGTCGGGTGACCGGGGAGATGGATCGCCTCGCCGAGCGCGGCGGCACGATTGGGGACGTGGCGCTGGAGCATCCGATCTTCTCGCCCTTCCGCGGCGGGGGCAGCGCCGCCCTCGGCAGCGCACGCTTCATTCGCTACGCCCAGTTGGCGGCGGACACCGGCAGCGTCGTCCTGGCCCGCTTCGACGATGGCCTGCCGGCCCTCCTGGAGCGTGCCGAGGGGAGCGGTCGCCTCCTGCTGAGCGCCATTCCCCTCGATGCCCGGGGAGGCGACTTCCCGTTGCAGGCGGCCTACCTTCCGTTCGTACGGCGCCTCGCGCTCCACACCGCCGGCTACGAGCCGCAGCCCCTCTGGCGCACCACCGGCGAAGGATGGCGGCCGGTCGGCACGGTGGCCGATCTGGTGATCGCGACACCTTCCGGCTCACTCCTCCGTCCGGACTCGGGTGCCACTCGCGGTGCCGCCGACCTCGAAGCGCTCGGCTTCTACCGCGCCTATCGGGAACGGGCGGTCGGCGACCCGATCGCCACCGTCGCCGTGAACGTCCCGATTCGTGAATCCGATCTGACGGCCTCGCCAGCCAGCGAACTCCTGCTCGGCGTGCGCGAGGAGGCCGGCGATCCCTCGGCGGCCGAGATCCCGCCGATCGCCGAGGTGGAAACACGGCAACGGCTCTGGCGCATCCTCTTGCTGATCGTTGGTGTCGTGCTGGTGATGGAATCGTTGCTGGGCAGCCGCGGGTGGCGGGGTACCGCCACGCGGCTCGCGGTTGAGACTCCCCCTGGAGGAGCTGCCACATGACCGACCTCAGAGTCGACAGCGCGACGCGAGATGACGCCCTTCGCACCGCCGTATCGCGGGTCCGTGGGCATCGTCGTCGGCGACTCCTCCTCGAAGGGGTGACGGCCACGGTCGCCGCGGTCCTGCTGGCACTGATCGTGGGTGCCGTGGTGCGGAGCCTGATGGGGCCGGGCAGTGACACCACAATTGCCGTGCGCGTGATCGGCTACCTGCTTATCGCGGTTGCCGCCGCGCGCTTCGTCATCTATCCCTTGCTTGGGGCCGTCAGCGACGAGCGCATCGCGCTCTATGTCGAGGAACGGGCACCACACCTTCGGCAGACGCTGCTGAGCGCCGTCCACGAACTGGAGCGCCCGCTCGCGGAACGTTCCTCGGCCGGCCTGTCGGCTCGGGTGATCGGTCAGGCGACGGCCGCAGTCGCCGAGCTGGAGCAGGGCGCTGCGCTGGAGCGGCCGCGGGCACGTCGTGCCGGCGCGTTGCTGGCCGGAGCAACCGCCGTGGGGCTGGCACTCGTGCTGCTCGGCCCTGGTGCCGTGCGCGACGCGGCGCGCCTCCTCTTCGTGCCCTGGACCGCGTCGGCGTCCGAGCCGGTATTCGCGGTGTCGGTCACGCCGGGCGACATCACCGTCCCGCGCGGTGCCGCGCTCGACGTGCGTGGCGTGCTGCGCGGCTTCACCGCCGCCGAGGCCGAGATCGTCTTCCGTGCCGACAGCACCACCGAGTGGCTGCGCGCACCGATGCAACGCGACTCCACCGGAAGCGGCTTTGCCGGGCGACTCTTCGACCTGCTCGCGCCGACGAAGTACTACCTCGAGGCCGATGGCCTTCGGTCGGCCGAATTCAGCATCTCCGTGGTGGACCTGCCGGCGGTGTCCAACGTGGCGCTGCAGTTGCGCTTCCCGGGATACACCCGTCTGCCGCCCGAGGAGATCGAGTCGGGCGGGGATGTGGCAGCGCTCGTCGGCACCACGGTGCGCGTGCAAGGCACCGTCACGATGCCGGTGAAGGGTGGGACCCTGCGCTTCGACGACGGTTCGACGGTGCCGCTCACGGTCGACTCCGCGGGCAAGGTCGTCGGCGAGTTCCGTGTCACGCGCGATGGCTTCTATCGCATTGACCTGATGGCACCCGATGGTGCCATGGTGCCGGGGACGGTGCAGTACGCGATCGCGAAGCTCGACGACCGCGCGCCGAGCGTGCGCATCGAGACGCCGGGGCGCGACATCAAGGTGACGGGCACGGAAGAAGTTCCGATCGCGGCCAGTGCGGCCGATGACTACGGCGTCACCCGGATGGAATTGCGCTACCAGGTCAATGGCGGTGCGGAGCAGACGATTGTCCTTGCCGAGGGGAAGGCGGCTGGTGGCGTGGATCTGCGTGCCGCGCACACCCTCTTCCTCGAAGAGGTCGTGCTGGTGCCGGGCGATGTGATCGCCTACCACGCGGTCGTGAAGGATGGTGCAGGACAGACGGCCAGCTCCGACATCTTCTTCCTCGAGGTGCGCCCGTTCGGCTTGAACTACCGCGCCGGCGAGGAGGCTGCCGCCGCAGGTGGTGAGGGTGGCGGAGGCGGTGGGGAGGGCGGCGACGCGAACGCCACGCCTGATCAACTCGCGGCTCGGCAGCGGCAAGTCGTGTCGGGCACCTTCAATTGGGTGCGTGACAGTGCCAAGACGCCCGCGCGTGTCCGGCGCGAGAATCTCACGACATTGGCGATTGCGCAGGGGAAGTTGCGGCAGGACGTGGCGGCGGTCGCCGAGCGGATCGCCTCGCGCGAGCTCGCCAGCGAAGACACCGCGTTCACGAGCGTCAAGCGCGAGCTCGACTCCGCGCGCGTGCATATGAAGGTGGCCGAGGAAGCGCTGGGCCTGGCTCGGACCGCGGTCGCGAGTGCCGAGGAACAGAAGGCGCTGCAGCACCTGCAGCGCGCGCAGGCCGTCTTCCGCGACATCGAGATCCGCCGCCAGCAGGGCGGGGGCGGTGGTGGCGGCGGAGGCGGGGGAGGTGGTGGTGGGGAGCAGCAGGACCTTGCCGATCTCTTTCAGCTCGACACCGACAAGATGCGGAATCAGTACGAGGCGGTGCAGCAGCAGCGGAGCACCACGACGCAGCAGCAGGTCGACAGTGCGGCCGAGCGGTTGCGGGAACTGGCGGCGCGGCAGCAGCAGCAGAATGAGCGAGAGCAGCGCGAGGCCGCCGCCCTGCGCGAACGACTCGGCCGCGATCTCGGCGCCGCCTCGAGCGGTGGCGGGAGTGGCCAGCGGGAGCTGGCACGGCAGGCAGAAGAAGAGGCACGACGGTTGGAGCGGCTGGCGCGTGAACAGCAGTCGCCCGAGTTGGCCGACGCCGCACGCGCAGCGCAGGAGGCCGCCGATGCGATGCGCCGCGCGAGCACGGGTGCGGCGGGGCAAGGCAACGCCGCACTCGACCGGCTGCGCAACGCCGCCCGCAGTGCGGAGGGAGTCCGGCAGCGGAGCGTGACGGACGATATCCGGCAACTCGACGACAAGGCACGGCAACTCGAGGCGCAGCAGGAGCGCATCGCCAGCGGGGTCGAGCGATTGGGCGCGGCCGCGCCGAGTGATCGTGCGCAGCAACTCCGCCGCCTGGACCAGCAGAAGGATTCCCTCTCGCGTGGCCTCGAACAGGTGCGTGAGGGAGCGGAACGGCTCGCCCGCGATGTGCGCCGTGACCAGCCGGCGGCGGCGCGTGGACTCGACTCGGCGGCGGCACGCATTCGTGAGACCGCGCTGCCCCGCACGGTGAGCTACACCAAGAACACGGTGCGGACCGGCTCGCCCGAATACGCTCGGGCGTTGGAGTCACAGGTCGGCGAGCAGGTCGGCGCGGTGCGCGAGCAGATCACCTCTGCGGCGAACTCCGTGCGCGAATCCGAGGGGAGCCGTCAGGAACGGACGCTCGAACGGACGCGGGACCTGGTGCGGGAGATGGAGTCGCTGCGGAACAGGACGGCGAACAGCGAACAGCGGGCAGGGGCAGGGGCAGGGGCAGGGGCAGGGGCAGGGGCAGGGGCAGGGGCAGGGGCAGGGGCAGGGGCAGGGGCAGGGGCAGGGGCAGGGGCGGGGCCAGCGCGGTGGTCAGGGCCAGGGCGGGCGCACTGGCATGGCAGGGATGGGCGGACCGGGCGGCGCGGCGGGCGGCAGCGCCGACGCCGGGTCCCCGCGGCAACTCGGGCGGGAAGTTGCCATGCGGCGGCAGGAGGCCGAGGCGCTTCGCGGTGAAGTGGCCGCCCAAGGGGGCGACGTCGGCGAGCTCGATCGGGCGATTGCGTCGCTCCGCGATCTCGAGGCACAGATCGCCCGCGACAAGCCGCAGGGGGTCGCGGCGCTCCAATCCGCCGTGATCGAGGGACTCAAGACCTTTGAGTTCACGCTCTGGCGTCGGGCCAACGGCGGCGAAGGCACGCCAGCGGTGGGTCCGCGGGGCCAGGTGCCTGCCGAGTACCGGGCACTGGTGGAGGAGTACTACAGGTCGCTCGCCCGGCGGCCCTGAGATTCTGCCGGAAGCCCGCCACAGCGCCATTTGACGGCGAATCTGCTGCCGAGCGTCGCATGGATGCGACGGTCGGCAGTGGCCGTTGATGGCACCTCACTTGCTTGGTCAGCGTGGACCTTCTTTTGCGTCAGTAGTCTTCCCTATGACCACTCCGCAACGCCCGAACCAGACTTCGACCGATGCCCTCTGGCAGCGGTGGCGCAAGGACAACTGCGCCGATGCCCGCCGAGAGCTGCTGGGGCGCTACCTCGGCCTGGTCCATCACGCCGCGCGAGAGATGGCTCCGCGCGTCCGCGACGCCGTCTCCCTCGAAGAGCTGGTCTCGGCCGGTTCGGTCGGGCTGCTGCAGGCAATGGCCGGATTCGAGCCCGAGCGTGGGCTCGCGTTCTCGACCTTTGCCATGCGCCGGATCCGCGGCGCCATTCTCGATGAACTCCGTGCGCGCGATCCGCTCTCCCGCGTCGACCGCGCCCATGCGCGCCGGCTCGACAGCGCCGTGGCGGAATGTGAACAGCGGCTGGGCCGGGCCCCGAGCACCGGCGAGATCGCCAGTCACCTGGGGGTCGACCACGAGACGATCCATCGGTGGCGCGAACGGACGTTGACGATCGGTCCGGTCTCGCTCGAAGGGGAGCCGGGTGGCCACAGCCTCGCGGATCGACTGGGCGACGCCGAGGGCGATCCGGTCCAGGACGCGATGGAGGAGTCGGACCGCAAGCGCGTGCTCCACGAGGCGCTGGCAGAGCTGCCGCAGCGGGAACGGCTGGTGCTGGCGCGCTCCTTTCTGGAGGAGAAGCCGCTCCGGGAGATCGCCACCGAGCTCGGGGTCACCGAGTCCCGGGTCTGCCAGCTCCGAGCCCAGGGGATCGCCAGGCTCCGCCGGATTCCCAGACTCGCGTACGCCCGCGACTGAACGCGTAAAGCGGTTCCGCGCTTTGCGTTGAACCTCGGTTGATCGTTCCGCTTACATTTGCGCATCGAAGTTCCGTCCCCCCGGAGGGATCGATGCGCGCTGCCTTCGCGTCACTCGTGGATTATGCCGGTCTCTTTCCTCCCGCCGCCCTCGGCATGGCCGACGCGGTGCGGGAGTATGATCGCGAGCGGCGCGGCCCCGATCGCTGGATGCTCGGGCGCTTCATCGTGGCCGCGAGTCGCCTCGAAGAGCTCGGCACCGCGATCGAGAGCGAGGGGCTCTCTACCCCACGGCACGATCCCTGGCGCGTCTCCGCGGTCATGGGCGTCCACCTTCCCGACGAACTCTCACGTGTCAACGCGTTTCGCGCCGCCTGGGAAGGTCGCGGAGTGACGGTCGACGCCCTCGAGTACAAGGTGAGCTCGGTCGGGCAACTGTTGACGGTCGCCGAGCAGATCCCTCCCGCCTATCAGCGCTTCTTCGAGGTCCCGCACGAAGGCCCGTACGGCCCACTCGTCGCCGCGATCGGGCGCGTGGGTGCCTTCGCCAAGGTGCGCACCGGTGGCACCACCGCCGATCTCTTTCCCGCGCCCGAGCAACTGACTGCCTTCCTCATTGCGGCGACGGGGCAGGGCGTGCGCTTCAAGGCCACGGCTGGTTTGCATCATCCCTACCGCGGCGAGTATCGCCTGACGTATGCGCCGGAGGCGGAACGTGGCTGGATGTACGGCTTCGTCAATCTGCTGGTCGCGACGGCGCTGCTCCTGCGGAGTGGCGATGGCGAGACCGCGCAGGCCATCCTCGAAGCGGTTGGGCCCGAGGCGTTCGAGCGTGACGACGCCGGCATCCGCGCGCTTGGCCACCACTTCCCGTGGGATGAGCTCGCCCGGGCACGCGACCGCGCCTTCACCTCGTTCGGCTCCTGTTCCTTCCGTGAGCCGGTGGACGAACTCGGACTTCCGGAGCAGGTGGCATGACCGACCTCGATCGCAGTCACGACCCAGCCCGCACCTCGTGGGTCGCGTCGGCCAACGGCCACCGCGACTTCCCGATCCAGAACCTCCCCTTCGGCGTGATCGAGGGTCAGGGGGAGGAGCCGGAGATTGTCGTCGCGATCGGCGACATGGTGCTTCACCTCCGGTCGGCGGTCGAGGCAGGGTGGGGGAGTGAACTCTCGATCGACGCGATTACGCGGATCGTCTTCGGTCCGCTCAATCACCTCGCCGCGGCATCGCCGAGGGAGTGGACGCTGGTCCGGCTCGCGCTGAGCGATGCGCTCTCCGATCCGGCGTGGCAGGAGCGACTCTCGCCCGCACTGATGCCGCAGGATGCGGTCGAGATGTTGCTGCCGGTGCACATTGGCGACTACACCGACTTCTATGCTTCCGTGCACCATGCGACCAATGTCGGCTCGATGTTTCGGCCCGACAATCCGCTGCTGCCCAACTACAAGTGGGTGCCGATCGGCTACCACGGGCGTGCGTCGTCGATCGTGCTCGACGGCACCCCGATTCGCCGCCCGCATGGCCAGACCAAGGCCGCGGACGCCGAGACGCCGACCTTCGGCCCGTCGCGCTCGCTCGATTACGAACTCGAGGTCGCCCTGGTGATCGGCGGGGAGAACGACCTCGGCACGCCGGTGACCAGCGCAACGGCCACCGACCGGATCTTCGGCGTGGTGTTGCTCAACGATTGGTCCGCGCGTGATCTGCAGGCGTGGGAGTACCAGCCCCTCGGTCCGTTCCTCGCCAAGAACTTTGCCAGCACCATTTCGCCGTGGGTCGTGACAACCGACGCGTTGCGGCCCTTTCGTGCCGCGATGCCGGCGCGTGCGGCCGGCGACCCCGCTCCGCTGCCGTACCTGCAGGTGCCGGGGGATCGCACTTGGCACATCGGGCTCGAGGTCGCGCTCCAGACCGCCGCGATGCGGTCGCGTGGTGATGCGCCGTTCGTGGTGTCGCGGGTCGACTTCGCGGACGCGATGTATTGGAGCCCCGCGCAGCTGGTGACACACCATGGCAGCAACGGCTGCAACCTGCTCGCGGGCGACCTCCTGGGGAGCGGCACGATTTCCGGTCTTGCGCCGGAGAGCCGCGGCTGCCTGCTGGAGCGCACGTGGCGCGGCGCCGAGCCGCTCACGCTCCCCGATGCCACCACGCGCAAGTTCCTCGAGGATGCCGACGAGGTGCTGATCACCGGGCACTGCGAGTCACCGGGCGCCGTGTCGATCGGCTTCGGCTCGTGTCGCGGGGTGGTGGCGCCGGCATGACGCGCGTGGTGCCCGTGGTCGTGACCTACCTCGAGATGCGCACACCGCCGGCTGCCCCGCTCGTTGGAGACCCTCCCGGTGTCACGCTGGTGCGTGTCATGCCACCCGAGGCCGCAGAGGCGGCAGCCCGACTCTATCGCGCCGTGGGCGGTGCGTGGCACTGGCGTGATCGGTTGGCGTGGGCGCCGTCGGATTGGGCCGCCGCGCTGCATGCGCCGGCCGTCGAACTCTGGGTCGCGCGCCGTGGTCCCGTCGAACTCGGCTACGTGGAGTTGGCACCATCCGGATCGGCCATGGAGATTCGGTACTTCGGGCTGGTGCCCGAGGCGATGGGGCAGGGGCTGGGACGCTGGTTGCTGCACCGCACCATTGCGCTGGCCTGGGCCACCGCGCCGAGCCGCGTCATCCTGAACACCTGTACCCTCGACGGTCCGGCGGCGTTGCCGAACTATCTGGCCCGTGGCTTCACCATCGTCCGCGAAGAGCATCAACTGCGGGAATTGCCGACATGAATCTCGCCGACCTGCGCCGCGACTACGCGCGCGCCGATCTGGATATTGCCGATACCGATCCCGATCCCTACGCCCAGTTCCGGCGCTGGTTCACCGAAGCCGAAGCGGCCAAGTTGCTCGAGCCGAACGCGATGACACTGGCGACGGCGACCGCCGACGGTCGGCCGAGTGCGCGGATCGTGTTGCTCAAAGGGATCTCCGAGCTGGGCTTCGTCTTCTTCACCGACTATCGCTCCCGCAAGGCGCGCGAACTCGATGCCAATCCGCACGCGGCACTCGCCTTCCATTGGGGCGAGTTGGAGCGGCAAGTGCGCGTGGTGGGCCGCGTCGAGCGCATCCCTGCGTCCGAGTCGATGGCGTACTTCCTGAGCAGACCGGTCGGCTCGCAGGTTGGCGCCTGGGCATCGCTGCAGAGCGCCCTGCTCGAAGACCGCGCCTTGCTCATGGAAAAGGTGAGCGAGCTGGTCAAGCACTTTCAGACGACGCCGATTTCGTGGCCGAGTCACTGGGGCGGCTACCGCGTGGTGCCGTCCGAGATCGAGTTCTGGCAGGGGCGGCCCAATCGGCTGCATGATCGGATCCTCTACACCTCATCCCCGGAGTCTGGATGGCAGCGCGTCCGTCTTTCGCCTTGATCGCCCTCGTGGTGTCCGCTGTGCCGCTCTCGGCCCAGCAGTTCCAGCTCGACATCCCGTCGATCATGCGCGGGCCCGAGACGGTGGGGCGTGAGCCAACCGGCATCCAGTGGACGCCGGATTCGCGGTGGATCCACTTCTCGTGGTTGCCGCCGGGGAGCGACTGGCGAGCCACGACCGAGAGCTACCGCGTCCGTGCCGAAGCGGGAGCCGTCCCCGAGAAGCTCACGCGGGCGCAGGTGGATTCGTTCGCCCCATTGTTCGCCACCGGTCCGCTGTCGCGTGACGGGAAGCGCCGCCTCCTCGCCATTCGCGGCGACCTCTGGATCGCGACGCTCGCCACCGGCGTGCGCCGACAGCTGACCAGCACGGCGCAGGCCGAACAGGCCCTCGGTTGGTCCACCGATGACACGCGCATCTTCTACCGCGTGGGCGACAACGCCTATGCCTTCCGACTCGCCGACGGCTATGTCGAGCAACTCACCGACATCCGGCTTGCGCCGCCGAGTGCGGCAGACAGTGCGGGCCGGCCAGCGCCGCCCTCCGCGCAACGCACGCAGCTCGAGCGCGATCAGCGCGACCTCTTTCAAGTCATCCGTGACCGCACCTTCGGCGATTCGGCCGGTGGTCGTGGTGGTGCAGGACGCGGCGGGGCGGGACGTGGCGGCGCCGGGCAAGCCGCAGCGACCGGGCTCCGACCGATCACCCTGGCGCGCGGTGAATCGCTGCGCAGCATGTGGCTCTCGCCGCGGGGTAGCCACGCACTCATCACTGTCGGCACCAGCGCGACGCCCCAAGCGACGACGATGCCGGTCTGGATCACGGCATCGGGGTATGTCGAGCAGCGGCCGGGCCGCAGCAAGGTGGGCGACGCGATCGGTCGTTCGCGGATGGCGATGCTCGACTTGGCGACGGGGCGTGCCACCTGGCTCCGGCCGATCGCCAGCGACAGCAGCGGGATGTACTCCACCCTGACGTCGTGGGGCTGGAATGACGCCGGCACATCGGCGCTGATCGTGGCCGGCACGGCCGACTACAACACGCGCATCATCTCGCGGGTCGACGCCGACTCCGCGCGACTGACCCCGATCGAGACGCTGCGCGATTCCGCCTGGGTCGGCGGACCGTGCAGCGGCTGCGGCGGCTGGCTGCCGGGCACGCTCGGGCTCTGGTGGGTGAGCGAGGCTGATGGCTGGGCGCAGCTGTACACCCAACAGGCCGATGGTACCGCGCGCAAGCAGCTGACGCAGGGGCAGTGGGAGGTGTTCGACGTGGCGATCTCGCCCGACCGGACGCGCTTCCAGATGCACACCTCCGAGGGCTCGCGCTACGAGCGCCACTTCTGGACCATGGCCCTCGACGGTTCGGCGCGGACGCGCTACACCGCGGCGAAGGGCGGACATCAGGTCGTGGTCTCGCCCGACGGCAAGTGGTTGGCCGATGTTGCGTCGAGCAGCAACACGCCGCCTGAACTCTTCCTGCAATCGGCCAAGCCGATGGCGAGTGCCGCGCGGCTGACCACCTCACCGACAGCCGAGTGGCGCGCCGCGAAGTGGATCGCGCCGGCGATCGTCGAGATTCCGGCGAGCGATGGCGCCAAGGTGCCGGCCCGCATCTACCGCCCGGAGCAGATGGGGGCGACGTCGAATGGCGCGGCGGTGATCTTCGTCCACGGCGCCGGCTATCTGCAGAACGTGCACGAGTACTGGTCCACCTATTCGCGCGAATACCAGTTCCACCACCTGCTCGCGTCGAAGGGCTACATCGTGCTCGACCTCGACTACCGCGGGTCGGCAGGGCAGGGTCGGGACTGGCGCACCGCGATCTATCGCCACATGGGCGGCCGCGATCTCGAGGATCAGGTCGACGCCTCGCGCTGGCTCCGCACGCAGGGGATCGAGGCGGAACGGATCGGCATCTATGGTGGTTCCTACGGCGGCTTCATCACGCTGATGGCGCTCTTCACGCGGGCCGACTATTTCGGCGCCGGCGCGGCACTGCGGTCGGTGACCGATTGGGCGCACTACAACCACGGCTATACCGCGCAGATCCTCAACGAGCCGCAGGACGACACCACGGCGTATCGACGCTCGTCGCCGATCTACTTCGCCGACGGCCTCAAGGATCCGCTGCTGATGGCGCATGGCATGGTCGACGCCAACGTGCAGTTCCAGGACATCGTCCGCCTCTCGCAGCGGCTCATCGAGCTCGGGAAGACGCGCTGGGAGCTGGCCGTCTATCCGGTGGAGGATCACGGCTTCGTGCGCCCCGACTCCTGGACCGACGAGTATCGGCGCATCCTCGACCTCTTCGATCGCTGGCTGCCGAAGGGCAGCGCGGGCCAGCGTGACTGACGCCAAGCCGCCGCAGCGCGAGGGGATCGGGACCGCGCGCCTCGGCGTGCTCGTCAACCTGATGCTGGCGATCTTCAAGGGACTCGCCGGCATCCTGGGCAATTCCTACGCGCTGATCGCCGATGCCGTCGAGTCGGTCGCCGACATCGCCGGCGGGCTGGTGGTGTGGGGCGGCCTCTCGGTCGCCGCACGGGACGCCGACCACGACCACCCGTACGGCCACGGCAAGGCGGAGCCGCTCGCGACCGCCGCCGTCGGCCTGATGCTGCTCGGCGCCGCGCTCGGCATCATGCTCGAGGCAGTGCGCGAGATGCTGATTCCCCATCGCCCGCCCGCCCCCTTCACGCTCGCGGTGCTGGTCGGTGTCGTCATCGTGAAGGAGACGCTCTTCCGCCGGGTGCTTCGCGCCGCTGCGGTCGACAACAGTGGGACGGTACATGCCGACGCGTGGCACCATCGCAGCGACGCGATCACCTCTGGAGCAGCGTTCGTCGGCATCTCCGCCGCACTGGTCGGCGGCAAGGGGTGGGAGTGGTGCGACGAGGCCGCCGCGATCGTGGCCGCGTTCGTCATTCTGGCGAATGGCGTCCGAATCATTCGCCCCGCCATTCACGAGCTGATGGACGGCGCGCCAGAGGAGAAGTTCCTCGCGGCCGTCTCGCAGGCGGCGATGGAGACGCCAGGGGTGCGCCACATCGAGAAGCTCCGCGCCCGACGCGTCGGCACGCAGTTCGACGTCGATCTCCACGTGCAGGGCGATCCCGCGCTCACGCTGCACGAGGCGCACATCCTCAGCGGGATCGTGAAGGGTCGCATCCGGAGTTCGGTGCCGGCGGTGTGTCATGTGCTGGTCCACATGGAGCCGTACGAACCGCAATGAGCCTCGTGGCGGAAGTCGCCGACCGCCTCACGGCGTTGACCGCGGATGGGGAGAGCTGCCTCGTCGCCGTCTCGGGCGGTCCGGACTCGATCGCGCTTCTCGACCTGTTGCATCGCGGCGCGACACTGCACCGGCGCACCTTGGCGGTTGGCCACGTCGATCATGGCATCGCGAAGGAGAGCACCACAGTGGCCGAGTCGGTCGCACGGGCGGCCAGCGCTCGCGGTCTTCGCTGCTTCACCACGACGCTGCACCTCGACGCCGGAACGACCGAGACGAAGGCGCGGCTGGCCAGGCGGGCGGCGCTTCGCGAGCTGGCCGCCGAGGCCGGAGCTCCCGTGATTGTGTTGGCGCACCACGCCGACGACCAGGCGGAGACCGTGCTCCTTCGACTCCTTCGGGGGAGTGGTCCGGCCGGACTGGCGGGGATGGCCGCTCGGAATGGGCCATGGGTCAGGCCGCTGCTCGAACTCCCCCGAGAGCGCCTGGCGGCGCATCTGGCGGCGGAAGGGATCGAGGCGTGGCAGGACCCCGCCAACCGCGACGTCCGCCATCTCCGCTCCTGGCTTCGGGGAGAGGTCCTCCCGGCGGTTGCCGCACGCCTTCCGGATGTCCGTGAGCGGCTACTCACCGCAGCTTGGCAGGCGCGCGACGCCCGAACGGGGTGGGACCAGCTGCTGGACCAGCTGCCGGAGTTGGCGTTGACCGCCGAGCCGGCGGGCTTTTCCGTTGCCGCCCCCCTCCTCCGGGGGTATCGTTCGGCGTTGCGACATGCGGTGGTGGCAGCCCTCGGCCGACGGTGCGGGGTGCCCCTCGGGGCCCGGCGCTTGGCGGCCGTGGATCGGCTGTTGTCGGGCCGCGACGCGCGGATTCGATTGGCGGCTGGCCTCGAGGCGGAACTCGCCTTCGGACGGCTGGCATTTCGTCTCCCGGCGGGCCCCGCACCGGAATGGGTAACTCTGGGGCAGGGGGCGGGTATCACCTTCGGACCGCTCACGCTCCGCGCCGCGCTGGCACCGGCACCCGTGCTGGTTCGGGAGGGGTGGTCGACCGCGATGGACCCCGGACAGTACACGGTTCGGGCGTGGCACTCGGGGGACCGGATTCGTCCCCTTGGGGGTCGAGGCCATCGCCAGGTCTCGGTGCTGCTCCGCGAGGCCCGGATCGCTCCCGGTCGTCGCAGTCATTGGCCGGTCGTCGTCGATGCGGACGCGACCATTGTCTGGGTGCCGGGCATCTGCCGATCGGATGCCCGCATCCCCACGGAAGGAACCGAGGCGCTCTGTGCCCACGCAGCTTTCGCCTGAGATGCAGCGCCGCGCAGGCGGTCACGCTCTCCGCGTCGTCTTCGACGAGGCGACGATCGCCGACCGGGTGCGCGAACTGGGGCACGAGATCACGGCCGCCTATCCCGAGGGCGAGTTGCTGGTCCTCGGCCTGCTCAAGGGAAGCTTCATCTTCCTGAGCGACCTGGTCCGGCAGATCGACCGCCCGCTGCATCTCGACTTCCTGGTGGCGTCGTCCTATGGCACGGGGACGGTCTCGAGTGGCACCGTGCGCCTGCTCTACGATCCGGAAACGCCGCTCGAAGGAAAGCACATCGTCATTGTCGAGGACATCATCGACAGCGGCCGCACGATGCTGAAGCTGCTCGGCCTGTTGCAGGCACGGAATCCGGCCTCCGTCGCGGTCTGTTCGTTGCTGGACAAGAAGCTGCTCCCGACCCCGATCCCCGAGTTGCGGTGGGTCGGATTCACGGCACCCCCGGCGTTCCTCGTGGGCTACGGCCTCGACCATGCCGAAGATTTTCGCCACCTCCCGTTCATCGGTGACCTGACTGATGGCTGATCGCAACGTTCCCCGTCCCCCGTCCACTGGCTGGGGCAACCTGAGCAAGACCCTCGCGTTCTGGGCGCTCATCGCGGTGCTCTTCATCGCGCTCTTCCAGTACATGGGGAAGCAGCGCTCGCCGAGCGAGTTCACCTACACGGAGTTCACGCGGCAGCTGGCCGGCGGGAACATCGCGAAGGCGGACGTCGTCGAGGGCGAGATGATCAAGGGCGAGTTCCGCACCGCCGTGACCCAGGATGGGCGCCCGGTGAAGGAATTCACGGTCCTCCTCCCGGTGAAGGACTCCGAGGCGCTGATCACGCGCCTCGAGGACGCCGGCGTCGCGGTCACCGCCTCGAAGACCAAGAACGGCCTCTCGGTGCTCCTCATCACGGCGCTGCCGTGGGTCGTCATCATCGGCCTCTGGTGGTTCCTCTTCCGGCAGATGCAGGCCGGCGGCAACCGCGCGTTCGCGTTCGGCAAGTCGAAGGCGAAGCTGCTCACCGGCGACACGCCGAAGCTGACCTTCGCCGACGTGGCCGGCGCCGACGAGGCGAAGGTCGAGCTGCAGGAAGTGATCGAGTTCCTCAAGGACCCGCAGAAGTTCACGCGGCTCGGCGGCAGGCTCCCCAAGGGCGCCCTGCTGGTCGGTCCGCCGGGCACCGGCAAGACGCTGCTCGCCAAGGCCGTGGCCGGCGAGGCGGGCCGTCCCTTCTTCTCGATGTCGGGTTCCGACTTCGTCGAGATGTTCGTCGGCGTCGGTGCGAGCCGCGTCCGCGACCTCTTCGAGCAGGGAAAGGCGCACGCGCCGTGCATCATCTTCATCGACGAAATTGACGCGGTCGGCCGTCATCGTGGTGCCGGCCTGGGTGGCGGGCACGATGAACGCGAGCAGACGCTGAACCAGTTGCTGGTCGAGATGGACGGCTTCGAGTCGAACGACGGCGTGATCCTCATCGCCGCGACCAACCGTCCCGACGTCCTCGACCCGGCGCTGCTGCGCCCGGGCCGCTTCGACCGTCAGATCGTCGTCGATGCGCCGGACGTCAAGGGCCGCGAAGGGATCCTGATGGTGCACACCCGCAAGATCCCGCTCGCTCCGGGCGTGAACCTCGCGACGATTGCGAAGGGGACGCCGGGGATGGCGGGCGCCGACCTGGCGAACCTCGTCAACGAGGCCGCGCTGCTCGCCGCGCGCAACAACAAGCAGTCGGTCGAGATGTCGGACTTCGAGGACGCCAAGGACAAGGTGATGCTCGGCGTCGAGCGTCGCTCGCTGGTGCTCACCGAGAACGAGAAGAAGCTCACGGCCTATCACGAGGCCGGCCACGCCGTCGTCGCGATGAAGACGCCGGGCTCCGATCCGGTGCACAAGGTCACCATCATCCCGCGTGGCCGGGCGTTGGGGCTCACGGCCTCGCTGCCCGAGACCGACCGGCACAACTACACCCTCGACTGGCTGATCGGCTCGTTGGCGATGTTCTTCGGCGGCCGGGCCGCCGAGGAGATCATCTTCGGCAAGGGTGCGGTGACGACCGGGGCGGGGAACGACATCGAGCGTGCCACCGCGTTGGCGCGGCGCATGGTCACCCAGTTCGGCATGAGCGAGGTCATCGGCCTGATGGCCGTCGGCGAGCGCGAGCAGGAAGTCTTCCTCGGTCGCGATTTCGGCGCGCGTCGTGAGATCTCCGAGCAGACCGCCCGGATGGTCGACGGCGAAGTGAAGCGGCTGATCGACGAGGCGTACGCCAAGGCGTTGCTGCTCCTCAACCAGAATCGCGACCTCCTCGAGCGGATTGCGCAGGCGCTGCTGGAGCGCGAGACGATCGACCGCGATGATCTCGAGCTGCTGAACAACAACCAGCCGCTCCCGCCGCGGGTCACGCCGCCGCCCCCGCTGCCGCCCGCCCCACCGGTGTCACCGGTGCGGACGGAGTCGACCGGGATGCGGACGCCGATCCTCGGGGCGCCACCGGCAGAACCCGCCGGCGCGTGATCGTCACCCCCCTCTCGGATCGCGCTCCCGCCGCGATCCGTGACGCCCTCCTGTCCCACGGATGGGAGGGCGAGGTCTGTCGGCTCACCGCCTCCGGCCTCGAAACCTCCGCCTTCCATGTCACCGGCATTGCCTCGACGATGATCGAGGCGATGCTCCCCGTCGCCAACAAGCTCGGCCTCGAGATGGTCACCGGTGAGGATTGGATCATCCTCACCGGGGCCCGGTCGCGACTCGGCGCCTTTGCGCGGCCGTGGGTGCAGCCCGAGGCGGTGCGCGATCTGGCCCATGCCATAGGGATGGCGATGCCGGCGGACCGTCCCGTCGAATGGCGGCACGCCCGCGGCGCGCTCTCACTCGAGTCCCCGGTCTTGATGGGGATCCTCAATGTCACCCCCGACTCCTTCAGCGATGGCGGCACCGCGACCGATGAGGCCGCGGTCCTGCGCCGTGTCGACGCCTTGCTGGCCGGTGGGGCGGGGGTCATTGACCTGGGTGGCGAATCGACGGCGCCGTTCGCGCCGCCGGTGCCGCTCGACGTGGAGATGGCCAGGGTCCTTCCGGCGGTCATGGCGATCGTCCGGGAGCACCCCGACGTGCTCATTTCGGTGGACACCGTCAAGCATGAGGTGGCCCAGGCCGCACTCGACGCCGGGGCGGCGATCGTCAACGACGTCACCGCCGGGCGGCACGACGTGCAACTCTTGGGCGTCGCGGCGCGTCACAAGGCGGGTATCGTCCTCTCCCATTCACGTGGGGAGGTCGGGCGCCTCGCCAGCTACGACGCCGCGGAGTACGACGGCGATGTGGCCGGCGGCGTCACGCGGGAACTCGACGTGTCACGCGCCACCGCGCTTGCGGCCGGCATTGCCATGGAGGCCATCGTGCTCGACCCCGGATTCGGCTTCGCGAAGCACCCCGAGCAGAACATCGCGCTCCTCGATCAGGTGGCTGCCGTCGTGGCCCTCGGATCGCCGGTCCTGATCGGTGCCTCGCGCAAGCGCTTCCTCGGCGAGGTCACCGGTCGTCCGCTCGAGGATCGTGACCGTGCGACCGCCGCCGCCTGCGCCCTCTCGCTCGACCGCGGGGCCCGACTCTTCCGCGTCCATGATCCCGAAGGGACACGAGATGCCCTGGCCGTTGCGGAGGCACTATGGCGGAGCCGGCAGTGAACCGCCCACCGTATCGCTGGGCCGCGGCCGCATCGCTGGTCGTGCTGCTCGGCTACCTGGTTACGCTGGCGCCGTCGGTCACCTTCTGGGATGACGGCGAATTCATTGCCGCCGCGAAGACGTTGGGCGTTCCGCATCCGCCAGGCACCCCGCTCTTCGTGATGGTGGCCCACGTCTGGGCGATGCTCTTGCCGGTTGGCGAGTACGCCTGGCGCCTGAACCTGCTCTCCGCCATCTGCAGCTCGATCGCCGCCGGCTGCTGGTTCCTCGTCGCCTACACGTCCGTGGCCCGGGGCGAAGCAGCTCGCTCTGAGACCTCGCTTCTCGCTTCTCGCTTCTCGCCTCTCGCTTTGGGTGCCGGCTGGTCCGCGGCCCTGGTCACCGCCTTCTCCTTCACGATGTGGCAGAACTCCGTCGAAACCGAGGTCTATGCCGTCGCGATGATGATCATCGCGCTCGCCGCATGGACGGTGACGCGGTGGCGCGAGGCGCGCACCAGTGGCCACGGTGCACGGTTGCTGTTGGTCCTGCTCTATCTCGGCGGCCTCTCCATCGGCAACCACCTCCTCGGCCTGCTGGTCGGGCCGGCCTTGGTGGCGGCGTTGATGAGTGCGTCGTGGCTGGGCCCGCTGGCCGACCCGACCGCGCGGCGAGCGGAGCAGGCTCGCATCGCGGTGGTTGGCACGGTCTGGCTGCTCTTGATTGCGCTCGGCCTCGGCAGCACCACGCTCACGCTCGGCACCGCGGCACTGGTGGCGGTCGCTGGCGTCTGGGCGATCGGCCGGAAGCAACTCGGCTTCGTGGCGATGGCGCTGCTGATCGTGGCGATCGGCGTGACGCCCTATCTCTTCATCTACTTCCGCGCCAAGCAGGGTCCGTGGATCAACGAGGCCGATGCCTCGACCTGGGATGCGCTCCTCGCCGTGATCCGGCGGGCGCAGTACCCCGTGCGGACACCGCTCGACGATCCGACCGCCTACCATGGCCCCGAAAACACCGGACGCACGCTGACGATGCTGGGCTACCAGCTCGCCAACTACGCCCAGTACTTCGACTGGCAGTGGGCGCGTTCCCTCGGGGACATCGCCTTCGCCCCGTTCCGCCTGCTGATGACGCTCGTCTTTGCGTCGCTTGGAATGCGCGGTGCCGTGGCGCAGCGTCGGGAAGACCGGACCGGTTTCCACATGATGCTGATCCTCTTCCTGGTGACGGGATTGGGACTGCTGCTGTACATGAATTTCAAGCCGGGGCCGAGCATCGGGTGGGAGCAGTGGCCCGGGCTCGATGCGCACGAGGTGCGCGACCGCGACTACTTCTTCGTCGCGAGCTTCGTGGCGTGGGCGTTCTGGGCGGCGCTCGGCATTGCCGACCTGGTGCGGGCCACGGCGTTGCGGTTACCGGTGGCGCGCCGATCGATGGCGGTGGCGGTCTTCGGCCTCGCACTGCTGCCGGCGGTGCTCAACGCGCGGATGGCGACGCGGAAGCAGACGCCCGAGGCGACGCTGGCGCGGGACTTCTCCCATGCGTTGCTGCAGTCGGTGCCGCCGGGCGGGATCCTCTTCACCTGGGGCGACAACGACACCTTCCCGCTCTGGTATGCGCAGGCGGTGGAGGGCGTGCGGCGTGATGTCACGATCGTCTGCCTCGCGCTGGCCGAGACGGAGTGGTACCAGCGGCAGTTGCGGAACTGGAAGGCAGGTCCACTCGACCGGGCCAACCTCGCGGCGGTGTGGCAGTCCGCGCCGGTGCCGGACCTCAACGGCCCGATCCACACCATCTCCGACTCGGCGATCAACGCCTTCTCGCCGTTCCTGGTCGACAAGTCGCAGGCCATTCAGCTTCGCAACGGCCTTTCGGTCGAGCTCACCAAGGGCGATGCGATCTACGCCAAGGACATGCTGCTGTTGCAGGTGTTGATCACCAACGCCGGAGTGCGGCCCATCGCGTGGTCGGTCACCACGGCGAACAAGCTCTACGGACTCGGGCCGCAGTTGGTGCAGCAGGGGTTGGCGATCGTGATGCCGACGGTGCCGGTGACGGGCGCGGTGGGTGGTGATGCGGTCGGGCCGGGGAAGACGCCGATCGACCTCGCGACCACGACGCGGCTCATCAACGAGACGTGGAAGTACGGCAAGCTGCTCGACGGTGGCACCGATCGTCTCGATGCCAACATCCGGGCGATGTCGGGGACGTGGGCGATCCCGTTCGTGCAGGCGGCGGTCGCGTCGGTGATGGTGGGCGACACCGCGGCGGCGATTCCGTTCCTGGAGACCTCGCTGAAGATGGCCGACCAGCCTGGCGTGGCCGGCTTCCTGGCGCAGCTGAAGGGACGGGGTGGGGCGGGGGTGGTGCCGGGGAAGTAGGCCGGCCCCAGGGGAATGTGCGCGCCACGTTCCCCTGGCCGTCACCTTCGGGTTATCCTCAACAATCCCCCTCCGTCGAGCCCCGCATGCCTGGCCATGCCACGTTCGCCCGCGTCGCAGTGGTGTCAGTGCTCCTCTCCGCGTCGGCGCTCCACGCGCAGGCGCCGGCCGACCGCCCCCGTATCGACTCGCTCTTCCACTACCTCGGCGCCGCCACCGCGTCCGCTCCGCCCTCGGCGTTTGCCTGCCCCGGTGACGCCGCGCTGCAGCGGCTCTGTGAAGCGCTGGTCTCCACCCGCCGGGCCGAGCTCCTGACCGACAAGGGCGAGGCGACCAAGGCGCGCGACCTGCTGGAGCGCGTGGTCGGCGAGCGCCCCCAGTGGCCGGTGGCATGGTACGGCCTCGGCGTGGCGCGCTTGCAGGTGGCGCGGACCGGCGGCCTCTCGCGCAGCGGGGCGCTGCACCCGGTGGGCGTCAGCAACGAGGCCGGGGCGGGGTACGCCTTGGTTCGATCCCTCGAATTGGACTCGACGTTCGTGCTGGCTGCCGAGGCACTCGCGATGGCATCGGTGCCGCGCGAGGGGGCGTCGCGCGTCGGTGAACGGCTCGCGATGCTCGAGCGTGTGGAACGACTGCTGAGTCCGGCGGCCCGATACCAGGCGGGGGTCGTGGCGGTAACCGCCAAGAACGGCCCGGCCGCCGTGCGCTTCCTCACGCCGATCCGAGGCACTCCCGACCGACCGAACGGCCTCGCTGGGATCGTGTTGGCGCGGGCCCACTATCAGGCCGGCAACCCGCAGGCGGGCCGGGCAGCGCTGCTCGCTGGGGCGGCCGACACGAACCCAGCGGCCCGCGCCGCCTATCGGAAGGAGCTGGCGTGGGTCGCCGAGCCGCAGGAGCTGGCGGACTGGGACTCACTGCCCCCCGCACAAGCCTCGGCGTGGCTCGGCGACTTCTGGGCACGGCGTGACGTGCGCGATGCCCGCCCCGACGGCGCTCGACTGATCGAACACTATACGCGGATGGAATACGCCTTCGAGGTCTTCCAGCGTGTCGTGCCGCAAGTCGGCGTGCAGAAGAACGCCGGGATGGCGTTCGCGATGGACTATGAGGTGGATGACGGGATGATCAAAGAGGCGCTGCACTCGGTGGGGGTCCCCGATGGGAAGGAAGGAGCGATTGCGATGCAGCGTCTCGCTGGGGATGCGATGGGAATGGGCCCCAATTCGCCGTTTCGCGCCTTCCGCACCACGCAGACGCTCATCGATGACCGCGGCGTGATCTGGGTTCGCCACGGCAAGCCAACGAAGGTCGCACGAACTGCTGATGGCGTCGCCCTCGAAGCGTGGCGCTACGACCGCCCTGAGGGGTCGCTCGTCCTGCAGTTTCGGGAGGAGAACTTCGATGGGCAGGCGGGGGCATCAGTCCTCGTCCCGTCACTGGTGACGGCGAACCCGTTGCAACGTGAGCAGTTGTGCGGCATCGACCAGTCGCTCTGCACCTTGAACGCAGATCCTCGTGGGGGTCTCAAGATCATGGGTGAAGGGATGGGCGACTACACCCCGCCGTCGAGTCAAAACCCTTCCAAGGATCGCCTCGAGCTCGACGCCAGGGTGAACTCCACTGCCCGCATCCAGCGCCTCCACCGCAAAGGCCTCGACGCCATCACCGAAGCGACCACCACCGACGACAACGCCCGACCATTCGCCCGCGCCTTCGCGCCCACGGTGCAGATCTACGGGCTCGATCGCGCCAGCGGCGGCGCCGGACGCGCGGTCGTTGCCTTCGCGGTCCCCGGGGCCCAGCTCGAATACACCACGCCGCCCGAGGCCGGTGGCCGCGCCGTCTATCCGGTGCGCGTCGAAGTGATGCTCTCGCGTCGGAGCGACGGCACCCGTTTCGACCTCGACACGCTGCGCCGCTTTGCCACCGCGGCGCCGCTCGCCGGCGAGCAGTACCTCACCGGCCTGGTCGAGCTCCCGGTCGCACCGGGGCGCTACGTCGCGACGGTGGTGCTGAGCCAGGGCGATCTCGGCTCGATCGCACGACTCGGCGAAGTCGTCGTCCCGGCCGCTCGCGCCGCGCTGAGCGTCTCGGACATCGTCCTTGGCCGCGAGGGCAGTGGCGTGCGCTGGCAGTCGGGGGCGACGACCGTGCCGCTGCATCCGCTCAACGCCTACCCCAAGGGTGGGACGGCGGAAGTGTATTACCAATTGGCGGGGCTGAAGAGTGGCGCACGCTACGCCACCCGACTGGAACTCTTCGGCGCCGAGGACGATGCCAAGAAGCCGGCACGGCTCTCGATTGACTTCGAGACGACCGCCACCGACACGCGGGCGGAAGTGTCCCGGTCGCTCGGGCTCCAGAACCTGGCGCCGGGGCGCTATCGGGTGCGGCTGACGGTGCGGGGCGGGGAGGAGTCGGCGTCGGCGGTGGCGTGGCTGGCGGTGGTGAAGTGACGGTCTGGGGGCCTACTTGGTTCCAACGACCCGTTCCATGCGCGCCTTCGCCTGCTTGACCCGCACATGCGTCGAGTCGAGTTCGCGCGCCATCCCCTCATAGCCTGAGCGCAGCAACCGCTCCGCCTCCGCACGGAAGGCGGGGCCGCGCCGCGCGAGGATGTCACCGACCATGCTCTCGCCCTTGGGCGATGGCCCAGTGATTCGGCGGGAACGCCGCGCGCCGCAGCCGCAATCCCTCGCGTGCGGTCCGCTCCCCGCGTGCCGGATCGCCGAGTTCGGCCTGGCACCATCCGAGGAAGAGCAGTGCCGTGTTGAGTGACGCGTCGCGCTCGCTCAGCCCCTTCCCGCGCAGCGCCACGATCCCCTCGGCCGGCGCGATCGCTTCGGCGCACCGCCCCGCATCGGCCAGGATGTTGATCCGCATCCGCACCGCCGCCAGCGTCCCCGGATTGTCTGCACCAAGCGTGGCGGTGTAGATCGCGATCGCTCGCCGCGCCACGCTATCGGCCTCGGCGTACTTCCCCTGGAAGAGCAGCGCCCCCGCCAACGGCTGCAACGCATTGCCGACGCGCACATCATCCGGTCCACGCGTCTTCGCGAAGATTGCCGCCGCCGAACGGAGCCGGGGCTCCGCCTCCACATACCGCCCCAGCGTGGCGAGCGCGGTGGCGTAGTTGGTGAGCGCCACGGCCGAGCTCACATCGGGGCGCAGCGCGGCGATACGGTCGGCAACCTGCGCGTAGACCGCGGCGGCGTCGGCGACCCGCCCCTGCTCGGAGATGGCATTCGCGAGGTTGTTCATCCCCCGGTAGATCTCGACCGAGTCGATCCCGGGCACCTTGCCGTACATCACCAGCGATCGCCGGTAGAGCGACTCCGCCCGCTCCGGCGACCCGATCTCCGTCTCCAGCCCTGCCAGGTTGTAGAGGCCGTCGGCCCGCTCGCGCAGCGACACTTGCTCGCCGAGCGAATCCTGCAGCCGCACCGCATCGAGCATCAGCGGCCGCGCGCGGTCGTACAGCCCCATGTCGATCAGCGTCGACGCCAGCGTGTTCTTGATCGCCGCGCGCAGGTCGGGGGCACTACCGAACGACGAGTCGATCCGCGGGATCACCAGATCGATCGCCTCGACCACCGTCGTCCCCTTGCCCGACTCCTGCGGCTTCGCAGCCGAGAGCACGTCGCGGAAGAACTGCGTCACCTGCGCGGTGCGCTGCTGCTCGAAGACGGCGCGGTCCCGCTCGGCGCGTGCCACCTGCGCCTGCCGCAGCGAGACGACGGTGCCGCCGACCAGCGCCACCACGGCGAGCGCCGCTGCAGCCACCGCCATCCGGTTGCGCCGAGCAAACTTCCCCAGCCGGTAGCCGATGGTGTCCGGCTGTGCGAGCACCGGCAGGCCGCCGAGATAGCGCTGCAGGTCATCGCCCAGCTGCTGCGCGGTCCGGTACCGGCGCTCTGCCTCGGGGCGCAGCGCCATCAGCACGATCGAGTCGACGTCGCCGGCGAGCGAACGGCGCAGCCGGGCGGCCGTGTCCTGCTCGCTGACCGCCGACTCGGCCGTGACCGCGCGGCTCGGCGCCGTCGGCACGCCGCGCTCGACCAGGGCACCACGCGCAGTGGGTGCGAAGGGACGCACGCCGGTCACCAGTTCGTAGAGCACCACGCCGAGCGAGTAGATGTCGCTGGCCGTGGTGACCTCGCCGCCGAGCAGCTGTTCGGGCGAGGCGTACGCCACTGTCATCGGCGTCACGCCGGTATGGGTCAGGTCATCGCCACCCAGCACCGTCGGATCGGCCAGCTTGGCAATGCCGAAGTCGAGCAGCTTGACGGTGCCATCCTCCGCGACGAGGATGTTGCCCGGCTTGAGGTCGCGGTGGATCACGAGGTGTTCGTGCGCGTACTGCACCGCCGCGCAGACCTGGCGGAAGAGCGCGAGTCGGTCACGGAGGCCGAGGTGATGGGCGGTGGACCACTGGTCGATCGGCTGCCCCTCGACATACTCCATGATGAAGTACGGCTCGCCTTCGGGCGTGACGCCGCCATCAAGGAGCGCCGCGATGTTCCGGTGCTCGAGCCGCGCAAGGAGTTGCCGCTCGCGCTGGAAGCGGGCGAGTGCCTGCGTCCGGTCGCCCAGGAGCGAAACCATCTTGATCGCGACGCGCTTGCGGTATTGATCGTCGGCGCGATGTGCCTCGTACACCGTCCCCATCCCGCCCTGACCGATCTCCCGGAGCAACTCGTACTGCCCGACCCGACGGCCCATGGTTGGCACCATCGCTGGTGCACTCGCTGAAGGCATCGACGCCGCCTGCTCGAATCGTTCGCCGACGTCGTCGGCGGATGCGAGCAGGGAGGAGAGCTCAGCATGGAGGGGAGCGTCGTGCGCCAGTGCCGCCAGGCGCGTGGCGCGCTCGGCGGCAGGGAGGTCGATCAATTCGGCGAAGAGCGTGGAGAGCTCGCCCCAGCGATCTGCCGGCAGCGCCACCGTCAGGCCGCCTGGAGTTCGCGGTGCAGCCAGGCGCGGGCCAAGGTCCAGTCGCGCTTCACGGTGGCGGGGGAGATGCCGAGGACGTCGGCGCTCTCCTCGATCGAGAGGCCGACGAAGTAGCGCAGCTCGACAATCTTCGCCTGGCGCGCGTCGAGGGCAGCGAGCCGGTTGAGGGCCTCGTCGACGGCCACCACTTCCTCACTCGGCGCGCCATCGGCCAGGTCGACCTGCGAGTCGAGGGTCACCTGATGCTTGGCGCCGCGCTTCTGGGCGTTCCGGCGGCGGGCGTGTTCCACCAGAATGCGGCGCATCGCCTGGGCGGCGATCCCGAAGAAGTGGGCCCGGTTCTCCCAGGTCGGCGTGGTGCCACCTGTCAGCCGGAGGAACGCCTCATGGACGAGCGCGGTGGCCCCCAGGGTGTGGTCGTCCCGTTCCAGACGGAGCTGTCCGGCGGCCATCCGCTTCAGCTCGTCGTACACCACGGGGAGCAGTGCCGACAGGGCGTCGGGACTGCCGCTCGAGGCGGCGGCGAGGAGGGTGGTCACGTCGGAACGGGCAGCGTCCATCGGTCCGTGGGGTTGGGAGGGATACCGGATACTCCCCCGGCACGGGGGTGGCGTCAAGGTGGGGGGCGGGACGGGCTTGGCCACCCCCCTCCGGCTATATTTCCCAGTTATGCCAGAACCGGGCCTCACGGGCCGAATCGCCGCCATACGGGGCGTGATCGCCGAGCAGCAGCAGGCCGGCGGGTGGACCCACCCGGTCAGGATCGTGGCGGTGACCAAGACCCATGGTCCCGAGGCTGTCCGGGCCGCTGCGGCCGCCGGATTGGATGCCGTTGGCGAGAACCGGGTTCAGGAAGCGCTCCCCAAGATGGCCGCGACCGCCGACCTCGCGGTCGAGTGGCACCTGATCGGCGGGCTGCAACGGAACAAGGCACGGCAGGCGGTGGGGCAGTTCGCCCTGATCCATTCGGTGGACCGCGCGGAGCTGGCCGCCGAACTCGACCGCCGAGCCGAGTCGACCGCCGTCCAGCCGGTGCTGGTGCAGGTGAACTGTTCTGCCGAGCCGCAGAAGGGCGGGGTGGAGCCGACCGACCTCGCAGCGCTGCTCGACGCGATGCGCACGATGCCGCGCCTCCGGGTCGATGGCCTGATGACGATGGCCGAGTTCACCGACGACGAGACCGTCCAGCGGCGCACCTTTGCCATGCTGCGGACGTTGCGAGACCAGATGCAGGCCGAGGGTCACCGGCTCCCCGAGTTGTCGATGGGGATGTCGGGGGACTACCCGGCCGCCGTGGCGGAGGGAGCGACGATGCTCCGCCTCGGATCGATTCTTTTCGGGCCTCGGCCCCAACCCTGACCGACGACCACGTGAGCGCTGACGAAACACCCTCGACCGAATTCACCGCCGCCCGCCACCCTGCGTGGCCGGACGGTGGCGCCGACGCGCTCGAACGCGATCTCCTCGCGCGCTGGGACGCCGAGGGGCTCTTCCAGCAGGTGCAGGCCGCGACCGCCGACGGCGAAGGCTTCGTGTTCTTTGAGGGCCCGCCGACCGCCAACGGTCGTCCCGGCATTCACCACGTCTTCTCGCGCACCATCAAGGACCTGATCTGCCGCTACCAGGCGATGCAGGGGAAGCGGGTCACGCGGATCGCCGGCTGGGACACGCACGGCCTCCCGGTCGAGCTCGAGGTCGAGAAGCAGCTCGGCTTCGCCGGCAAGAAGGACATCGAGGCGTATGGCGTCGCCGAGTTCTCGAAGAAGTGCCTCGAGAGCGTCTTCACCTATCGCGACGAATGGGTGCAGCTCTCGAACCGCACCGGGTACTGGCTCGACTACGACAATGCCTATGTGACTTGCACCAAGGAATACGTCGAGTCGGTCTGGTGGCTGCTGCAGCGGCTCTTCCAGAAGGAGCTGCTGTACCGTGGTCACCGCGTCTCGCCGTATTGCCCGCGCTGCGGGACGGTGCTCTCCTCGCATGAGCTCGCGCTGGGCTACCAAGAGGTGAAGGACAAGTCGGTGTACGTGACCTTCCCGCTCAGCGACGGTTCGGGGCGCGAGCTGGTCGTCTGGACCACGACGCCGTGGACGCTGCCGAGCAACGTGGCCGTCGCGGTGAATCCGGAGCTGGAGTACGCGGAGTTCACGTCGCCGGCGCATCCGGGGCGGACCTTCGTGCTCGCCGCGTCGCGTGCGGCCAAGGCGGCAGAGCTGCTGGGCGAGGGCACCACGATGGGCGCCAGTGTGCCGGGGGCGCAGCTCGCCGGACTCCGCTACGCGCGGCCGTTCGGCATCGTGACGATGCCGGCCGACGGGGCGCACTCCATTGTGGTGACGGGCGCGTTCGTCACCGCCGATGACGGCTCGGGCCTCGTGCACATGGCGCCGGCGTTCGGCGCGGACGACTACGCCGCTGGCCGCGAGCATGGGCTCGCGCTGGTGCGCCCGGTCGCGGGCGACGGCACCTTTGTCGGGACGTCGTGGCCGGAGCTGAACGGTCAGCTGGTGACCGCCGACGACACCAACGAGATGCTGATCCGGAAGCTCAAGGAGCTCGGCCGGCATCTCAAGACCGAGCAGTACATCCACAGCTATCCGCACTGCTGGCGCTGCCACAGCAAGCTGATCTACTACGCCCGCGAGTCGTGGTTCGTGCGGACGTCGTCGGTCAAGGCGCGGATGCAGGAGCTGAATGCCGGGATCTCGTGGCATCCGCCCGAGGTCGGCACCGGGCGCTTCGGCGAATGGCTCGGCAACAACATCGACTGGGCCCTCTCGCGCGAGCGGTACTGGGGCACGCCGCTGCCGATCTGGGTCAGTGACCGCGATCCCGAGTACGTCGAGGTGATCGGCTCGTTTGCGGAACTCAAGGAGAAGGCCGGCTTCACGCCGACCGGCGACCTCGACGTCCACAAGCCGTGGGTCGACGAGATCACCTGGCCCGCGCCGGGCGGCGGGACGATGCGCCGCGTGCCGGAAGTGATCGACACCTGGTTCGACTCCGGGTCGATGCCGTACGCGCAGTGGCACTATCCGTTCGAGAACGTCGAGCAGTTCGAGCGGCACTTCCCGGCGGACTACATCTGCGAGGGGATCGACCAGACGCGTGGCTGGTTCTACTCGCTGCTGGCGATCGGCACGGCGGCGTTCGATGCGGCGCCGTACCGCAACGTCATCGTGAACGAGCTGGTGCTTGACGCCAGTGGTCACAAGATGTCGAAGAGCAAGGGCAACGTCGTCGATCCGTGGAAGCTGGTCGAGAAGCACGGCGCCGATGCGGCGCGCCTCTACATGGTGCTGTCGAGTCAGGTCTGGCAGCCGAAGCGCTTCGACGAGCGGCAACTCGTCGAGACCGCGGGTGGCTTCCTCAACACGCTGCGCGCCTCGTACCACTTCTTCTCGCTGTACGCCGGCCCCGACGGCGCGGCGGCCCCGGCCGCGGCGGACCGTCCGCTCGCCGATCGCTGGCTGCTCGGGCGTCTCGACGCCACGGTGGCGGCGGTGCGGGCGGCGTTCGATGGCTACGACGTGACCACTGGTGTGCGCGCGCTGACCGAGTTCGTCGTCGACGATCTGTCGAACTGGTGGGTGCGGCTCAATCGTGGTCGCTTCTGGGCGCCTGGCCGCGAGGCCGATCCGTCGGCGGTGGCCACCATGCGCGAGACGCTGGTCTCGGTGTCGCGCCTGCTCGCCCCGGCGGCGCCGTTCGCCAGCGACTGGCTCCACCGGGCGATGACGGGAACCTCCGTGCACCTGGCGCCGTTCCCGGTGGATGCTGGCCGCCTGGACCCGGCGCTCGACCGGGCCATGGACGGCATCCGGCGCCTGGCCTCGCTCGGCCGTGCGGCGCGGGAGACGGCATCGCTTCGGGTCCGGCAGCCGCTGGCCACGATCCGCGTCGCCGTCCCGGTCGAGGTGCGCGGCGCCGACTTCGACGCGTTGATTCCGCTGCTGCAGGGCGAGACCAACGTCAAGCGTGTCGAGATCGTGACGTCGGACGCCGATCTTGTCCGACTGCGCGGCAAGCCGAACTTCCGGACCTTGGGCAAGCGCTTCGGTGCCGAAGTGAAGGGAGTCGCCGCGTCGGTGGCGCTGCTCACCGCCGACCAACTGCGTGCGCTCGAGCAAGGCGAGACCGTCACCGCCGATTACACGCTCCTCCCCGAGGACGTGACCATCGAGCGCGAAGTGGTCACCGACTGGCCGGTGGCGAGTGCCGGGCCGTTCGTGGTGGCGCTCGATCCGGTCGTGACGCCGGCGCTGGCCCAGGAAGGGCTCGCCCGCGAGCTGGTGAGTCGCGTCCAGCGGCTCCGGAAGGATGCCGGCTTTGCGGTGAGCGCGCGTATCGCGCTCTCGTTGACGGGGGATGCCGCATTGCTCGACGCGGCGCGGGTGCATCAGGAGTACATCGCCGGCGAGACGCTGGCGCGCGAGTTCACGATCGGGGAGGCCGCGACGGAGCCCGATCGGCAGGAGGCATTCGAAGTCGAGGGACACGCTGGCGCACTCGCGGTACGCCAGCTCGGGAACGGCCGGACCCATTCCGGCCCCGCACAGGTGAACGCATCGTGACCAAGACCCAGCTCAAGCATCTCGAGGGGCGGCTCCTGGAGGAGCGCGCGCGCGTCATGAAGGAACTCGGCTACTACGACGAGCAGTTCAACAACACGCTGCAGGGCGCCGACGGCGACCTCTCGTCGTATTCGCTCCACATGGCCGATCAGGGCACCGATGCCATGGAACGCGAGAAGCAGTTCCTGATGGCCTCCAAGGAAGGCCGCTACCTGTGGCACCTCAACGAGGCGCTCCGCCGGCTGTACAACAGCCCCGCGAACTTCGGCAAGTGCCATCAGTGCGGCGCGCTGATCGACTTCGAACGGCTCGACGCACTGCCCCACGCCCGACTCTGCATCTCCTGCAAGGAGAAGGAAGAGGATGCCAAGAAGCGCTGATCGCCGGGTCCCGTTCTGGGGCGTGCTTGCCGTCACCGTGCTGCTCGACCGGATCACCAAGATGATCGCGGAGAGCCGTCTGGTGTGGGGCGACGCGCCCATCCCGGTCATCGGGGACTTCACCCGATGGCGGCTGGTGTACAACACCGGCGCCGCCTTCGGGCTCCATCTCGGCAGCTATTCGCGCTGGGCCTTCATGCTGATCGCCTGCGTCGCTGTCGTCGTGCTGTACAAGATGTGGCGGGAGGCCGACGTGGCCGACCGCTTCCGTCAGCTCGCCCTCGCCTTCGTGGCGGGTGGCGCGGTCGGCAACCTCATCGATCGCGTCCTCTCGGCGCGCGGGGTGGTCGACTTCATCGACATGGGGATCGGCGAAGGATTGCGCTGGCCGACCTACAATGTCGCCGACATTGCTGTCACCTGCGGGGCGCTGGCCCTCGCGATTTCTCTCTGGCGCGAGGATGCGCGGCGCGCTCCCGCGCCGACCGCCTAGGCGGTCAGGCCCGGTCGTGGAATTCTCCGTCGTCCCAGTGCAGGCAGAGCGGCTCGACCGCTATCTCGCCGATCAGTTGCAACTCTCGCGCACGGTGGCGGCGCGCATCGTCGCCGCCGGTCACATTCGCTGCGGCGCCAAGGTGCTCCGTGCGTCGCATCTCCTGGCGCGCGGCGACGTCGTCACGGTCGACATTCCCGAGACCGAGGAACCGCGGCGGATCACGCCGAATCCGATCGACCTGACCGTCATCCACGAAGACGAAGACCTCGCCGTCATCGACAAGCCGGCGGGCCTCGTCGTGCATCCTGCCCCCGGGCACTGGGATGACACGCTGGTGAACGCCCTGGTGGCTCGGGGCACCACGCTCGCCGGCGGTGCCGAGGGACGGCCCGGCATCGTGCACCGGCTCGACCGCGACACCAGTGGACTGCTGATTGTCTCCAAGACCGACCTGGCCCACCGTCGCCTCGGGCAGATGATTGCCGCGCGGCGCGTCTCGCGAGTCTATGCCGCCATGGTCTGGGGCCACCTCGACGAGGAGAAGGTGATCATCGAGGCGCCCCTGGCACGGCACCCGAAGGACCGGAAGCGGATGTCGATCCAGGCCGATGGACGGGCCGCTCGGACCGATGCCTTCCCGATCGTCCGGCTTGGGCCGGTCTCGATTGTCCGGCTCGAGCTGCACACCGGCCGGACCCACCAGATCCGCGTCCACCTCGAGTCGATCGGGCACCCCATCGTGGGAGACCCGGTCTACCCCGGCGGTGGGGCCAAGCGAATCACCGGGGTGGGGAAGGCCAAGGCGAAGGAACTCGAGGCCCTGGCCCCCCGGCAGGCACTTCACGCCGCCCTTCTGGCGTTCCGCCACCCGAGCAGCGGGGTGCCGCTGGAGCTGCGCTCGGCCTGGCCGGCCGACCTCTGGCCATTGCTTCAGGCCGCCGGCGCCGGGGACCTGACGATGCCGCGGGAAGAGGTCCTGGACGCGATCGGCTTCTTCGGGTCGGATGGCTGAGCGGGCCGGGGTGGGCGGGCTGGTCGTCCGGGTCGCCGGCACCCGCTGGTTCATCCCGGTCACCGGCGTGATCGAGGTCCTCCGCGAGGCGGTCGTGGCGCGGGTCCCGGGCACCCCACCGGCGGTCCGGGGGATGGTCAATCACCGCGGCCGGGTGCTGACCGTGGCCGACCCTATCCGGGCATTGGGGCTGTCGGGCGATACTGGGGGAGAGGTCGACGTGGTCGTCGTGGACGCCGGGGGACACCGCTTCGCGGTGGCCGTCGACGGGGTCGTGGAGCTGGCCGCCGAGCCGCGCACGGGCCTTGCAACGCTGGACCTCGACCAGGTCGCATCCGCGATCTTTGCCTGACCCTTCAGCCGGAGGCCAGCGTGGCCCATCGGGTGCTCATCTGCGACGACGCGATCTTCATGCGAACCATGATCGCCGACATTCTCACCGGGGCCGGCTATGACGTCGTCGGCGAGGCCGAAAGCGGCCTGCAGGCCGTCGAGCGGTACAAGGCGCTCCTCCCCGACATCGTGACCATGGACATCGTGATGCCGGACATGGGCGGGATCGACGCCGTCCGGGCGATCGTCACGGCCCATCCCGACGCCAAGATCCTGATGTGCTCCGCCATGGGGCAGCAGGCGCTCGTGGTCGAGGCGATTCAGGCCGGGGCCAAGGATTTCGTCGTCAAGCCGTTCCAGCCGGCCCGCGTCCTCGAGGCCGTCCAGCGCGTTCTGGCGGGATGACCGAGGTGCGGCGGGCGCGGTACGTCGCGCTCTTCGCGGCGGAGTCGCGCTCGCTGCTGGCCGGCGCGCGCCGGGCCCTCGCGGCCTGGCGCGATGACCCCGCCGAGCGCGCCCCCGCCGACGAGGTCTTCCGCACCCTCCACACCATCAAGGGCATGGCCGCCTCGCTCGAATACGAGGCGATCGCCGAACTGGCCCACACCACCGAGAGCGCGATCGTCGCCGTGCGCGATAGCGGCGACCCGGCGGATCGGGCCTGGCTTCGTGACCTCGAGGCGACGCTCGACCAGATCGCCATCGGCTGCGAGGCCGCCGCGGCAGCCGAGGGTGAGGCCGCCCCGAGCGGACAGGCCGCCGCGCCGGCACGGATCGTCCGCGTCGACCTCGATCGCCTCGATGCGCTCTTCGAGGACCTCGGCGGGCTGGTGACGGCTCGGCAGGAACTCGAGCGCCACGCCGAGCGGGACACCCTGTCGCCGGTGGCACGTGCGGCGCAGGTGATGGCGCGCCGACTCGACACGCTGCAGGACCGGATTCTCCATGTCCGCCTCGCGCCGTTGAGCGAGGTGTTCGAGCGGATCCCGCCGATCGTGCGCGACCTCGCCCGGCAGCTCGGCAAAGAGGTGACGGTGCAGGTGCAGGGCGAGGAACTCGAGGTGGACCGCGCCGTGCTCGATCAACTGGCCGAGCCGCTGATCCACCTGCTGCGGAACGCCGTCGACCACGGCCTCGAATCCCCCGACGTGCGCCGCGCCCTCGGCAAGCGCCCGGCCGGGTCGGTGTCGCTCAAGGCACGCCGCGATCGGGATTCGGTGGTGCTCGAACTGAGTGACGATGGCCGCGGCATCGATCGGGGGGCCGTCGCCGCGCGGGCGGTGGCGCAGGGGATTCTCGAATCCGATGCCTCGCTCAATGACGACGGACTGCTCGCCGTGCTGGCTCGGCCCGGCTTCAGCACGGCGGCCTCGGTGACGGATGTCTCCGGCCGTGGCGTCGGGCTCGATGTCGTGGCGTCCCGCTTGCACGACCTCGGCGCGTCGCTCTCCCTCACCACGGTGCCGGGGCGGGGCACGACCTTCGTGGTGCGGTTGCCGACCCGCCTCGGCATTGTGCGGGCGCTGGTCGCCTCGATCGGGGAGGAGCGCTACGTCATGCCGCTGACGCACGTCGCCGAATTCCTGCCGTGGGAACCGGAGGCGGTGCAGCACGTCGATGGCCGTGCGGTGATCGATTTGCGTGGCGAGCTGATCCCGGTGCTCGACCTGCGGCGCTTGCTGCTCTATCGCGGCGAGGCGCCACCCGCCCGCCGCCCGGCGCTCGTCTTCGAAGCCAACGGGCAGCGCGTCGCTCTCCTGGCCGATGCGATTCACGGCCAGGTCGATGCCGTGGTGCAGCCGATGGATCGACCGCGCGGGATGCCGCGTTGGATCACCGGCGCGACGGTGCTCGACAATGGTCGACCGGCGTTGCTGCTCGACCTGGCCAGCGTAGTGTAGGAATCGATGATCGATGATCGATGATCGATCATCGATTTGTCCGACTTCACTTGGAGTGCAGATGACGAATCCCAATGACCTCGACACCCTTCGCCGCGATGGTCTCCGCGAGGTTGCCACCATTGGCGCGGGGCACGCCGCCACGGCGCTGTCACAGCTGACCGATCGGCGGATCATGATTTCGGTGCCGCAGGTGCGGCGCGTGAATTTCGGCGAAGTGCCCGCGATGGTCTCGCTCTTCGGCGACCACGTCGCCGTGGTGGCGATGCGGATGCTCGGCGACCTCACCGGCCGCTCGTTGCTGGTCTTCGGCGAGGCCGATGCGACGCGACTCTGCGACCTGATCCTCCGCCGTCCGATCGGTCCGCAGCGGGCCCTCGGCGAACTGGAGCAGTCGGGTCTCAAGGAAGTCGGCAACATCGTCTGCTCGGCGTACCTGACCGCGCTGTCGAATTTCATGGGGATGATGTTGCTCC
The DNA here is from genome assembly GCA_016704275.1 of Gemmatimonadota bacterium. NCBI lineage: Bacteria > Pseudomonadati > Gemmatimonadota > Gemmatimonadota bacterium. The sequence continues at coordinate 207,098 of JADJAK010000005.1, forward strand.
CCTCCGTCCCCTCGTTGACGATCGGCCGGACTGCCGACGCCATCGCGGCGACGGTGGATCCGAATGAGTCGCGATCGGACCTGGTCTTCTGTGTCGACACCGCCTTCCGCGCCGAGGGCGCCGAAGCGCCGCTGACCGGCGCGTTTCTGCTGATGCCCGACCAGGCCTCGATCCAGGCGATCCTCGAGGCGATCCGGCTCGACTGAGATGGCCACCCCCGAGGGTCCGGAAGCGGCGCGCATCGCGGCGCTGCGCCGACGCCTCGGCGCGGCCTCCCCGGCGACGCTCACCAACTTCGCCTGGTTCGCCGCGCGTCGTGGCAGTCACGCGGCGGCGATCGAGGCCGTGCGGGAGGCCGTGGCGCAACCCGGCGCGCCGCGCGCCGCGTGGCAGACGCTTGAACGGTTGGTCACCGGCCGGAATGACGGTCTCCTTCTCGCCCCCGCCAGCGCCACACGTCACCCGCCGGTCGACATCTCCGGTGGCGCATCGGCGCTGGCGGCCGCCGTCGCCGCGCATCGCGAAGGGGCGCTTGCTGTCGCGGAGACCTGCTACCTCGCCGCCGTCTCCGTCTCGCATCTCGCGGCTGCCGCGTCCGACGGGCTCGCGGTGCTCCACGAACAACGCCACGAGCATGACGCCGCGAACAGCGCGTGGCAGCGCGCCATTGCCGGCGGCGCCCCGTGGGCAACGCACAATCATGCGCTCGCCCTCCTGCGACGCGGCGAGGTGCCGGCCGCGCGCCGTGCGGTCACCCAGGCGCTGACGGCGAGTGCGCCGACGGCGGCGCTCTACGCGCTCGCGGGCTACGCGGCACTCCTCGACGGTGCCGCCGCCGATGCCCTGCAGTCGCTCGAGGTCGCCGTGGAACTCGAGCACGACCTGGCCCGCGCGCACTTCACCCTCGGCCTCGCGCATGACAGGCTGGGCCACCCCGCCGCCGCACTCGCCGCGACGCGACGTGGGCTGCTGCTCTCGCCGTGGTATCTGCCGCAGGTGTGGCTGCTGACGCCGGTGCCCGGCAGTATCCCAGTGGAGCTCCCGGCGGGGAGCGAGCGCCCTGGTGCGTCCGACGGCACCGACGAGGTGCTGTTGGCGCTGGGGCGTTCGTTGCTCGAGACCGGGCACCTGGGGGAGTCGCTCGCGGTCTTCGATCAGGTGCTCGTTCGCGATCCGGCCCAACCCGCGGCCCTCTTCCACCGCGGCGTCGTGCTTGCCAAGCTGCGGCGATACGACGAGGCGCTGGCCGACTGGGAGGCGGTGGGTCGCACCGATCCCGAGAGTCCCCTCGGTACGATGTCACGCCGTCACGCACGCTCGGCGCGCCAGCTCGCCGCACTCTTTGCCGCGCGGGCGGGCTGACCGATGCACGGGCCACTACACGAGATCGGCTTGGTCGAGGTGTTGCAGTTGCTGGGACGCGGCGCGCGGCACGGCACCTTGCAGGTGGTCGGACTGGATCCGGCGGCACCGCGCACGGTCAGGTTGCGCGCCGGCCGGGTCGTGTCGGTCGAGCCCGACGCGGGCGAGGCCGCGGTCGAGCGAGCCCTGGTGGCGCGCCACCTCTCCGTCACCGATGCCATTCGCCCGGACCTCGCCACCGAGTCGCGCGACGCGATGCAACACGAGCTCGCGATGCGGACCCTCGCGGACATGCTGCACTGGGCCCGTGGGCGATTCGACTTTGCCGAAGAGCAGGGCCATGACGGGCCGCTCGACATCGCGGTCGACACCATCCTGCTGGAACTGGTGGGGCGCGAGTCGCAGCGGGTGGAGCTCGCGGCGCTCCTCGACGATTTCCACGCGATTCCGGTCTTCGTGGCCGACGATCGGCTCGCGGTGGGAGCGCCGCCGGAGCTCGACCCGCTCGATTGGCGGATCCTCGATGCGGTCGATGGGCGCCGGGACGTCAGTGCAATCGCCGGGACCCTCGACGAGCCGCTGGAGACGGTTGGTGATCGCGTCCGGGCACTGCAGGGGGCCACTATACTTGAACTGGCGGCGGCACCGGCCAACGATGCCTTGGCGGCGCGCGCTGCCATCGAGGCGGGCCGCTACGATGAGGCCGTCGCGTTGTTGGAACAGCGGGTCGGCAGCGTCCGCACCGATCGCGAGGCATGGCGGCTGCTGGGCCTCGCGGAAGTCGGGGCAGGGCGGTTCGACCGCGCCATCCGCGCCTGGGAGTCCTGGCAACAGGCCGACCCGACATTGGCGCAGGAAGCCGGGGCGCTGATCGCCGCCGCACGCACCATGCTGGAGGCATTGCACGACCATCGTGAGTGATTCGTTCTCCCCTTCGTCGACGCCTGCGGGCGCGCCGTCGTTCCTCGACCTCGGGGAGCGGTTGCGGCAGCACGGCCAACTCGACGCGGCGGCCACCGTCACGATGAACGGACTGCGTCAATGGCCGACCCTCGCCGCCGGCCATGACTTGCTCGGTCGCATCGAGGCCGATCGGGGCGACGATCGCGCCGCCGCCGAAGCATGGGGCGCCGCGCTGGCCTGCGAGCCCGGCCACCTCGGTGCCTTGAAGGGACTCGCCTTCCTGGCCTTCCGTGGCCACGACTTCGCTGCCGCCGAACGCCATCTCGAATTGGCCGTGGCTCGCGCCCCGCACGATGCCACGTTGCTCGGTGCGCTCGACCGGGTGCGCAGTCGTCGCCCGTCAGTACCCGCCGATGAGCCAATTCGACTCGATGATCCGGCCAGTGGCCTGCTCCTCTGCGATGCCGACGGGATGCGGCTGAGTGGTGGCGTGGGTCCCGAGCGCAGTGCCGACGCTGCGGACGCCGCGGCGGCGGAGACGGCCGGGTTGCTGCGCGAAGCGACGCGCAGTGCGCGGTTGCTCGGCCTCGGCGGCGTCAAGTACCTGGTCGTCGAGTGTGCCGACGCTCGTCTCGCCGTGCTCCCGGTCGCCCCGGTGCGGCGCTGCTCGCGGTGCGCAGCGCCGCAACACCGATCGGCCGACTGCTCGCCATCGCGCAGCGTGCCGCCACCGTGGCGACGCAATGGATCGGCGGTCTCCAATGAGCCTCGAGCGTTGGGAGCGGCTGCTGTGCGAGGTGATCGCGATCCCGGGGGTGCGCGGCGCGGCGCTCGTGGCGAGTGATGACGGTCTGGTCGTGGCCGAGGCCGCGATGGATCAACTGGACGGTGCCGATGTCGCCGCCCTCGTGGCGGCCCTGGTCGCGCGCGCCACGCGCGTGGCCCGCAGCATTCCGACCGCGGCACCGCGGCTCATCCATCTCGCGGGCGACAGTGGCACCCTGCTCGCCGTCGATGCCGGGACCCCGCTCTGGCTGGTGGCGGTCGCCGAGCCGGGGGCCGAAGTCGGTCGGCTGCGCGTCCTGCTGGGCGACCTCGCCGGGGCGGTGGACTGATGCGCGTCCTCGAACCGTGGGTGGAGGCACCGCTCGCCGAGTTCCTGCGGGAGTCCGCGGCACGGCTCGCCCTGATCACCACGGCCTCCGGGCAGGTGATCGCGCAACACGGCTTCGCCAGGTCTCTCGATGTCATGGCGGCGGCGTCGCTCGGCGCCGGTATCCTCGCCACGACCGGCGAACTCGCGCGGATGGTGGATGCCACCGGCGGCTATCGCGTGGTGGTGCACCAGGGTGTGCAACGCGGCCTCTGGCTCGCCGGCTTCGACACGCCGCGCGGCCGCTGGATCGCATTGGTCGCGTTCGGGGAGCAATCCACGGTTGGCCTCGTCCGGCTCTTCTTCCAGCGCTTCGTCGAGCGGCTCGCCGCCGCCGCCCCGCGCAGCGTGCCGGTGCGAGAGGTGCTGGCCGAAGGCTTCGAGCGCGAACTCGATGCGTCGTTGCGCGCCCTCTTCGGGGGGACCTGAGCATGGCGCGCCTCGATCAGGACGCCAGGACGCTCTCGCTCACGCTGGTCGTGTACGGCGCGGCGCGTGCCGGGAAGAGCGCCGTGCTGCGCGCGATCCACGAACGGATCGCCCTCGCGCACCGAGGCGACGAGGAACCGGTCGGCGAGCCATCCGATGTCGGACTGCCGCTCAATTGGGTGCCACTCGACCTCGGCGACGTCGCCGGCTGGCGCACCCGCGTCCACCTCTATGCCGTGCCGGCGCAAGAACAGGCCGACGCCACTCGGCGCCTGGTACTGGCCCAGGCCGATGGCGTCCTCTTCGTGGTGGATGCGCAGGCGAGTCGGCTCGAGGCCAACATCGCGGCGCTCGCCGCGCTCTACGCCCAGTGGCCGGACGCCAACGGGACCACGCGGGTGCTGCCGGTGGTCTTCGCCGTGACCAAGCAGGACCTGCCCGAAGAGTTGCTGCTGGACGAGCCCGTGCTCGCCGCGATCCTCAACCCCGAGGGGGCGCCGCTCTTTCGTTGCGATCTAGTCCGCGGCGAAGGAGTCTTCCGCGCCCTGCAGTCGCTCATCGCGACCGTGATGCGCCAGGTGATCGCCCTCCCCGAGGCAGCAACGTGAGCGGCGCATGCTGAATCCCCACGCGCGTTTCGGGAGCTTCGTCGTCGGTTCGGCGAATCGGCTTGCCTTTACCGCCTCCAAGGCCGTCGCCGAATCGCCGGGTGCGGTCTACAACCCGCTCTTCATCTATGCCCGCCCAGGCCTCGGTAAGACGCACCTGCTGATGGCGATCGGGAACGAGGCGCTGGCGATCGATGCCTCGCGCGTGGTGGAGTACGTCACGGTCGACGATTTCGTCGAGGCCTATCAGGCAGCCATTGCCGCCGGTCAGGCGGAGGCGTATCGCCGCCGCTTCACCGAGGCCAACGTCGTCCTGCTCGACGATGCCCAGTTGCTGTCGGATCGCCGTGAGCTGCAGGCGGAGCTCCTCCGCTTGATGGACCTGTTGATGGCGGCCGATCGACAGATCGTGCTCGCCGGCGACCGTCCCCCCGAGGAGATCCAGTCGCTGGATGAGCGGCTGATCCGCCGCTTCGCCGGCGGCCTGGTGATCGACATCGGTGCACCGGACTACGAGACACGCCTGGCCATCCTCACTCGCCGCAGCAACGACCGGCAAGTGCATTTCGCGCCCGAGGTGCTTGACGTCGTCGCCCAGCTGCCGATCACCACCGTCCGCGAGTTGCTTGGCGCGCACAATCGCCTCGTGGCGCAGCAGGCCGTCCAGACCGCACCGCTCGCGAGCGACCAGGTACGGCAACTGATGCTGAGCCTCGGGCACGGCGCCGTGGTCGTCGAGCCGGTCGTGGCAGAGCCGATTGCCGTGGAGCCTGACGAGGCCCCGGCGCTCGACGAGTTCTCGGACTTCCTCTCCGATCTCTCAGCGACCGTCGCGGTGCAAGTGGATCGGTGGCGGCAGCGGATCACCGAGGCGATGCTGCGCTTCGGCGCCGAAGGGATGCGGACGTCGCGCCTGGAGGCACTCCTCGCCGAGGAGGTGGCGGTCGACCCTGCCGAGATCCTCGCGCAGTACGAGGCCGATGTCGAACGCCTGCGCGTCCTCCGGCAGGAGATCGAGACGCTGGCCCCGGCGCTGCTCTCCGAGCAGTCATTGCACGACCCGGATCTGCTCGCCGAGGCGGAAGCCCTCGTGGAAGAGGCGCGCGAGAGCGGTGCGCCGCTGCCCGGCCCGGTCCCACGCTACACGCTCGCCGCCTTTGCCGTCGGGCAGACGTCGCGACATGTCGTCGAGGCGATCCACACCGCCGCGACCGCCCCCGGGCAGCGCTACAACCCGATGGTGATCGTCGGGCGTTCGGGCACCGGCAAGAGTCACCTGCTGCACGCCTTTGGCCACGAACTGCGTGCCGCCGGCCTCAAGCGTGTGGCCGTCTTCGACGCCAAGCAGTTCGTCGACGACCTGGTGGCGGCGCTGGCCGATGGCTCGATCACCCGCTGGCGGCATCGGTTGCGCCGCGTCGACGCGTTGCTGCTCGACAACGTCGGGGTCCTGGCCGGCAAGGAGCGCTCGCAAGAGGAGCTCTACCTGCTCTACAACCTGCTGCTCGAGTCGGGGCGGCAGATGGCGTTCACCACCACGGTCACCCCGTCGCAGCTGGAAGGGTTCGAGCCGCGGCTCGCCACGCGCCTCGCCGGCGGACTCGTGCTCGAGCTTGGGGCGCCGGATCGTGAAGCGCGCGTGCAGGAAGTGGTCCGGCTCCTTGGTGCGCTGGCGAGCGATGTCGACCTGGTCGATTATCTCGCTGCTCGCCCCGCCGTCACCCTGCGTGACACGCAGCAGCTGGTGCAACGGCTCCTCGCGGCGGCCGAGGAACGCCAGGCGCCACTCACGCTGACGACGGCGCGCAGCATCCTCGATGGCACGGCGGCTCCGGCGCCACGGCCGCCCCGTCGCGGCAGCGGACTCCTCGCGCCTGGTGGTGGTGCCATTCGGTCCCGTGAGAAGATGATCGAGACGTGGCCCGACATCGCCGAGCGGTTGATGGAGGAGTGGAGCTGATGGCGATCAAGGGCTCTCTCCGCGAAGCGTCGCTGGCCGACGTCGTGCAGCTGCTCTTCCTGGGGCGGCGCACCGGCTGCCTCTCGGTCGCCAACGAGCGGAACTTCGGCTCGATCTGGTTTGACGACGGGTGGATCACCTTCGCCGGCATGGTCTCGCGCCCCGATCGCCTGGGCGAGCGCCTCCTCGCCGCCGGGCGCCTGCGTCCCGAGCAGTTGGCGCAGGCCATCGCCGTGCAGCAGGCGATGCCGGGGCAGCGTCTCGGGGCGGTGCTGCGCCAGTTGGGTTACCTCACCCCCGAGGATGTCGAGGGCGAAGTCCGTCGGCAGGTCGAGGAGACGATCTACACGCTCTTCACCTGGACCAGCGGCACCTTCTCGTTCGAGGCCGGTGTCCGACCCGAGGAACCCGAAGCGGCACTGCGTCTCAATCCCGACGGCCTCCTGCTCGAAGGCGCGCGACGCGTCGACGAATGGAGCGTCATCGCCAAGAAGATCCCCTCGCTCGATGCCGTCTTCGCGCTCGAGGGTGACGTGCGCGGCGGGGCCGAGGGCGACGAGGCGCTGGTCGAGACGGAGCGGCGATTGCTGCCGTTGCTGGATGGCATTCGCACGGCGCGCGACCTGATGGACACCACCGGGCTGACCGACTTCGAGGTGTGCCGTGTCCTGTACGGGCTGCTGAGTGCCGGTCGGCTGCGGCGTGTCGCCACGGCCCCAGCGGCGCCACCCCGCGAGAGCGGCTCGCGACTCGACGAACATCGCAACCTCGGCATCGCCTTCTATCGCACCGGCATGCTGGCAGAAGCGGACCGCGAGTTTCGCCGCGTGGCGGAGTTGCGTCCGGAGAACGGCGAGGGGCCGTTCCACCTCGGACTGATCGCGTTGCGTGAGGCGCGCTGGGAGGAGGCGATCACGCAGCTGAAGCTCGCCGCCGAGCGCAGCGGTCCACGCCCCGCCGTGCTCCACAATCTTGCGCTCGCGTTCGAGGCACTTGGCCGACTCGACGAGGCCGACGCCGCCCTCTCCGAGGCGATCCAGCGCGAGAAGGACGACCCGCGCCTCTGGATTGGTTGGGGCCTGCTTGCGCTGCGCCGTGCCCAGGGGCCGTCGGCGCTGGAGCGCTTCGCACGGGCACGTGACCTGATTGGTACGGCGACACCGCCGGCGCGTTGGTACTGGGGCTGTGGCTGCGCCCAGGCGCTGTCCGAGGCGTGGCAGGATTCTCTCGCCACCGTGCGCGAGGGCGTCACGCAGTACCCCGATCATCCCGTGCTGCGCACGTCGCTGGGGGTCCTGCTCGAGGCGTCCGGTGAGGTGGGCGAGGCCGAGGCGCACCTGCGCCACGCGCTCGGCGAAGACCCCACCATTCCGCAGATCTCCAAGAACCTCGGCGACCTGCTCTATCGGGCCGGGCGATGGGATGAGGCGGAGGAGGCCTACCTGCGCGCCGCGAAACTCGCACCGGCCCTTGGGGACGACCTCTTCTTCAAGCTCGGCAATCTGGCCTGCCGGCGCGCCGACATGCCCACCGCACGGCAGCATTGGGAGGAAGCGGTGCGGCTCAATCCTGAGCACGCGCTGGCGCGGGCCAACCTCAGTGGTTCGCGGGCGGGTCAATGACCGACGACACCCTGCCCGCGTTGCAGGCGGAATACGCGCGGCTCGCCACGGCGCTGGCGACCGCTCCATCGGCCGAACAGCGTGCCCTGATCAAGGCGGACATCGTCGCACTCTTCCGACGGGCGGAGACGTTGATCACCGAGCTCGCCACGTTCAAGGAGTCGATTCGCGAGTTGGTCGACCGCTTCAAGACGTTGCCCGGTGAGGCGGCCGTGTCGGTGCGGCATGACCATATCGGTGCCTCGAGTTACATCGAGCGTGGGTGGAGTGCGCTGGCGGCTGCGGATTGGACAGCGGCCGCGACCGCACTTCGCGAAGCCATCGCGCGGGACGCCACCAGCATGACGGCGCGGGCGCTGCTGGCGTGGGCGTTGGTGCGCACCGGGGAGGTCGATGCCGCGGTGGCGCTCTGCCGCCCGATTCTTGAAGCCGACCCGGCGAACGGGCTCGCTCGGGTCGCGGTCGGCGTCGCCTTGCTACAGCGCGATCAATTCGACGAGGCCGCCGTCCACCTCGGCCATGTCACGGCCAGCGCGAGTGCCGATCCGCGCGCGGTCCTCTACGCCCACTACTGGCTGGGCGTGGTCGCGCTGCGCCGCGAGGACTTCGGTTCCGCCGTGGCGTCGCTCCGCCGCGCGGTGACGTTGGGGCCGAACCTCGGGGAAGGGTGGGCCGAGCTCGGGATCGCCCTCTGGCACGCCGGCGCGCCCGCCGACGCGCGCGAGGCGTGGCGGGTCGGCGCCGGCATCCGGCATTCGCCGCACCAGACGCGCTGCCTGGATCTGGAGACCGTCACGGCTGCCGGAGGGATGCCGCCACGTTGGTCCCCGGCCTGACCCTGCTGCTCGCCCTCCAGGGCGGGCCGGTCCCCCGCGATGCGGTGGAATTCACCGTCGGGAATGTCACCGTGGTGACCGTCCCCCGGCTGGAGCCGCTCGGCCGGCGGCTCGGGGCGGTCGCGGCCGCGCCGCAGCAATGGCTTGGCCTGGGGCGGATCGCCCTGGGACCGATCACCCTGGCGATCGTCCCCGATCGTCAGACCTTCCAGCGCTGGTCGCGGGGCCGACTCCCCTCCTGGGGCGCCGGCATGGCCCTCCCCAATAGCGGCATGGTGCTGCTCCGCGCCGATGGCGGCGACGCCGACGTCACCCTCCGACACGAGCTGGCGCACGTGGCACTCCACCGCAAGGTGAAGGTCCGCGTCCCACTCTGGTTCGACGAAGGGTATGCCGTGTTGGCGTCCCGTGAGTACGGCGGATTGGCGGCGTTGCAGCTCAACCTGGCGGTGGCCGCCGGTCGGGTGCCGACCCTCGCGGCGCTCGACGCCTCGTTGCGTGGCAGTGAAGGGGACGCCACCGCGGCCTATGCGCTGGCCGCGTCGGCCGTGGCCGAGCTCGGCCGGCGACACCCGACCGGGACGCTCGATCCGCTCCTCCAGCGGCTGGCGGGGGGCACCCCCTTCGAGGAGGCGGTTTTGGCGACCACCGGCCTCACTGCGGACCGATTTGCCGACACATGGCACCTGGCGACCCGTCGGCGGTACAACTGGGGGATCTGGCTGGCGACGGGTGGGGTCTGGGTGGTGCTGGCACTCCTCCTGGCATGGGCCAAGGCGTATCGCCGGCATCTGGATGCACCGCGGCGGGAGGCACTCAACGTGGGCTGGAGCCTACCGCCGGATGACGAACCGATTACAACTGACGAATTTCTGCCGATTCCGCTTGACCCACCCGAGTTGAACCGCTAGGCTCCTGAGCTATGTCAAACTCAGAAACGCAGTCCGAGCGTCCCACGACGCTCTTCACGCGCCGCAATCTGCTCCTGCTCGGGGTCGCCTTGCTGACGCTGGTGGCGGGCTACGCGGTCCTGGTCAGCGGCTCGGCCAGCGCGGCCGCCGTCCTGCTGGTCCTCGGCTATTGCGTGCTCTTCCCGCTGGCTCTGCTGGCCTGATCGGCAGGACTGCGGGCGAATAGCTCAGCTGGTTAGAGCGCCTGCCTTACACGCAGGATGTCGGGGGTTCGAATCCCTCTTCGCCCATGTCGGCGTGTCTGTGCACGCCACTTCGACCGTCTTTTAGGGCGTACCTCACGGAGGTCTACGGGATGTTGCAGCACGTCATGTCGATCACGCTCATCGCAACGGTGGCCTCGGCCTCGCCGGCCCCATCGCAGATTCGCGCCAATTCCTCGATCGGTGGGCGCACTGCTGCGCCGCCGCCGCGCCTCATGGTGGCCAATCCGGCCCTCGCGACCTCGACCGACTCGGCCGCTTCGGTGGCGATCGGCGACGGGATGCGCGACAAGATCACGAAGGCCGTGGCGGGAACGTTCACGATCCTGACCAAGCGTGACATGAACACGGCGCTCGCTGCCTACGGCTTCGCCGACAATGAAGTGCTCAACGCCGCGTCGGCGATGCGCCTGGCCAACCAGATCGATGCCCGGACCGTGGTCACGTCGACGCTGAGCAAGGGCGCCGATGGCCGCTTCTCGCTCATCGTGCGCGTCTCCGGGTCGAGCGCGTCGCTCGATGTCGGCCATGTGGCGACGGTCGCGCAGCTCCCCGGCCAGCCGCTGGCCGACTTCGGTGGCAAGGCGGCCGAGGCGATCATCCCGGCGATCAAGGGGTGGAACGACGCCAAGGTGTGTCTCGACCAGAGCACCACCAAGCTCGACAAGGCCAACGAGGCGGCCCAGAAGGCGTTCCGGGCGCAGCCCGGCCACGGTCTGGCCAGCTACTGCCTGGCCGAAATCGCCAGCAAGCGCGACTCGGTCGGACCGGCGACGATGCAGGCCTGGCAGGACGTCACCAAGGCCGACCAGTACTCGCTGACGGCGTGGCAGCACATCGCCTTCATCCACAACTTCAAGGGCGATTCGGGCAAGGTCGTCGAGACGTACCAGCAGATGCTGCGCGTCGCGCCGACCAACCAGGTGCTCCGCGACCAGTCGTACAAGATCTTCCAGGGCTTTGGCCGGCCTGACGCCGCGATGCAGGTCGTCGAGGAAGGGATCAAGATGGACCCGGCCAACACCGACTGGTACGACTTGAAGAGCAACGTCTGTATTGGCAAGGGTGACTTCACCTGCGCCGTGGCGTCGCTCGAAGAAGTCTTCAGCATCGACTCGACCAAGGCCGACACCAGCTTCTATGCGAAGATCCTCTACGCCGCGAAGGAAAAGCCGGACACTGCCAAGTACGTGATGTGGGCCAAGCGTGGCGCCGCCAAGTACGACAGCCGGGCCGACATCCTCGAAGAGCTGGCGATCGCCTACGGTTGGGCCGGTCAGTCCGACTCGTCGGTGGCCACGGCGCGCAAGATGATCATGGTGGATGACACCAAGGTTGATGCGTTCATGCGGATCGTGAAGTCGCTCGTGGATGGCAAGAAGTACCGCGAGGCGGTCTCTCTGGCACCCACGGTCAAGGGGCTCACGGACCTGGACGCCAAGAACAACTACGCCGGCTTGTTGGTGAACGCTGCCGACGAGGTTCGCAAAGCCACTCCGCCCGACAATGACTTGATGATCGCGATGAGCGACGCGGCCCTCTCGGTCGGGCCGACGAGCAATCAGGTGATCGTCGTCGCCAACTTCTTCATCTCGGCTGGCTTGTCAACGTCGGTTCGTGAGATGTCGACGGCCGTGCGGACGCCTCAGGCGACCTGCGAATCGACGAAGGCGTATGAAGCGGTGCTGACGAGGATCGAGCCGGCGCTTGTTTCGGCCGCGACCAGCACCACCGCGGCGATCGCGAACTTCGCCAAGGGATTGCTCCCGTCGGTTCAGTCCGAGAAGGGCGAAGTCGTGAAGATGCTCGCCCAGCGCTGCAAGTAGCCCTTCCCACGACGGGGCGGGCCGCCTATATTGGCGACCTGCCCAATCGGGGGCTGTAGCTCAGTTGGTTAGAGTGCCGCACTGTCACTGCGGAGGTCGCGGGTTCGAGCCCCGTCAGCCCCGTTTACATCATCCCGTCCCGGCATGCCGGGCGGGGTGTTTTGTTTCCAGGACCCCATGACCGACGCATTGCACGTTCCCGTTCTCCTCGCTCCGATCCTCGCCCGTGCCGAGGGCGCGACGCGTGTCGTGGACGGGACGCTCGGACATGGCGGACACGCGGCCGCCTTCCTTGCCGCCGGCGCCGAGGTGTTGGGGATCGATCGCGACCCCGACGCCATCGCCACGGCGCGGGCCCGACTCGGCGACGTCCGGATGCACTACGTCAACGCCCCCTACGCCTCCCCCGAGGCCGTGGCCGCGGTGCGCGCCTTCCGCCCCGACTTCCTCCTCCTCGACCTTGGCGTCTCTTCCCGGCAGCTCGACGATGAATCGCGTGGCTTCACCTTCCGGCCAGGCGCGCCGCTCGACATGCGGATGGGGCCGGATGCGCCGACCGCTGCCGAGTGGCTCGCCTCGGTCGACGAGGCGGAGCTCAAGCAGGTGCTGCGCGAGTATGGCGACGAGCCGAAGGCGGGCCGTATGGCCGCCGAGATCGTCCGTCGGCGGGAGACCAGTGCGTTGGTCACCAGCGATGACCTGGTCAATGCCATTCGGGCCTCCCTGGGCCCCCGGAGCGGGCCAGGGGACTTCGCCCGGATCTTCCAGGCGGTTCGGATCGCCGTGAACGAGGAACTGACCGGTCTGGAGGAAGTCCTCCCCCTCTTTCGGGAGGCCGTCGGGCCGGGTGGGACCCTTGCCGTGATCAGTTATCATTCGGGCGAGGACCGGTTGGTGAAGGGGGCGTTCCGGTTGTGGAGCGCCGGCTGCACCTGTCCACCGGGCCTTCCCCAGTGCATTTGCGGGCAAGTGCCCCTTGGACGCTCGGTGCCGCGGAAGGCAGTGATTGCCGACGACGCGGAGACCCGCGCCAACTCACGCGCCCGCAGTGCCCGGCTCCGCTTCTTCCGGAACAGCGATGCCAGCGACCAATCGCCAACGCGTGCAGGTTAGGGGACGCCACTTCGTGCTGGCGTGGACCATCGTCTTCCTGGCCGCCACCGGGGCGATCGTCGTGCGCCAGCGCGCCGCGTACCAGGCGGGCCGACGCGTCGACAGCCTGCGCATCGATCGCGACCGCCTGCGTGAGGCACGCGCCGATCTCCAGTCGAAGCTGGCGGCGCTCAAGAGCCGCCCCGTCCTCGGCCCCAAGATCGCCTTGCTCGGTCTGCGCACCGCATCGGATTCCGAAGTGGTCTCGCTCCGCGTCGAGCGGGCGCGCTGAATGGCGACGCCCGCCGCCCGACTCGTCGCCGTCCAGGCGCTGCTCGTCCTCGGCGGCGCCATCGTGCTGGGGCGCTCGTTCCAGTTGCAGGTCGTCCAGCACGCGCGGTGGGAAGCGCGGGCGCGGGCGCTCCGCACCGAGAGTGACAGCATCGACGCCCGGCGCGGCACGATCTTCGACCGCAACGGCGTGCCGCTCGCCGAGACCCAGGAAGCCTACCGGATCACCCTCGCCAAGAACGAGTTCACCGACAGCGCCAAAGTCGTCAAGCTGTTGCTGCGTCTGCCGGGCTTCAGCGCCGAGCGCGTCGCCAAGGCGATGGCGAAGCGCTACCCGAACTTCTACGACGAACTGAGTGCCGAAGAGATTGCCCCGCTGCGCGACATGAAGGGGGTGCACTTCGACGTCGTGCGCCGGCGCGTCTACCCCCTGGAACAGTTGGCGCGGCCGCTCCTCGGTCGACTCGACGACAAGGGCCGCGCCTCCGGTGGCGTCGAGCGGATGCTCGACACCGTGCTGACCGGCACGCCGGGGTTGGCGATCTACCTTCGCGACGTCAACAACCAGGTGGTCAAGATCCCCAGCTCGGTCACGCGCGCACCGGTGGCCGGCAAGGATGTCTACCTCACCATCGACCACGCCCTCCAGGGCATTGTCGAGGGCGAACTCCGACGCGCAGTGGCCGAGTATCGGGCCAAGGGCGGCGACGTCGTGGTGCTCGACGTGAAGAGCGGTGAGCTGCTGGCCTCCGCCTCCCTTCGCACCGACACCGCCACCGGGCGGCTGGTGCCGAACCTGGGGGCGCTCGTCGAGGCGAATGAGCCCGGCTCGACGGCCAAGCTCTTCACCGCGGCGGCCGTCCTGCGCGAGCGCGCCGACACCACGCCGGTCTCGGGTGAGGGCGGCATCTGGCGGGTCGCCCTCCCGGGTGGGAAGAGTCGTTCGATCGAGGACGTGCACGCCGAGTCGGGGATGCTGTCGCTCGGAGAGACGATCAAGGTGTCGAGCAACATCGGCATCTCGAAGTTCGGGCTGCGCCTCACGCGGGAGCAGCAGTTCCTCGCGCTGCGAGACTTCGGCTTCGGGACGCCGGCGCTGCTCGGCATTCCCGGCGAGACGACGGGCTCCCTGCGCAATCCGGTCGACTGGGACATTCCCGTCCTCTCCCAGCCTTCGATTTCGCAGGGCTACTTCTACGAGGCTTCGGCGCTGCAGTTGGCCACGGCCTACGCCGCGATCGCCAACGGCGGCCGCCTGATGGCACCCTCCATCGTGCGCGAGGTGCGGGACGGCGGTGCCAACACCGTGCGCTGGCGTCACACGCCGACCCAGGTCCGCGAGGCGGTCACCCCCGAGGTGGCGCACCAGTTGATGTCGTACCTCCGGCTCGCCACCGACACCGGCGGTTCCGGGGCGAAGGCGCAACTCGACCGCGCCACCGTCGTCGGAAAGACGGGGACCGCGAAGGTGCTGGTGCGTGGGCAGTACGTCACCGGCGTCTATCGTGGCTCGTTCGCCGGATTGTATCCGGGCGAGGCACCTGAGGTCGTGGTCTACGTCATGATCGACCGGCCGAGCGGGATGGAGTTCTACGGCGGATTGGTGGCGGCGCCGATGGTGCGGAACATCCTGCAGCAGTCGCTCGCGTCGCGGACCTCCCCGCTGAATCGGCCCAGTATCGAGGCGCCGTTGGCGGCGCGCCGCGAGGCCCCACTGGTCGTCACCACGGCGGGCCCCATCAAGCAGCTGGCCTTCCCGCTCGCCGCACCGACTGAAGCACCCGGTGCGACAGCCGCCGTGCCGATCGTCCAAGGACTCCCGGTGCGCGAGGCCATCGTGGCGCTGCATCGGGCCGGCTATCAGGTGCAGCTCGCTGGACGCGCCACCGGGTTGGCCCGCCACACCCTGCCTGTGGGCGGCGACACGCTGGCGCGCGCCCGCATCGTGACCCTTTACGCCGACTCGATCCCATGACGCTGCAGTCGCTGGTTGCCGTGCTCCGACAGTACGATCTCCTCGTGACCGCCCCAACCGACGATCCGGCGGTGGGCGGAGTGGCGGTGGACTCGCGTCGCGTCACACCAGGGACACTCTTCATCGCGGAGCGCGGCAGTGATGCCGACGGCCATGCCTACGTCGCCGCCGCCGTCGCGGCGGGGGCAAGCGCGGTGGTGGTCGAGCACCCGATGGGAAGCGCGGCTCCGGAGATCGTCGTCACGGACGGCCGTGCCGCGGCCCGCCGTCTGGCGGAGGCGTGGTACCACCATCCGGCGGATGCCCTGCGGATCGTCGCGGTCACCGGAACCAACGGGAAGACCACGACCACGGCGCTGGTGCGTCACCTCCTCAACGCCGAGGGCACCGCCGGGAGTATCGGCACGCTGGGCGCCTTCGATGGCAGCGGTCGGGCCGTGAGCTCAACGGCCGGCACGCTGACGACACCCGGCAGCGTCGACATGCAGGCGACGCTCCGCGCGATGGTCGACGCGGGCGTGCGCCATGTCGCGATGGAGGCGTCGTCGCACGCGCTCGACCAGGGGCGACTCGATGCCATCACGTACGCCGGCGCGATCTTCACCAACCTGACGCGCGAACACCTCGACTACCACCACACGATGGAGGCGTACCTCGCCGCGAAGCTGCGGCTCGCCGACCTCGTCGCCCCCGATGGCGTCCTCGCGATCAACGCCGATGATCCGGCGTGGTCGGCGCTGCACGGCGATCGGCGGGCGGTGCGTTGGGGCTATGCCGCCGATGCCGATCTCCGTATCGAGGAACTGGTGGCGCTCACCGCCGGGAGCCGATTCACCCTCACCGGTCGTTTCGGGACCGCCGAGGTGGCGATCCCGCTCCCCGGCGAATTCAACGTCGCCAACGCGGTCGGTGCTGCCGCGGTGATGCTCGGCCTCGGGATGCCGATGGCCGAGGTCGTGGCGCGTCTCGGCGAGTCGCCGCAGATCCCCGGCCGGATGGAGCGGATCATCGATGCGCCGTTCCACGTGATCCGCGACTACGCCCACACCCCCGATGCCTACGAGCGGGTCCTGGCGACCATCCGTCCGCTGACTCCGGGGCGGATCATCGTGGTCTTCGGCTGTGGCGGCGATCGCGACGGCGGGAAGCGCCCCATCATGGGTGAGATCGCGGCGCGGCTGGCCGATCACGTCATCCTCACCAGCGACAACCCGCGCACTGAGGACCCCGACCGGATCATCGACGACATCGCGGCGGGGATGCCGAAAGGGTCGTACGAGCGCGAGCTCGACCGCTACATCGCGATCGCGATGGCCACCGGCCAGGCGCGCCCCGGCGACGTGGTGCTGCTGCTCGGCAAGGGGCACGAGACCTATCAGGTGATCGGCCACGAGAAGGAGCCGTTCGACGAGCGCGCGATCGTGCTGGGGTTGGTCGGCCGATGAGCATCGCGTGGACGGCCGCACAGGTGTGTGAGGCACTTGGGCTCGCCGCTCCAGGATCCGAGGCGCACTACGCACAGGTCGGTACCGATACCCGCGCGCTCGTCCCCGGCTCGCTCTTCGTCGCGCTGGTGGGTGACCGATTCGATGCCCACGACTATCTCGACGCAGCACGGGACGCCGGCGCCACCGCTGCCGTGGTCCGCCGTGGCACACCGCCGGTTGAGGGCCTGACGCTCTACCCGGTCGACGACACGCTTCACGCGCTCGGCGAGCTGGCGCATGCACGGCGCGAACGCTTCACCGGCCCGGTGATCGCCATCACGGGGCAGAACGGGAAGACGTCGACGAAGGAGATGGTGGCCGCGGTGCTCGCCACGCGCTGGAAGACGCACCGCACCCGGGCCAATGACAACAACCTCGTCGGGGTGCCGCTGACCGTGCTGCAGGCGCCCGAGGACACCGAGGCGATGGTGGTCGAGGCCGGTGCCAACGTGCCGGGCGAGATTCCGCGGTACCGCGAGATCCTCCGCCCCGACATCGCCCTCGTCACCAATGCCGGTGCTGGGCATCTCGAGGGATTCGGCTCGGTCGCCGGCGTCGTCAAGGAGAAGCTGTCACTCACGCGCGACGTGCCGCTGGCCATCGTCGGGCTCGAACCGGCAGACCTCGTCCCGGGTGCTCGTGCCCTTGCACAGCGAGTGATCACCGCCGGGCTCGGCGACGCTGACGTCACGCCGACCAGCGTGACGCTCGCTGCCGACGGACGGCCAGTCGTATCGATCGATGGCCGCACCTTCCACCTCGCGGCCCGTGGCCGGCACCAGGCCGGGAATGCCATGTTCGCCTGGGGCGTGGCCAGGGAGCTTGGGCTGGATCTCGATGCCGTCGCGAAGGCGCTGGAATCGTTCATCATTCCCGGCGGCCGTGGCGAACTGAAGCAGCACGGGGCGCTGACCGTCCTGAACGATGGCTACAACGCCAATCCGCAGTCGTTCGCCAGTGTGATCGCCCTCGCGCAGGAGATGCGGGCCGGGAAGACGCTGGTCTTCGTGGCGGGGACGATGCGGGAACTGGGCGACCACGCCCCGGCGCTCCACGCCGAGGTGGCGGCACAGTTGGCCGAGCTGCGCCCCGAGCTCCTGGCACTGGTCGGGGAGTTTGTGCCGGCCTTCGCGCCCTACCGGGCCGCCTTCGCCGGCCGACTGCTCGAGGCCCCCGACGCCGAGACGATGGGGCCCTTGCTGGCGGAGCGGTTGAAGGGGGATGAACTCGTGGTGTTGAAGGGTTCTCGCGGGGTGACCCTTGAGCGTATCCTTCCCGCCATCCTGCCACGCGCCGCCACCACCGCCTGAGGGCCGATGCTCTACCACCTGCTCGCCGGCAAGTCGGGGCTGCTGTCCAACCTCCTCACCTACATCTCCTTCCGTGCGGCGGCCGCCATGGTCACCGCGCTCGGCATCGCGTTCCTGCTTGGCCCGGTGATCATCCGGAAGCTGCACGCGTTGAAGGTGGGGCAGGTGATCCGCGCCGAAGGGCCGGCCAGCCACCAGGCCAAGCGCGGCACGCCGACGATGGGCGGCATCATCATCATCCTGGCAACGGTGATTCCGACGCTGCTCTTTGCGCCGCTCACCAACCGCTTCGTCATCGTGAGTGTGGTGGCGATGCTCTGGTGCGGAGCGATCGGCTTCCTCGACGACTACCTCAAGGTGGTCCAGGGCCAGTCACGCGGGCTCGTCGCCAAGTGGAAGTTGACCGGACAGGTGACCTTCGGTGTCTCCCTCGGCATCCTGCTGATTGTCTGGCCGGTGGTCAATCCGGCGATGATTCCCGCCGAGGGGACGACGGTTCCGTTCTTCAAGTATCTGGTCGTCACCTTCGCGCCGTGGTTGTATGTCGTCTTCGTCACCGGCGTGGTGACGGGCTTCTCGAACGCCGTCAATCTCACCGATGGACTGGACGGACTCGCGACAGGTCTTTCCACCATCGCGGCCGGCGCCTTCGCCTCCTTCGCGTATGTGCTTGGCCGTGTCGACACGACGGCGTACCTGAACCTCTTCTACCTCCCCGGCTCGGGCGAACTCTCGATCTTCTGCGCCGCGCTGATGGGAGCGTGCCTCGGCTTCCTCTGGTTCAACGCGCATCCGGCCAAGGTCTTCATGGGCGACACCGGCTCGCTCGCCCTGGGCGGTGCGTTCGGCACGGTCGCGATTCTGCTCAAGAGTGAATTCCTGCTCGTCATCATCGGCGGCGTCTTCGTCGCGGAAGCGGTCTCGGTGATGCTGCAGACCTCGGTGTACAAGTGGAACAAGCGGACCCGGGGCCGGGAGTATGCCGACTCGCACCGAGTCTTCCGGATGGCGCCGCTGCACCACCACTTCGAGAAGCTCGGCTGGGCCGAGACGACGGTGGTGGTGCGCTTCTGGATCCTCGGGATCTTCTGTGCGCTGGTGGCACTGGCCACGCTGAAGCTCCGATGAGTCGCTTCACGACGTGGCAGGCGGACGGTCGCGAGGTCGCCGTGGCGGGACTCGCCCGGAGCGGCGCCGCCGCGGCGCAGCTGCTGCGCGCGCGCGGGATTCCAGTGTATGTCTCGGATGGCGGGGCGGGGGAGAAGGTGCTCGCAGTCGCCGCGGAGTTGCGGGCGCTGAACGACCCGCAGCTTGACGTGCAGGTTGGCGCACATGACCTGGCGCGGATCGGTCGTTCCGCGGCCCTGGTGCTCTCACCCGGGATCCCGCCCACGGCAGCCGTGGTGCGCGCCGCCATCGACGCGGGCGTTCCGGTGTTGGCCGAGGCGCAGCTCGGCCTCGACGCGCTCGCCGGCGTCCCGTACATCGCGGTGACCGGCACCAACGGGAAGACCACGACCACCGCCCTGCTCGAGCACTTGATGCAGGCCGCTGGCCGGCACGCCGTCGCGGCGGGCAACATCGGCCTGCCGCTCTCGGACGTTGCGCGCAGCGGCACCCAGCCCGAGTGGTTGGCCGTGGAACTGTCGTCCTTTCAGCTGCACGATTGCCCCGACCTGATGCCGGCCGTGGGGATTCTCACCAACCTCGCCCCCGACCATCTCGATCGCTATCCGGACCTGGCCGCCTACTACGCCGACAAGGCGCGCCTCTTTGCGCGGGCCTCGGGGACGTCATGCTGGGTGACCAACCTCGATGATCCTGAGTCGCGGCGGATGATCGCCGCCGTCCCCGGTCGTCACCTCGCCTTTTCGGTGGCGCCAGGTGTTCGCGCCGACGCCTGGTATGACCGTCCCAACGACCAGTTGATGCTTGCCGGCGCACCACTGCTGCCGCGCGAGGCGCTCCCGCTCCTTGGCGACCACAACGTCGCCAACGTCCTCGCGGCGGCGCTGGCGCTCCACGCCACCGGGATCGGCCACGCCGCACTCGCCGACGGCATCCGCAGCTTCCGCCCGATGGCCCATCGGCTCGAGCCGGTGCGCGAGGTCGATGGCGTGCTCTGGGTCAACGACTCCAAGGCGACCAACGTGGCCTCAACGGTCGTGGCGGTTGAGGCGATGCAACGGCCGTTCGTCCTCCTGCTCGGCGGCCGTCACAAGGGGGAGCCCTACACCGCGCTGCGCAAGCCACTGGCGGCACATGGCGTGGCGGTGGTGGCCTATGGTGAAGCGGCTGGACTCATCCAGGCAGACCTCGGCGCCGACATCCGTGTGGTGCCTGCCGGAGACTTCGCGGAGGTCATGGCGACGGCGCGGGCGCTCGCGCCGCGCGGCGGGGCCGTGCTCCTCTCGCCGGCCTGTTCCAGCTACGACATGTTCGATCACTACGAACACCGTGGCGGCACCTTCCGCCAGATTGTGGAGTCCTGGTGAGCCCGTCCGCGGTGCGCCATCCGGGTGAATTGCGCTGGGAGACCAACCTCCTGGCCTGCGTGACGTTGACGCTCACCGGTTTCGGCGTGATGAATTGCTACAGCACCGGCAGCTACGTCACACGGTGGTATGCCGAGTCGTCGCAGCAACTCTCGGGTGCGCTCATCGGCGGCGTCTTCTTCATCGTGGCCGCGTACGTCGACTACAACGTCTGGCGGAAGTTCGCCAAGCCGATGTTCTACGCGACCCTGGCGGGACTTGTCCTGCTGGCGGTGGTCTCGATCATCTGGCACCGGGGCAAGGCGCCCTCGTTCCTCGACCGGATCTTTCCCTACAAGCTCGGGGCCCATCGCTGGATCTGGGTCGGCGTGCAGGTGCAGGTCTCCGAGATCGCCCGATTCACCCTCGCCGCGTATATCGCCATGCGGGCGGCTGACGCCGGGCAGAAGCTGCGACACTTCACGACCGGCTTCCTGCCCATCATCGGCGTCGTGATCGGGACCGTCCTGCTGGTGGCGATCGAGCCCTCGCTGTCGATGTCGATCGTGCTGGCGGCGATCGGCACGATGATCATCTTCACCGCGGGTGCTCGCATCCCCATTTCCTCCCGCTGGCCGCGATCGCGGCGCTGGCCCTGGTCGCGGTCCTCAAGTTCGACGACGTGCGCAAGGGGCGCATGGAGACGGCGTCCGTCTCCGCGCTCGAGTGCATTCCGCGCAATGACCAATCGTGCCAGTCGCTGATCGGGTTCGGGAGTGGCGGCGTCTTCGGCGTCGGCTTCGGCCAGGGGACGCAGAAGCTCGGTCACCTCCCGCTGGCGTATTCCGACTTCATCCTCTCGGTGATTGGCGAGGAGTGGGGCTTCGTTGGCGTGCTCTTCGTCTGGATCGGCTTTACCCTCTTCTGTTGGCTCGGCCTCCGAATCGCGCGAACAGCCCGAGACCCCTTCGGCACCTACCTGGCCACCGGGCTGGTCGTCGCCGTCGGATTCACGGCCCTCTTCCACACCGCCGTCGTCACGCGGATGGGACCAGTGACGGGGCTGACGCTGCCCTTCATGTCGGCGGGCCGCTCCTCGTTGGTGCTGTACCTCTTGTCGGCAGGCGTCCTGGTCAGCATCGGCCGTCGCCGCGGGCGGCCCGCGCGGCAATCATGACCACCGTCCTGCTGGCTGGTGGTGGCACGGGCGGTCACCTGATGCCGGCGCTCGCGATTGCCCAGCAGTTGCAGGCACGTCATCCTGAGTGGCGAATGGTCTTCGCGGGCGCCGAACGTGGCATCGAGGCGACCGTCCTCCCAGAACGTGGCGTGCCGCACCGTCTCTTCCCCTTCGAACCGATCCATCGCCGGCAGTGGTGGCGCAACCTCAAGTGGCCGCTGCTTGCCTGGCGCGTGGCCCGTGCCGTCGATCGCATGCTCGACGACGAACGTCCGTCCCTGGTGATCGGGACCGGCGGCTACGTGAGCGGCCCCGTCGTGTGGCGAGCGGCGCGTCGCGGGATCCCCACGGCGATTCTCGAACTCGATGTGCGGCCAGGCTTCGCCACCCGCCGTGCGGCGCCGATGGTCCAGGAGATCTGGACGGCATCCTCTGAGGGCTCGCCGCGCTGGGGAGCGCGGCCGCATCGCGCGGTGTGGTGACCGGCGCGCCGATCACACCGCCCGACCTGATGCGTCGTGATGCCGCCCGACAGAAGTTCGGCCTGACCGACGAGCGACCGGTGCTGGTGATGACTGGTGGCAGTCAGGGTTCCCTCGCGATGAACCGCCTGATGGCCGACTGGCTGCGCGACGGCGGTGCGGCGGATGCCCACCTGATCTGGGCCACCGGGCGGGGCAGCTACCAGGAGTTCGCGCACCATCACCTGCCACCGGATGTGACCGTGGTGCCGTTCCTCGATCCGATGGCCGATGCGTGGGCGGTGGCCGATCTCTGTGTGGCGCGTGCCGGCATGATGACGCTCGCCGAGCTTTGCGCCTGGGGAGTTCCCTCAGTGCTTGTCCCGTTGCCCACCGCCGCCGCGGATCACCAGCGCCATAACGCCGAGGCGATGGCCGCGGCGGGCGCAAGCGTGATGCTGCCACAGGCGGGACTCACGGCGCAGCACCTGGGCGAGACGCTCACGGCGCTGCTGGCCGACGCCCCGCGCCGCACCGCGATGGCGACGGCCGCGCGCATGCGGGGCAAGCCCGACGCGGCGCAGGTGATCGCCGAACGGTGTGAGGCGCTCATGGCCTCGGGTGGATCGCAGTGACGTCGCGCCGTGATTTTCTGCAGGCGGTCACGGCCGGTGGGGCCGTGCACGCGTCGTTGGGGTCGCGCGCCGGTGCGGAGCCCGCGCCCGTGCCGGCGACCGGCGCCGACGATCGTGCGCGCTGGGTGGCCGTGGCGACGCGGATGGCCGATCCACTGCTTGGTGCATTGGCACGCGGCGAACTCAAGGCCCGCATGCCGGTCGAGGCCGTGGCTGGTGCGGAGGCCGATCGCCGGAAGGTGACATACCTCGAAGGGTTCGGGCGATTGCTCGCCGGGCTGTCGCCGTGGCTCGAGCAGCGGCTGCCGAGCGGCGACGAGGAACGCAGCCGCGCGCGCCTGGCCACGTTGGCGCAGCAGGGGATGGAGGCGGCCACCAAGCCGTCGTCGCCCGATCGGATGAACTTCACCGACGGGGCGCAGCCGCTCGTCGATGCGGCGTTTCTCGCGCATGCGATGCTGCGCGCCCCGCGCACGCTGTGGCAAGAGCTGCCAACGGCAACACAAGCCAACGTGCTCGCGTCGCTGCGGGCCACCCGCGTCATCCGACCAGGCTACAACAACTGGCTCCTCTTCAGCGCCATGGTCGAGGCGGCGCTCGCCTCCGTCGGTGAGTCGTGGGATCAGATGCGGGTGGACTACGCCGTGCGGCAGCATGAGCTCTGGTACAAGGGCGACGGCATGTACGGTGACGGTCCCGCCTTCCACTGGGACTACTACAACAGCTTCGTGATCCAACCGATGTTGCTCGACATTCTCGGCACGGTTGGCCCCAAGGTCTCGGCGTGGAAGGAGATCGCCTCCCGGGTGACCACGCGGGCTCAGCGCTACGCGGCAATCCAGGAACGACTGATCTCGCCTGAGGGAACCTTGCCGCCGATTGGCCGATCGATCGCCTATCGCTGCGGAGCGCTGCAGCTGCTCGGCCAGGTCGCGCTGCGCCATGAACTCCCCACGGGGGTGACGCCGGCGCAGGTGCGTGGCGGGATGACGGCGGTGATCGGCCGGACGATGGAGGCCCCGGGCACCTTCACGCGGGACGGCTGGCTGACGATTGGCCTGGCTGGGCACCAGCCGTCGCTCGGCGAGAGCTACATCTCGACCGGCTCCTGCTACCTGGCGGCGACCGGTCTGCTCCCGCTTGGCCTGCCCCCGGCCGATCCGTTCTGGAGCGCACCGGCGGTCCCATGGACGGCGAAGAAGCTCTACGACGGGGCGGACGCCCCCGCGGACCACGCCGAGGGATAGTCACCGCTTTGCCCCCCTTCCGCCCGCTCTTATCTTGCGCGGGTGGCCGCCCTGTTTGACCCCTCCGATCCCCGTCCCGTGCACTTCCTCGGCCTCAGTGGCGCGGGGATGAGCGCCCTCGCGCTTGCCGCTCGCCGCCGCGGCGTGGCGGTGACGGGCTGCGACACCGAGACGGCGGCATTTGCCGATCTGCGCGCGGCCGGTGCCGAGGCATTTGACCATCCCGATCCGGCCCACCTTGCCGGCATCCGCGCGTTGGTCGTGACGGCCGCCGCTTCCCAGCAGCATCCGGAAATCGTGGCCGCGCGTGCCGCCGGCATTCCGGTGGTGCAGCGGAAGGAGGCACTGGCCGAGCTGGTCAACGGCACCACCCTCGTCGCCCTCGCTGGCACCCATGGGAAGACGACCACCACCGTGATGACGACCGAGGCGCTGCGCGGGGGTGGTACGCATCCGTCCGGGCTCGCGGGTGGCCGCGTCTCGACCTGGGGTGGCAACGCGCTGCTCGATGGCAACGACCTCTTCGTGGTCGAGGCCGACGAGTACGATCAGGCATTTCTCACGTTGCAGCCCACCATCGCGGTGGTGAACAATGTCGAGGCCGATCACCTCGAGTGTTACGGCAGTGTCGAGGCGATGGAAGCAGCCTACGCGACCTTCGCGGGCCGCGCCGATCGGGTGCTGATCGGCACCGCCGACGTCGGCAGCGATCGTCTCGCGGCGGCGCTCGGCGACAAGGTCTGGCGCTTCGGTCTCGAGGAGGGTGCCGATCTCCGCCTCGTGCCTCGAAGCGCCGGGCCCGATGGCACCATTGCCGACGTCACCTTTCCGGACGGCAGCCAGCGCGTGCTCGCCCTGCATGTGCCCGGCCTGCACAATCTTCGGAACGCCGGTGCTGCCCTGGGCGTGGCGTTCGCGCTTGGGGTCGACCTCGCCGGCGCAATTGCCGCGCTCGGCCGATTCACCGGCGTCGGTCGGCGCTTCGATCGTCAGGGCGAGTCGCACGGCGTGACCTATGTCGACGACTACGCGCATCATCCGACGGAGCTCGTCGCCACCCTCGCGGCGGCGCGGCAGGCCTTCCCGCGGCACCGCCTGGTCGCCGCGTTCCAGCCGCACCTCTACTCGCGCACCGCGTCCCACGGGGCGGCGATGGGTCAGGCGCTGGCCGCGGCCGACCTCGTCGTGGTGACCGACGTCTACGGCGCGCGCGAGGCACCGGTCGACGGCGTGAGCGGGCATATCGTCGCCGACGCCGCCATCGCGGCGGGGGCCGTCGTCTGCTATGCGCCGGTGCGCAACGACCTCGTCCAGGAGATCGCGTCGATGCTGCGTGAGGGCGACGTCCTCCTCACGCTCGGGGCAGGCGACATCACCCTGGTCGGTGCCGACGTGCGCCGACTGCGCGAGGGCGCGTGACGACACGGCAACGGGCACTGATCGTCGCCCTGGGCGCCGTGACCGCGGTGGCCCTCTGGATTGGCGTGCCGAGGGCCATGCGCCGGCTCGAGTATTTCCGCGTCCGGCACATCGAGGTCACCGGCTTGCGATTCCTCGACGAGCGCGACGTGGTTGCGCGCCTCGCCTTGCCGAAGACGGCCAGCATCGTCGATCCGCTGGCGCCCGTGCGACAGAACGCTTCTGCGATTCCCGGCGTCGCGGCCGCCTCGATCGAACGTCGCCTGCCGGGGACACTCTCGCTGTTGGTGTTGGAGGAATTGCCGGTGGCGCTCGTGATGCAAGAGGAGAAGCTGGTGCTGATGGATCGACGTGGCCGCATTCTTCCGTTTGACCCCACCCGGGCGCCGACGTCGCTCCCCGTGGCCGAGCGCGACTCGGCGACGGCGGCCCTGCTGTCGGCCGTGCTTCGAGCCGATCCTGAGTGGTATGGGCAGATCGAGTCGGCCCGCCGCGATGGCGGCGATGTCCTGCTCGAAGATGGCCCGCATCGCGTGCGCATTCGCCCCGGTGCCTCGCTCGAAACGATCCGCGGCGTCACGGCGGTTCGCGCCTGGTTGACCACCGCCAATCGCCCGTGGCAGGAGCTCGATGCCCGCTTCACCGATCGCGCCTTCGTGAAGTGGGGTACGTCGTGAGCACCGTCGCCGTGCAACGGCTGGTCGCCGCCGTCGACCTCGGCAGCACCAAGATCACCGCCATCATCGGCGAAGTGACCGGCGACTCCCGCTCCTGGGGGCTCCGCATCCTGGGCGTCGGCAGCGAACGGTCGACCGGCGTGCGACGCGGTGTCATTCGCGACTTCGAGGAGACGGTCCGGGCGGTGACCAAGGCGATGACCGACGCGGAACGGATCGCCGGGCTCGAGGTCGGCACGGTCTACGTCGGGGCAGGCGGGGAACAGATCGCCCAGCGGATCTCCCACGGCGTCGCCAGCATCACGGGCAGCGAAGTCCGGACCTCCGACCTGGCCCGCGTGAACGACGTCGCCTCCTCGGTCTCGTTCGGCCACGACCAGGAACTGCTCCACGCCATCCCGCACGACTATCTCGTGGACGGCCAGGCCGGCTACGCCGACCCGATCGGGATGGCCGGCGAGCGGGTCGAGGCGGAGGTCTACATCCTCACGGCCCGCGCCAGCGCCTTGGCCCACCAGCGCAAGGCCATCGAAAAGGCGGGCTGGAACGTCGGGGAAGTCGTGGTGGAGCCGCTCGCGGCCTCGTTGGCGGTCCTGACCCCCGAGGAGCGGGAAATGGGGTCAGTTCTGGTGGACCTTGGCGGAGGGAGTACCTCTGTCGCCATCTTTCAGGGTGGGAAGCTCCGCCACACCGCCTCCCTCCGTTTTGCGGGGGGGCACCTGACGTCAGACCTGGTCCACGGCCTCGGCGTGACCCAGGCGGAGGCGGAGCGAATCAAGGAAAAGTGGGGCGCGGCCTACGAGCCGCTGATCCCGGAGAACGAAGTCGTGGAAGTCGTCCTGACGGGGGGGCAGGGGCCCCGGCAGGTGAAGCGCCAGTTGATTGCCCACATCATGCACGCCCGGCTCCAGGAGGTCCTGGAGCTGGCCTACGACGAAGTGACCCGCGCCGGGTGGGCGATGGCCGGGTTGCCGTGCGGGGTGGTGGTGACGGGCGGTGGGGCAGCGGCGCCGGGGATCGTCGAGCTGACGCGGGACGTCTTCGCCGCGCCGGTACGGATCGGGGTCCCAGCGGACCAATTGCGTGGGTTGGTGGATCGAGTGGCATCGCCGGGACTCGCGGTCCCGGTCGGATTGGCTCTGTGGGGTGCACGACAGGTGGCGATGGGTGGGGGCTTCGGCGCCGGGGGCAAGTCATCGCCTGCCGTCGGTCGAGTGCTCGAGCCAGTGCGACGCTGGCTGCAGGATTTCTTCTGACCGACCCTCGGGGGGGTGCGGCATGGCGGACGGGATGATCTTCGAGCTCGAAGAACAGTCAGCGCAAAATGCGCGGATGAAGGTGGTCGGGGTCGGCGGTGGTGGCGGAAATGCCGTCAATCGCATGATCGCCGAGGCCCTCAGCGGCGTGCAGTTCATTTCGGTCAATACCGACGCCCAGGCCCTCGCGGCCTCGCGGTCCGACATCAAGGTGCAGATCGGCAAGAAGCTGACGCGCGGCCTTGGAGCGGGCGCCCGCCCGGAAATCGGGCGCCAGGCGATCGAGGAGAATCGGGACGAGGTCCTCGAGCATCTTCAGGGGGCGGACCTGGTGTTCGTCACCTGCGGCATGGGCGGTGGCACCGGCACCGGGGCTGCCCCGATTATTGCACAGATTGCCAAGGACATCGGCGCCCTCACCGTCGGCATCGTCACCAAGCCGTTCCTCTTCGAGGGGCGGAAGCGGATGAAGCAGGCCGAAATGGGGATCACCGAGCTCCGGCGAAACGTTGACACGATGATTGTCGTACCGAATGAGCGGTTGCTGGCGGTCGTCGGGAAGGGGATCCCCTTCCAGGACGCCCTCAAGAAGGCCGATGAAGTGTTGCTGAATGCAACGCGCGGCATCGCCTCCCTGATCACCAGTACCGGCATCATCAACGTAGATTTCGCGGACGTGCGGACGGTGATGCAGAACGGCGGCGCGGCGCTCATGGGCACCGGCGTGGCGACCGGCGAGAATCGGGCACTGGAGGCGGCGCAGCAGGCGATCTCGTCGCCACTGCTCGACAACGTTTCGATCAACGGCGCGAGCGGCGTCCTGATCAACATCATCGGCGGCGACGACCTCACCCTCGGCGAGGCGACGCAGATCAGCGGCATCATCCACGACGCCGTGGGCGACGATGCGCAGATCATCTTCGGTGCCGGGAACGACTCGCGCTGCAATGGCGAGATCCGCGTGACGGTGATCGCGACGGGCTTCGACCGGGCCGTCACGGGCGAGCCGGTGGTGGAGCGGAACGCGAATCCGCAGGTGCTGCCCTTCTCACCGCGCCGGCAGACGGGTACGACGCCGCCGGCCGCAGCGAGTCAGCCGGCAACGCCGGCCGCCCAGCAGCCCGCGGCCGCCGCGCCGAGGACGCCGCCGGTGCAGCAGCCGTTCGTTCGTCCGGTGCAACCGCCGAAGCCGGCGACACCCGATGTGTCCGATATGGAAATTCCGACCTTTATCAGGCGGCAAATGGATTGATGCGTTTTCAGATTCCCCGATTTCCCCTGGCGGCGGCCGTGCTCGCTGCGGCCGCGCTGATCGTGTCGCGTGGCGAGTATCCGTGGCAGCGGCTCTCCGACGTGCCGACGGCGGGCCCGATCGTCGTGTCCGATCCGTACCATACGGTGAGCGACACGCTGCAGCGTGGGGAAACCGTCGGGGCGCTGCTCGCGCGCCATGGCGTGACCGGGCTGGATCTGTCGGCGCTGGCCAGCGCGCTCCGTTTCGACCCGCGCCGCTTCCGTGCCGGGCAAGTCTTCTCGGTGCGCCGCGGTGGTGCCGCCGACGAGGCGACGCAGGTGGAATTCCGCGCCTCGCCGGAGCAGCGGGTGCAGTTCATCCGGACCGCCAACGGCGAGTGGCGCGGCAACGCGGTCGCAGTCTACTGGAGCACTGACACCATTCGCCTCGCGGCGACGATCACCTCGAATCTGTTCAACGCCATCGATGACGAAGTCAGCGATGCGACGCTCGATCGACAGGAGCGGGCCAACGTCGTGTACGCGCTGGCCGAGGTCTTCTCGTACTCCGTCGACTTCTCGCGGGACATCCAGGTGGGCGATCGCTTCACGGCGGTGGTCGAGCGGCGGACCTCCGAAGACGGCGAGACGCGCTTCGGGCGGATCCTCGCCGGCGAGCTGAGCGTCGGGGGCAAGGCGATCGCCGCGTTCAACTACCGCAATGGCGGCCAGAACGCGTTCTACGATGGCGAGGGCAATGCGCTCAAGCGCGCCTTCCTCGCCGCACCGGTCGATTTCCGCTACGTCTCCAGCGGACTCTCCCGCGGGCGCTTCCACCCCGTGCTTGGGGTCTTCCGCCGGCACGAGGGGATCGACTACGCGGCCAACAGCGGCACCCCGGTGCGCGCGGCCTCCGAAGGTCAGATCGTTCGCGCGGGCTGGGCGGGCGGCTACGGTCGCCTGGTCGAGATTCGCCACCGCAACGGCATCACCACCCGCTACGCCCACCTCTCCTCGATCAGCGTCAAGGCGCGGCCGGGGGCTCGGGTGGGCCAGGGCGACATCATCGGGAACGTTGGCTCGTCCGGCCTCTCGAGCGGCCCGCACCTGCACTACGAGTTCCGCGTCAACGGGACGGCGCGTGACCCGCGCAGCGTCAAGATGGAAACAGGTGCACCGCTGCCGAAGGGCGATCTCGTGGCGTTCCGTCAGGAGCGCGATCGCCTGCGCCTGCTCCTCGGCCCGTCGCTCGCCTCGCCGCCCGCTCGCGGCCTCGCCGAGTAGTCTCTCCCACCGTTTGATGGACCTCTATCCCGCCATTGACCTGCGCGGCGGACAAGTCGTTCGCCTCGCGCAGGGGGAAGCCGCTCGCGAAACCGTCTATGGTCACGACCCCGTGGCCCAGGCGGAACAGTTCGTCCTGGCCGGCGCCCGTTGGCTCCACATCGTCGACCTCAATCGTGCCTTCGGTGACGGCGACAACGATGCCGCCATCGCGGAGATCGTGCGCCGTTTCGGCGACCAGCTCCAGGTCCAGCTCGGCGGTGGCATTCGCGAGGTCGCGCGTGCGGAGGCCGTCGTGCAGCTCGGCGTCTCGCGCGTCGTGATTGGCACGGCGGCCGTCGATCAGCCAGCGCTCGTCGATGCCGTGGTCCGCGCAATCGGTGGCGACCGCGTGGCGGTCGGGATCGATGCGCGCGATGGCCGCGTGGCGGTGCGCGGCTGGGTCGAGACATCCGCAGTCCGCGCGACCGAGCTCGCCGAGCGCGTTGCCGGGCAGGGCGTGCGCACCGTGATCCACACCGACATTGCCCGCGACGGCATGCTGAGCGGGCCGAATCTCGACGAAGCGCTCGCGCTGCAGGCCAAGGGCCCGCGGGTGATCGTGAGCGGCGGCGTGGCCTCGATCGCCGATCTGCAGGCCGTGGCACGCGCGGGACTCGCGGGGGCCATCACCGGTCGCGCGATCTACGAGGGACGCTTCACCCTCGCCGAGGCGCTCGCCGCCCTGGCGAGCTGATCGCGGTGGCCACGCTCCCCGCCATCGTCGTGGCCCTGGTGGCCGGTGGCGCACTGGCCTGGTGGAGCTATCGCGGTCGCACGGCGCAGCCGCTCGCCATGGCGGCGGCGGGCTGCCGGACACTCGGCGCCGCCCTGCTGGTGCTTCTCCTCCTCAATCCGACACTTGCCGCCCGGCTGCTCACCCAGCGGCCGCTGATCCTGCTCGACCATTCGATCTCGATGCTCGCGCAACGCGGCCAGGCGTCGGCGGCTCGCGTGGCGGCAGCCGCGCTAGGCGACACAGTCGCCTTCGGTGAACTCGCGCCTGGCGAGGCCGGTGGGCGGAGCGTCCTTGGTGCGGCGCTGCCCGCGGCCCTCGCGAGCGGCCGGCCGGTGACGGTTGTGACCGATGGCGAAATCGGTGACGCCGAGGCGCTGCCGACGGAGTTGCTCGCCGCAACCACGGTGCAGCTCTTCCCGCGCGCCTCGGGGGACGATGTGGCCCTGGTCGAGGTCCGTGGCCCCGAGCGGCTGGCCGCCGGCGATTCCCTGCATCTGCGCATCGAAGCCCGCCGAGTGGGTGCGGCACCCGACAGCACGCGCATCGAGATCCGCGACGGCGCGCAATTGCTGCAAGCCGCAACGATCCGACTTGGCACCACCGGGCGCGGCGTCGTTGACCTCGCGATGGCCATGCCTTCGTCGAGCGTGGGCTGCGGTGGCTGGAGATCCGTCGCGTCGGTGCCGCCGATGCGGAAGCCGGCGATGATCTCCGTTGGTGGGCTGTCCGCGTCACCCCATCACCGGGGGTGGTGGTGCTGGCGAGTGTGCCGGACTGGGATGCGCGCTTCCTGTATCGTGCGCTGCGCGATGTCACCGAGTCTCCCGTTCGGGGCTACGCCCAGTTGCAGCCTGGGCAGTGGCGCCGAATGGATGATCTTCGCCGCGTTCCGGCCGCCGAGGTTCAGGCGGCTGCCCGCGCCGCGGATCTGCTCGCCGTGCGCGGGGATGTCGAACCCTGGCGCCGCGGCGGACGCGCACGGCTGCTCTGGCCCGTCGCCGCGATGGCGGGAGATTGGTACCTCGCGCCGAGCGCCTCCTCACCGGTCGCCGGCGGCTTTGCCGGAGGCGATGCCGATTCCCTGCCGCCTGCCGTCGCCGTGACGCCCCTCAACGCCGAGGCCACGTCGGCATGGGTCGGCGCCACGGCGCGACTCGCGCGGCGCGGCAGCGAAGTTCCCGTGATCGGGGGGCGGCACGGGACCGATGGCCGCACCGTCACCTTCGGCGCCGATGGCCTCTTCCGGTGGGGCTTTCGTGGCGGCGTGTCGGAACAGGTCTGGCGTGCCCTGGTGGCCGATGCGGCGGCATGGTTGCTGGCGACGCCCGATTCAGTGAGTGCCGCCATTCGGCCGATCGCCCTGGTGACCCAACGCGGGAGGCCGGTGCGCTTCCGATGGGTCGGAGGAGGAGCGCCCGCCCCCGTCGCGATCACGCTCACCGATTCGGCGCGGAGCAGGACGGATACCTTGCGCTTCGATGCCAGCGGCGAGGCGTCATTGCCGTTGCCGGTCGGTCGCTATCGCTATCTCGTGGCCGATGGCGGTGGCAGCGGCGATTTCGGCGTGGAACCGTACGCGGACGAACTCGTCCCGGCGCCAGTGACCCTCACGGAGCGGCAGGCGACGGTCGCGGTGGCCTCGACCGGACGCGGTGCCCGTGAGTGGCCCGGGCTCTTCCTGCTGATCGTCATCGCCTTCGGAGCGGAGTGGCTCCTCCGCCGCCGACTCGGCATGCGCTAGGATTCGGCATCACATGTTCAGGATGGGATGATGGCACGACTCGGGGAAAAGCTCGGACTTTGGCAACGGATCAAGCGGCTCGCCCTTACCGATGTGGGGGCGCTCGCGCGCGGGCTGAATGCCGACGATCTCGAGCAGATGGAACGCGTGCTGATCGAGGCCGACTTCGGCGTTCCCGCCACCCTCGAACTCGTCGCCTTCCTCGAGGGTGAGGTTCGCAAGGGGAAGTTGAAGACCGACGTGCAGTTGCGCGAGGCGGTCGTGACGCAGCTGGGCGCGATGCTCGCCGGTCCCTCCGACCCCGCGCGACTTGACGCGCCCGCCAGCGGACCGACCGTCGTGCTGGTGGTCGGCGTGAATGGCGTCGGGAAGACCACCTCGGTGGCGAAGCTCGCGCGTCGGCTCCAGCGCGAGGGAAAGAAGGTGCTCCTCGGGGCGGCAGATACCTACCGTGCCGGTGCGGTCGCACAGCTCGAGACGTGGGCCGCGCGGCTCGGCATCGAGTGCGTCTCGGGCGCATCGGGTGGTGACCCGGCCGCGGTGGCGTATGACGCCGTCGAGGCCGCGATCGCCCGGAATGTCGACGTGGTGGTGATCGACACCGCGGGTCGCCTGCATACGCAGGACGGCCTGATGGCCGAGCTTGGCAAGGTGGTGCGCGTCGTGGCGAAGAAGCTCCCGGGCGCACCGCATGAGGTCTTCCTCGTGCTCGATGGCACCGTGGGGCAGAACGCCGTGCAGCAGGGGAAGCTCTTCGGGAAGGTCGTGTCGCCGACCGGGCTCGTCATCACCAAGCTCGACGGGACCGCGCGCGGTGGTGCGATCGTGGCGCTCCGCCGAGAGCTGAATGTGCCGATCCGCTTCGTGGGGACCGGCGAGACGGTGGATGACTTCGCTCCGTTCGATCCACGGGCCTGGGCGGAGACGCTCTTTGACTGAGCGGCGCCCGACGCCGTGGCGCACCCCTCCGGCCGTCCTCGCCATGCTCGTGGCGGGGACGGCCGCGGTCTTGGTCGCCTATGGTGCCGCGTGGCTGCCAGGCGGCGCGCCACGCTGGGCCAGTTGGGCGATGGTGATGGGCGTGGTCCTGCTGGTGCCAGGGACCTTGCTCCTCGGCACGCTGCGACGCGGTCGCAACAGCACGCGTTTGGTCGTGGTGGCGACGGCACTCGGTCTCCTGCTGCTCGTCGCGTTCGGTTCGGCCTTGTTGCTGCCGGCCACTGGTGCCGAGGAGGCGTTGCTGCTCGGACTGCCGCGCCGTGCGGCGATCATCATCTACGGGGTCGGGCTCGTGCCGATCCTCTTCCTGCCGTGGGCGTTCGCCCGTGACTTCCGCGATGTCGGACTCGATGCCGCGCGCCTCGAGGCGCTCCGGCGCGAGTGCGCGCGAGTCGCCCCGGGCCGGGTGCCACCGCCGTGATCATCCCCGTCGCGATCGGGTACCTCGGGATCTGCCTGTTGATCGGGGTGTGGGCCGCACGGCGCACCCGCACGGCGACCGACTTCTTCATCGCCGGAAAAGGGATCGGCCTCTGGCCGTTGGCGATTGCGTCGATGGCCGCCACGCTGTCGGGATTCGCCTTCATTGGCGGCCCGGGGCTGATCTACAGCGTCGGCAACGGCGCGCTTTTCATTGTCCTCCCGGCCGCCATCACCGGCGCGCTCAGTGCCTGGATGCTCGGCAGCCGGATGCGATTGCTCGGGGAGGTGCGCGGCCTGATGACGGTGCCCGACGCCATCGGCGCGCGCTATCGCTCGAGGGCGGCGCAGGGGCTGTCGGCCGTGGCCATCCTGGTCGCGACGGTCGGCTATCTCGCGACCAATCTGCTCGCGCTCGGGCTCATCGTCGACGCCATCTTCCACACGGGCCTTCCGGCGGGGATCGTGATCGGCGCGGCGGTCGTGGTCGCATACTCGGCGGCGGGCGGCATCCTGGCGGGCATCTATACCGATCTTTTTCAAGGCGCGATCATGGCGCTGGCCTCGACGCTCGTCTTTGCTGCGGCAATGGCGAGTGGCGGCGGGCTGGGGGAGATCTCGCGCACCATCCTGGCGCACGAGCCGATCCTGCTGGGGCCGTGGGGGAAGTTCACCCCGCTGGCGGCGCTCTCCTTCTTCTTCGTCTTCGCCCTTGGCACGCTGGGTCAACCCCACGTGATCCACAAGTACTACATGCTGCGCGATCCGCGCCGGTTGCGCTGGTTCCCGCTGCTGATGACCGGGGCGATGGTCGTGACGCTGCTCCTCTACTTTGGCGTCGGGGTGGCGATCAAGGCCGCGGTCCTCCGTGGTGATGTCCCACCCTTGGCGAAGGGCGACGACGCGACGCCGACCTTTCTGCTTCGGTACACGGCGCCGTGGCTTGCCGGGCTCGTCTTCAGCGGCGTCGCCGCTGCGATCATGAGTACCGTCAATTCCTTCTTCAGTGTCGGCGCGGCCGCGATCACCCACGATCTTCCCGTGGCATTCGGGCGTCGCACCACCAACGAACTGCGGGGTGGCCGCATCGCGACACTCGCGCTGGCCCTCCTCGCCACGCTGCTTGCCCTCGGCAGTGGCCAGGCCGTCGCGCTCCTCGGCGTCTTCGGCTGGGGACTCTTTGCCTCGACCCTCGTCCCGGCACTCGCGATCGGACTCAATTGGCCAGGGGCCACCCGAAAGGGGGCACTCGCCTCGATTGGCGTCGGCCTGGTGACCACCCTCCTCTTCGAGACCCTCGCCTGGGCCAAGGCCTACACCTTTCCCGCCGGCGTCACGGTCTCGGGACTCTCCCTGATCCTGGCGATGGCCACCTTCTTTGCGGTGTCGTGGCTGACGCGCGACGAGGCTGAAGGAGATCTGGATGCGGACGTGCGGGTGATCATCGAGAGCTGACACTGTGCCCAGTGACCAGTGACCAGTGACCAGTGACCAGTGACCAGTGCCAGTGACCAGTGCCCCTGGTTACCGGTCACTGGTTACCGGTCACGGATCACCGGATTCCACCATCCCTCTTATCTTCGCAGATGGCCCAACTCCGCCTCGACACACCCATCCAGTTCCTCAAGGGCATCGGCGAGAAGCGCGCCGACGCCTTTGCACGGCTGGGCGTGGTGTCGGTGCACGACCTGCTCCATCACTTGCCCCATCGCTACATCGACGCCTCGACCACCACCCCGCTGGCACAGGCGCGGGTGGGTGATGACGTGGCCTGCATCGGCACGGTGGTGAGCAAGGGAGTCCTGCCAACTCGGAAGGGGCTGCGCGTCTTCCACGCGGTGCTGAAGGACGCCAGCGGACTGCTGGAGTGTGCCTGGCCGGGACAGGCCTTTCTCGACCGGACGCTGGCGGTGGGGCAGCTGATCCTCGTGGCCGGGCCGATCCGCTTCTATCACGGCCGGCAGATGGCGCCGCGCGAGCTGGTGATCCTCGGCGACGCCGACGATCCAGCGGCAGCCGGGCGGATCCTCCCCGTCTACCCGGCCACCGAAGGGCTCTCGCACAAGCAGATCCGCGCGCTGATGGAGACGCACCTCGACACGCTGTCGCCGTTGGTGCCGGACGTCCTCGACCCGACGCTCAGGGACCGCTTTGCATTGCCGTCATTGGCCGATGCGTTGCGGGCAGTGCATCGGCCGACGACGATGGCGGAGGCGGAGTCGGGACGGCGGCGGCTGGCGCTCGACGAGCTGCTCGACTTGCAGCTGATGCTGGCACGTGCCCGGCACGTGGCGCGCCATGGCCAGCGTGGCCAGACCTTCACGCTGCACAAGACCTTCACGTCGCAGCTGCGGGAGGCGCTCCCCTGGCCGCTCACCGGCGACCAGAAGAAGGCGATCCGCGAGATCTTCGAGGACATGACCCACGAGGAGCGGATGCACCGCCTCGTGATGGGCGATGTCGGCACCGGCAAGACGGTCGTCGCGCTCTTCGCCATGCTGCTGGCGCTGGAGAACGACTGTCAGGCGGCGCTGATGGCGCCGACGGAGCTCCTCGCGGAGCAGCACTACCGCACGCTCACCACACTCCTCGCGCCGCTCGGCCTCGTGCCGGAGCTGCTGCTGGGGCGCCTGAGCGCGGCAGAGAAGAAGGCGGCCCACACGCGCCTCCGGACCGGCGCCACCAAGTTGGTGGTCGGCACCCACGCGCTGGTGCAGGAGTCGGTGGCCTTCCAGCGCCTCGGCCTGGTGGTGATCGACGAGCAGCACCGCTTCGGGGTGGAGCAGCGCGCGGCGCTGATGGGGAAGGGGGAGGCGCCGGACGTCCTGCTGCTCACCGCCACCCCGATCCCGCGCTCACTCGCGCTGACGCGCTATGGCGACCTCGACGCCTCGTTGCTCAAGGAGCGGCCGCCCGGGCGCGGCACCATCCGCACGGCCGTCCGCACGCCGTCGCAGCGGCGGCGGGTCTTCGAGTTCCTGCGCGAGACGGCACTCAAGGGCGGGCAGGTCTACATCGTCCTCCCGGTGATCGAGGAGTCGGAGAAGGCCGACCTCCGCGCGGCGCAGACGATGGCGACGTCGCTCACGGCGCAGTGGCCCGACGTGACCGTCGGCCTGGTGCACGGCCGGCTCAAGGCGCCGGAGCGCGACCAGGTGATGCGCGACTTCCGCGACGGGAAGATCGGCGTGCTGGTGGCCACGACGGTGATCGAGGTCGGCATCGACGTCGCGAATGCGACGGTGATGGTCATTGAGCATCCGGAGCGCTTCGGCCTGGCGCAGCTGCACCAGCTCCGCGGTCGCGTGGGGCGGGGTACCGGCGACTCGCACTGCATCCTGCTGACGGTCGGCGAGGATGTGCCGGAGCGGCTGCGCGCCTTCTCGAAGACCGACGACGGCTTCGCGATCGCCGAGCTGGACCTTCTGGAGCGCCGCCAGGGCGACCTGCTCGGCGCGCGCCAGTCGGGCGGCGTCGATTTCAAGGTGGCGCGCTTCCCGGACGACACTGATCTCCTGACCGAGGCACGCGCGCTCGCGCGCACGATCCTCGACGCCGACCCGACGCTCGACCGCCGCGAGCATCAGGCGCTCAAGGATCGGGTGGTGACCAGGTATCCGAGGGGGGAGACGTTGTTTAGGGTGGGATGACGGCGAGAAGTCCTCTTCAGCCGCGCATGTCAATGCGCGGCGCCGGCGGAGCCGGCGTGAGGATTCAGTTCATCACGGGCCGCGCATTGACATGCGCGGCTGAAGCGATCGACCTAACGACCAACGACTAACGACTCTCCATGTACTCCACTTGCCTCTTCTGCACCAAGGACCTCGGCACCAACGAGGTCGTCGAGACGCTGCCCATCGGGCGGCGGCTCGCCTTTGATGCGGCCCAGGGCAGGCTCTGGGTGGTGTGCCGGCACTGCGCCAAGTGGAACCTGGTGCCCTTTGAGTCGCGGCTCGAGAGCATCGACGGGTGCGAGCGGCTCTTCCGCGACACGCCGACACGCTACTCGACCGACAACATCGGGCTGGCGCGGGTGAAGGAGGGTTTGGAGCTCGTCCGGATCGGACCGGCGATGCGGCCCGAGTTCGCGGGGTGGCGGTACGGCGAGGCGATGCGACTCCGCCGCCGGCGGAACTTCCTGCTTGCTGCCGGAGCGGTGGGTATCGCCGCAGGAGGCTACGTGGCGCTCGGAGCCTTCAGTGGCGTGGGACTACTGGCGGGTACTGGAATCGCCCAGATCATGGTCGGCGGCGTGCTCCGACAGCGCATGCGTGTGATCGTAGCGGACCCGTCGTCTGGCCGTCGCCGATCAATCGCCTCAGAGTCTCTTGCGACAACGAAGCTAGTGATGCGCGAGGACGGACCCCTCCTTCGTGCCACATCCCTGTATGGGGTGAAACAGACCGCCCTGGAATGGCGTGGCGATGAAGTGTCACGGGTGGGACGGCGGATCATGGCCGGCATCAATGCGCTGAGCGGCGGCCCGCGGTCCCTCACTGGGGCCGCCGAACTGCTTGGTGCCCACCGTGGTGATCTCTCCTCCTGGCTCGATCCTGCTCGGCGGCGGGAGATGCGCTGGGAAATCAGCAGTGAAGGGAAGGCGCCACTCGCCCGCTCGGGCGGCATGCACTGGTATGGTTATGGGGATCCAATGTTGCACGTCGCCACCCTGCCTGCGGAACACCGGCTGGCCTTCGAGATGTACTTCGCCGAGTCCGCTGAGCGCACCTACCTGGAAGGGGAGCTGAATCTCCTCGAGCGCGAGTGGCGTCAGGCGGAGCAACTCGCGAAGATCGCCGATGGGCTAGCGCTGGAGTAGGCGAGAAGCGAGAAGCGAGAAGCGATAAGGGGTAAGTGCATTCGCGAGCACGCAGGTCCTTCGACTGCGCAGCCCTGCGGGCTGCTTCGCTCAGGATGACATAACTCCTACGACCCACGACTTACGACCTACGACCTACGACGTACGACCCTAACAACCAACGACCAACGGCTCAACGACTCCCAGTGTACTCCACCTGCCTCTTCTGCACCAAGGACCTCGGCACCAACGAGGTGATCGAGACGCTGCCCATCGGGCGGCGGCTCGCCTTTGATGCGGCCCAGGGGCGGCTCTGGGTGGTGTGCCGGCACTGCGCCAAGTGGAACCTGGTGCCGTTCGAGAGCGGCTCGAGAGCATCGACGCCTGCGAGCGGCTCTTCCGCGACACGCCGACACGCTACTCGACGGACAACATCGGGCTCGCGCGTGCGAAGGATGGGCTTGAGTTGGTGCGGATCGGCCAAGCGCAGCGGCCGGAATTTGCGGGGTGGCGGTACGGGGAGCAGTACCGGCGGAGGCGACGGAACGCCTTTCTGCTCGGGGCCGCGGGGGTGGCGGCCGGCATGGGGGCGATCGCGGCGTTGAGCGCCTTCGGCTTTGCGGCGGCCAGCGGTGGCTATCTCAGCTATCAGCTCGTGAAGGCAGGCTGGGATGCCGGGCTGAATCGCCAGGCCAGATTCCTGCTCCCCGATCCCGATCCCGCCGCGCGCGAGACGGTGCGACTCGATCGCAGTCACCTGAAGCACGCCACGATTTCCTGGGAAGACGGCACGCCGTCGCTCGACCTGCCGCATCCGAAGCACCTGAAGAAGGGGGACTTCGTCCTCTCATACCGGGGCGCTGACTTGCAGTCGGTGGGGCGTCGGGCTGTCGCCGGCCTCAACCTGCTGGTTGGCGGACGGTCCCAGCTGCAGGAAGGGAGTCGGATCCTCGCGGAGAATCACGGGGACCTCTCGGCGTGGCTGCGCCGGCGTACCTACTCACTCACGGACGTCCCTGGCTTCCGGCGCCCCGAAGCATTGGTCGAACTACACCGCCCCATACCTCGTGCTCGACAAGCTCAACGCTGGCGACCGCATGGCCCTCGAACTCTGGATGAACGAGGACATCGAGCGCCAGTGGCTCGAAGGGGAGCTTACTCTTCTGGAGCGCGAATGGCGGCAGGCGGAGGAGCTGGCGAAGATCAGCGATGCGCTGGCGGTGCCGGAGTCGGTGGACACTGATCTCGCCAGGCGCCAAGCAGCCCATCGATCATCGATGATCGATGATCGATCATCGACCACCGGGGAGTAGCTCCCATCTATTCCACCTGCCTCTTCTGCACCAAGGACCTCGGCACCAACGACGTCCTCGAGACCCTGCCGATCGGCCGGCGCATTGCGTTTGATGCGGCGGAGGGGCGGTTGTGGGTCGTGTGCCGACATTGTGCCAAGTGGAACCTGGTCCCGTTCGACTCGCGGCTCGAGACCATCGACGATTGCGAGCGCCTCTTCCGCAGCACGACGATGCGCTACTCGACCGACAACATCGGGCTGGCACGCGTCAAGGAGGGGTTGGAACTGGTGCGGATCGGCGAGGCGCAGCGGCCCGAGTTCGCGGGCTGGCGCTACGGCGACTCGTTCGGTCGGCGCCGGCGCCGCAACTTCCTGATCGCCGGCGGCGTCGCCGCAGCAGGGATCGCGGTGGTCTCGGGGGGAGTCGCGCTTGGCGTCTCCTTCGGCATGCTCGGCCAGCTCCCGAACTACTACAACCTCTTTGTGGTGAATCGCCGCGTCACGGTACGCGTGCCGCGCGCCGACGGCCCACCGATC
This sequence comes from Gemmatimonadota bacterium, assembly GCA_016704275.1. Taxonomy (NCBI): domain Bacteria; kingdom Pseudomonadati; phylum Gemmatimonadota; species Gemmatimonadota bacterium. The sequence continues at coordinate 247,559 of JADJAK010000005.1, forward strand.
GAGCTCTCCGACATGCTCGCGTCGAAGGCGCGCCTCGTCCGCCGTCCAAACAACGAGTGGCTGATCCGCACCAAGGTGATGGAAGAGTCCAGCATGAGTCGCAAGCTCCGGAAGGCCGGATCGCAGGAGATTGAATTCACGGGCCCGGAAGCGGAACAGTTGCTCGCTGGTGTGCTGGTGCGCCTCAATCACTGGGGCGGCACCCAACGCACCATCCGCGACGCCGTGGAGTTGGTGGAGCGACAGGGGGACAGCGCGGGCGTCATCGCCGGGCCCTTCTCGCCAGTCATGGACGGCAGCGGCTCACAGCTGCTCGCCAAGACCCCGTCCGAATGGCGCCTCGCCGCCGAGATCGCCCTCAACGAGAGCTCGGAGCGCCTCGCCCTCGCCGGCGAACTGCGTCTGCTCGAGTGGCAGTGGAAGGAGGCGGATCGGCTGGCCAAGATCAGCGACTCGCTGGCGGTGCCGGAGAGCGTGGATGAGGAGCTGGCCCGGCGGAAGGAATGATCGATGATCGATGATCGATGATCGATCATCGACTTCTGTCACCCAACTGTCATCTTCCCGCCATCCGCAGTCCCAATATTCGAAAATCCCCACCCAAGCCATGTACTCCACCTGCCTCCTCTGTGCCGACTCGTTGGGGACGAACGCCGTCCTCGAGACGCTCCCCGTGGGGCGGCGCCTGGCGTTCGATCCCGCCAAGGGGCGCCTCTGGGTGGTCTGCCCCGGCTGTGCGCGGTGGAACCTTGTGCCCTTCGACAATCGGCTCGAGGCGATCGATGAGTGCGAGCGCTGCTTTCGCGACACCCGCGTTCGCTTCTCCACCGGGACGATCGGGATGGCGCGCATGCCCGACGGCACCGAACTGGTGCGGATCGGCGAGGCGCTCCGCCCCGAGTTCGCGGCGTGGCGGTACGGCCGCGAACTGCTCCGCCGCCGACGGCGTGCGCTCCCGTTCGGCACGCAGCGCGAGCACACCGGCGTGGCGGCGTGGATCTCCGATGTGGCCACGATGGTCGGCACGCTGATCGCCATCCCCTTCCTCGAGGGAGCGATCGGCCCGCGCCACGCGGTGAGCGCCGTGCGTCTCGTGCGCGATCCGTGGACCGGCAACCTCCTGCGCGTCCGCGCGCTGGCGATGGTGCGCTCCGTCTTGACCCGCGAGGACGACCAGTGGCGGCTCGAAGTGCCCTACCGAAGCGAACTGGACGTCGTGCTCGGCGACGATCCCCTCGCCATCACGTCCATCCGAGATCACCCCGCCGTCGGCTTCTTCCGTGGCGACAAGCTCTACGAGGGGCTCGCGAGGGTGCTGCCGACAATCGAGAGTCGCCTGCCGTCGGCGGGTGAGGTGCAAGAGGCGACCCGACTGCTCGAGCGGACCTCCGACGATCCGGCGACGCTCATCGGCTATGTCACCGGACGGCCGTTGCGCCTCGGGACCAGGGGACAGTTTCCGGTGGCGGACGTGCCAGCGGAAATTCGGCTGGCCCTCGAAATGGCCTCGCACGAGGAGACCGAGCGGCGCGCGCTGGAAGGCGAGCTGAAGCTCCTCGAGCATGAGTGGCGCGAGGCGGAGCGGCTCGCCGCCATCCTCGATGACCTGGCGCTGCCGAGCGGAGGGCCCGATGTCGCCACGTGACGTCTATCTCCTGACGGTGTCCGCCACGCCACTCATCGCCGCGCTCGTGGTGCTCTGCTGGGTGGCGTCGCTCGTGCGCCGAGACAGTTCGCTGGTGGACCGGGTGTGGGGGCTGGGCTTCGTGTTGCTGGTTCACCACCACACGGCGTTTGCCGGGGAAGTCGGTGGCACCGTCGACCGACTCTTCGCGGCGCTGGTGGTGATCTGGGGGATCAGGCTGACGTGGCACATCACCCATCGCAACTGGGGGCACGGGGAGGACCCGCGCTATGCCGCCATGCGCGCCCGGAACGGCGCCCGGTGGTGGTGGCAGAGCCTGTTCACCGTCTTCGTGCTGCAGGGGGCACTGATGCTCCTGATCGGCCTCCCGCTCGCGGCGACGGCGATGCCCGGGGCCGCGTGGGGACGGGCCCTCGGCACCCTGCTCTGGGCGGTGGGCTTCGCCTTCGAGGCTGGCGGTGACTGGCAGCTCGCTCGCTTCAAGGCCGACTCGGCCAACCGGGGCCAGGTGCTCGATACCGGCTTCTGGCGCTATACCCGCCACCCGAACTACTTCGGCGACGCCCTCCAGTGGTGGGGCTTCTGGTGCTTCGCGGCCTCAGCGGGGCTCTGGTGGACCATCATCTCCCCGATCCTCATGACGCTGCTGCTCCTGAAGGTCTCCGGGGTGACCCTGCTGGAATCGGCGCTCGTCGACGCCAAGCCCGGGTATCGGGAGTACATCCGCCGAACACCGGCGTTCTTCCCATGGTGGCCACGGGAGCGGTGAGGGCGAAGAATGCTGTTCCGTTTTACGTTTCACCCAGGAAGCCGTGACCAGTAACCCGTGACCTGTGACCCGTGCCCAGTCGGCGGGCCGCGCGTCCGGGTTACCGGTTACAGGTTACAGGTTACAGGTTACTGGTCACAGGTCACTGACGTCTCTCCCGTTCCCCGGTCCTCCGCATGTCTTTCGTCCGCATCTCCGAGTTGTCCCAGCACGTCGGCGCCGTCGTCTCGGTGCCGGGCTGGGTCGTCACCACCCGTTCGTCGGGCAAGATCGCCTTCTGCGTGATGCGCGATGGTACCGGCAATCTCCAGACGGTCTTCCCGAAGAACGAGGTGGTCGACGGGGCATGGGAGCGCTTCGCGACGCTGACGCAGGAGGCCTGCATCACCGTCACCGGCACCGTGCGCGAGGACGCGCGCGCGCCCGGCGGTTACGAGCTCACGGCGAGCGACGTGGTGGTCACCGCGCCGAGCGTCGAGTATCCGATCTCGCCAAAGGAGCATGGCACCGCCTTCCTCTTCGAGCATCGGCATCTCTGGCTCCGCAGCAAGAAGCAGGTCGCGATTGCGCGCGTGCGCCACGAGATCGAGCAGGCGATCCACGACTTCTACTACGCGCGCGGCTTCATTCGCGTCGACACCCCGATCCTCACCGGCTCGATCGGTGAGCAGGCGGGCGAGCTCTTCGCGACCGAGTACTTCGATCTCGGCCAGGCCTACCTGGCGCAGACCGGCCAGCTCTATGGTGAGGCGGCCGCCGCGGCGCACGGGAAGATCTACACCTTCGGCCCGACCTTCCGCGCCGAGAAGAGCAAGACGCGCCGGCACCTGACCGAATTCTGGATGATCGAGCCGGAAGTCGCCTTCAACGACTCGAACGCCAACATGCAGCTGCAGGAAGACTTCGTCTCGTACCTGGTCGAACGCGCGCTCGAACGCCGCAAGGAAGAGCTCAAGGAATTGGAGCGCGACCTCGCACCCCTGGAAAAGGTGACCGGGCCGTTCCCGCGGATCACCTACAGCGAGGCCATCGCCACGCTGCAGGCCCAGGGCTCCGACATCCAGTGGGGCACCGACCTCGGCGCCGACGACGAGACCGCGCTCGCCAAGGCGTACGACAAGCCGCTCTTCGTGATGAACTATCCGAAGGAAGTGAAGGCGTTCTACATGAAGGAGAATCCGGACGACCCGCGCACGGTCCTCAACAACGACTGCCTCGCCCCGGAAGGCTACGGCGAGATCATCGGCGGGTCAGAGCGGGAAGGGGACTACGACAAGCTGCTGCAGCGGATCAAGGATCAGGGACTCGACCCGGCCTCCTACGGCTGGTACCTCGACCTCCGGAAGTACGGCGGCTTCGTGCACAGCGGCTTCGGCCTCGGCCTCGAGCGCACGGTCGCCTGGATCTGCGGGATTCCGCACATTCGCGAGGCGATCGCGTTTCCGAGGCAGATTCACAGACTCTACCCGTAAGAACAAAAGGGATGATCGATCATCGATGATCGATCATCGATCATCCCTCGTTTCGCTTCACCTCATCCCAAATCACATCCAGTTCCTCCAGCGTCGCGTCGCCGAGCACCACCTGCCGCTCGGCGGCGATCGTCTCGATCGCTTCGAAGCGGCGGCGGAACTTGGCGTTGGCGCGGTCGAGGGCGATCCCCGGTTGGACGCCGGCCTTGCGGGCCAGATTGACGACCGCGAAGAGGAGATCGCCGATCTCGTCGGTCAGCGACGTCGGGTCGTCGGCACCGATCACCAACTCGGCCTCCACTTCGGCAAGCTCCTCGGCGACCTTCTGCAGCGGGCCGCGGGTGTCGGGCCAATCGAAGCCGACCCCGGCGGCGCGCTCCTGCAGCCGGTAGGCCATCAGCAGTTCGGGGAGCGTGGTCGGGAGGCCGCCGAGGGTGCCGCGGCTGGTCGGCCGCTCCCGGGCCTTGAGCGTTTCCCAGCGCTCCCGCTCCCCGAGGTCGAAGAGGTGGGGGTGGCGACGCTGCATCTTGGCGACCAGATCGTCGGCGATGTCGTCCGGGCTAAATTCCCCGGTCTCCGCGCCGAGCACGAGTTGCCAGGCGAGATGGAGCATCAGGTCGGCGACTTCCTCGCGGATGGCGGCGGGCTGGTCGCTGCTGAGGGCGGCCGCGAGTTCGTGCGCTTCCTCGATCAGGTAGGGGCGCAGCGTCTGCCGGGTCTGGACCCGGTCCCAGGGACACCGCTCGCGCAGGTCCGCCACCATCGCCACCGCCCTGCCGAGGGCCGATTCGTCTTGCATCCGTTCTCCGGGAGTCCTAGTCTCCGATGGTGCATAATCCCGTGACCCCCGATACCGCCCGGGCCTGGGTGGACGTCGATCTCGATGCCGTGGTCCGGAACGCCCGCTCGTTTGCGGCGCGCACCGGCGTCCCGATGCTGCCGATGGTCAAGGCCGATGGCTACGGCCTCGGCGCCGTGGCCGTGGCCCGTGCCCTCGCCGAGGTGGAGCCCTGGGGCTACGGCGTGGCGACCATCGACGAGGCGCGCGAACTCCATGTCAACGGGGTTCTCCGGCCGATCCTGATCTGCTCGCCGATGCTACCTGACCTGGCCGAGGCGACTGCCTCGGTGGCCGCGCGTCCGACGATCGGCAACCTCGAGGGGCTCCGCGCCTGGCTCGCGCTCGGCGATCGTCCCTTTCATCTCGAGGTCGATACCGGAATGTCGCGGTCCGGCCTGCGGTGGGACGATGTCACGCAGCTCATGGAAGCGCGTAATCTGCTTGCCTCAGCTGCTGGATGGGAGGGAGTCTATACCCACTTCCACTCGGCCGAGCGGGATGACCTGGCGACCGCCGACCAGTGGCGCCGCTTGCAGCAGGCGATCACCACCCTCGGCCGCCGCCCGCCGCTGGTGCATGCCGCCAACTCGGCCGCCGGGGGTGCCGGTCCGTCCTACGCCGCCGATCTGACCCGGCCAGGCATCCATCTCTATGGCGGGCGCCTCTCCGGGCTCGATGCCGTGCCGGTTGCGGCGGTCCGCGCCCGCGTTGTCGGTGTTCGGCGATTGCCCGCTGGCGGCACCGTCTCCTACGAGGCGACCTGGCGCGCCGCCAATCCGACGACGGTCGCGACGATCGCCATCGGGTACGCGGACGGGATGCATCGCCGCCTCTCGAACGGCGGCGCGGTGGAGTTGTTGGGACAACGGCTTCGGATCGTCGGGCGAGTCACGATGGATCACCTGATGGTCGATGCCGGCGACTTGCCAGTGTCGCTGGGGGATGTGGCGACCCTCTTTGGCGGTCTGGTCTCGCTCGACGAGCAAGCCGCCCTGGGTGGAACGATCGCGTACGAACTACTCACCGGGCTCGGGGCACGCCTCCCGCGCCGCTACCACAGGTCGTCATGAACCAGCACTTCGCCTCTCTCATCCTCGGCCTCGCCGGTCAGGCCAACGCGGCGATGGACGGTCAGCTTCCTCCCGGCGCCGCCGACGCTGGTGCCAACGATGCGCGCCAGTTCGCCAAGGCGTTGATCGACACGCTCGGTGCCCTTGAGGAGCGGACGCGCGGCAATCTCGACGCCGACGAAGCGAAGCTGATGGAACAGGCGCTGACCGCGCTGCGCTTTCGCTTCGCGACGGCCAAGACGTGAGTCGCCGTGCCGCCCTGATCGTACTCGATGGCCTCGGCGTCGGGACCGCGCACGACACCGAGGCGTATGGCGATCTCGGGAGTGCCACGCTCGGCAACGTGATGCGCGCGGCCGGCAATCTCCGGTTGCCGAATCTCGAGGCGCTCGGCTTCGGCGACTGCGGCGACAGCGGCATCGCGAAGGTGGCCACGCCGACGGCCGCGCGCGGCGTGGCGCAACCGAACAGTGCCGGGAAGGACAGCACCACCGGCCACTGGGAACTGTGTGGCGTGCAGCTGCCCGTGCCGTTCCCAACCTATCCGCACGGCTTTCCGGCGGAGTTGCTCGCCGAGTTTTCCGCGCAGACGGGCCGTGGCGTCCTCGGCAACCGCCCAGCCTCCGGGACGGTCATCCTCGATGAGCTCGGCGCGGAGCACGTCGCCTCGGGCCATTGGATCGTGTACACCTCGGCGGACTCGGTCTTCCAGGTCGCGGCCCACGAAGAGGTGGTGCCGCTCACCGAACTCTATGCCGCCTGCCAGATCGCCCGGGAGCTCTTGGTCGACCCCCATGGCGTCTCCCGGGTCATCGCCCGGCCGTTCCGGGGGACCCCGGGGGCATGGCAGCGGACCGCGAATCGGAAGGACTTCTCGCGGCAGCCAACCGGGCCCACCCTCCTCGACCGCCTGGCTGAGGCGCACCTGCCGGTGGTCGGGGTGGGGAAGGTGGACGATCTCTTCGCAGGGCGGGGGATCACCTCGATCCACACCCCCACAAACGCGGACGCCTATGCCCTGATCGAAGGGGGCCTCCTGGCCATGCGCCGGGGGCTGCTCTTCGCCAACGTGATCGAGTTCGACCAGAGCTGGGGTCATCGGAACGACGTGGCAGGGTTTCAAAAGGGCCTGATCGAGCTGGATCGGTGGATTCCCCGGCTCCTGAAGCAGGTTCGGGAGGAGGATCTGATTATCTTCACCGCCGACCACGGGAACGACCCCACCACCCCGTCGACCGACCATGCGCGGGAGTGCGTGCCGGTGCTGGCGCTGGGTCCGCGGGTGCGTCCGGTGGCGCTGGGTGAGCTGGGGACCTTCGCCGATGTGGGGCAGACCATCGCGGAGTTTCTGGGGGTGCGCCCCCTCGAGGCCGGCACGTCCTTCCTGGAGCGTGTGTGGAGCTGACGGAGCTGCGGGCAGCGGCCGAGGGAGGGCGGGAGCGGGCGTACGCGCCATACTCCGGCTTCCATGTCGGGGCAGCGCTCGAAACCGCCGACGGGGCAATCTTCGTCGGGGCGAATGTCGAAAACGCATCGTACGGGCTGACCATCTGCGCCGAACGCAGCGCGATGGCGGCGGCGGTCTCGTCGGGAGCACGGAAGTTCGTGCGGTTGCTGCTGGTGAGCGACGCCCCGCACCCGATCGCCCCCTGCGGGGCCTGTCGTCAGGTGCTGGCCGAGTTCGGGCCGGCCCTATCCGTCATCAGTTGTGCTGGAGCCGAGACCAAGGAGTGGACCATTCGCGACCTGTTGCCTGCCGCCTTCACCGGGGACGTGCTCGAGTGACCTCACGCCTCCTCTCCCTGGCGGCGGTGGCCCTGCTGGCCACGGCCTGCACCGAGAAGCTCACCACGCCAGTGAACTGCCCCAATCTCTGTCCCGGTGGCATCGCGGATTTCCGCGACACCATTCTGACGGCCACGGTCGGGCTGGATACCTCCTACTCCGGCTATGTGGGCGAATCGTCGTTGCTCTCGTTGCTGGTGGCGAACGGCGGCGCCTACGGCGTCTCGCGCGGCCTCATCGCCTTCCAGTCGCGCGGGGACTCGGTGTTCGTCAAGGACACCGCTCGCGCCTTCACGGTCGATTCCGCCGCCGTCTCGCTCTACCTGCAGGCGAGTGACAGCACGGTCGTGAGCGGAGCGGTCGAGTTGTATCGCCTCCCGCTCTCCATCGATTCCTCGACGTCGATCGGTGCGATCGATGCCGCGATGACCCCCGACAAGCTCCTGGCTGAGTTCGAGTTGAACTCCGCGCTCCGGACGGGGGCGATGCGCGTTGTCCTTTCCGGCGCGACGCTCGCCAAGGTGGACTTCACACCCGCCGACAGCGGCCGGCTGCAGGTTGGTGTGCGCGTGCGCTCGACCAACGCCACCGGCATTCGCGTCGGTACGTCGGCGTCCGGCAATCAGGGCCCGGTGGTGACCTGGTACACTCGGGTCGATGTCGCCGACACCACGCTCCGGAGTCAGATCTTCACCCGCTTGCCGTCGACCAACTTCACCGTGCGGAGCGGTATCTCGGCCCCGACCCCGGGGTTGCTGGCCGTCGGCGGCTACCCGGTGGCACGGAGCTTCATCCGCTTTGCGCTGCCTCCGGCATTGCGCGACTCGGTCACCATCATCCGGGCGACGCTGCAGCTCACGGCGGATCAACCGATGTTCGGCATCCCGGCCGACACGGCCACGATCCTGGCGCGCCCGGTGCTCGCGTTGCTTGGGCCGAAGTCCCCGGTCGCCGCGGATCTCTTCATTGGGCAATTCCTGCTGACGGGCCAGACGGAGGTGACCCTCGAGGTCGCGTCGTTGGTGCGGCTCTGGCAGGGAACCGACGCGTTGCCGTCGGTGTTGCGCCTCGAGATCGGTGAGGAGGGCGCGACCTTTCTCGCGCCGGCGTTCCGTTCGTCGCGGTCGGTCAGTGGCGCACCGACGCTTCGCATCACCTATCGGCGCAGCTTCGCCTTCGAGGGCTTCTGACGATGCGTGGTCATTCGCTGCTGCTCGTCGCTTCCGTGGCCCTCGTCGCCACGCCGCTGGCGGCCCAGTCGTCGGAGTTCGGCGTTCGCGGGCTCGGTCTGCCCGGACGGTCGTCGTCCGCGCGCGTCCTCGGCGGCGGTGGGGCGCTCGGGCTCTTTGATGGTGAGTCAAGCCTCAACCCGGCCTCGCTCTCGACCCTCTCGTTGACGACCGCCGTCTTCACGATGTCGAACAGTGCGCGGACCTCGGTCAATCCGGCGGGCACGGCGAGCGGGCGCGACACGCGCTTCCCGCAGGTGCTCATCGGCGGACCGATTCCGAAGACACGGTTCGTCGTGGGCGTCTCCTATTCGATGTTCACCGACCGCGACTTCACCTTGGTGTCGGTCGGTCAGGCGTCGCCGCGCGGAATCCCGGTCGGCGTGACCGACACGCTGACGTCGCGGGGCGGCATCGCGGATCTCCGGATTGCCGTAGGGTATGCCCTGTCACCGAAGCTCAGTGTCGGTGGTGGGCTGCATTTCCTGACCGGCTCGAACCGGATGTCGGCGCGTCGGGTCTGGGATGATCCCGACTACGCGGCACTCGAAGAGAAGGCCGAGCTCTCCTATCAGGCGATCGGGCTGTCGGCCGGCTTCCTCCTGCAGCCGACGTCACGGATCGCCGTGGCCGGTTCGATTCGTCGGGACGGTCGGATGACCATCCACCGGGACTCCACGCCGAGTGGCGAAGTCTCGATGCCGATGCAGCTCACGGGGGGCGTGCGCCTGCAACTGTCGCGACGCCTCGTGGTGGCCGGTCAGGCGATGGTGCGCGACTGGTCCCGCGCCGACAGCGGCCTCGTGGCGGCCGGCGCGATCGGCGCCCGGGACACCCGCGAATTTTCCGGCGGCGTGGAGCTCTACTCGAACCTGCGCCGTCCGACGAACAAGCCGCTCCGGCTTGGCGTGCGCTATGCCGACCTCCCCTTCCTCACCAGCGCGAACGGGACGCCGAGTGAGTTCGGCGTCTCGATCGGCAGCGGGGTCCGCTTCGCGCGGGACCTGGGCGGCATCGACCTCGCGCTGGAGCGGGTCCGTCGGAAGCAGGGCGCGAACTACACCGAGACCGGGTGGCAGTTCACCCTTGGCATTTCCGTCCGGCCGGGCACCTGAGCCGGACGCCGCGCCCATGAAGCAGGTGTGGATCGAGACCTACGGCTGCCAGATGAACGTGGCGGACACTGAGCTGATGTTCGGTGTCCTCGCGCGTGAGGGCTATGTCCAGGCGACCCAGCCCGAGGGCGCCGACGTCATGCTGGTCAACACCTGTGCCGTGCGCGACAACGCCGAGCAGCGGGTCATTGGCCGGGTCGGGGAGCTCCAGCGGCACAAGCACCCCGGGGTGATCCTCGGGGTGGTGGGCTGCATGGCGCAGCGCCTCGGACCGATCCTTCTGGAACAGGTGCCCGCGGTGGACCTCGTGGTCGGCCCGGACGCGTACCGGAACCTCCCGGAGTTGCTGAGCCACGCGGCGGCCGGTCAGCGGCGGGCCGATGTGGAGTACCGTGGGTGGGAGCATTACGAGGATATCCCGCAGGTCCGTGAGCCCGGCCCGACGGCCTATGTGACCGTGCAGCGAGGCTGCGACTACCGCTGCACCTTCTGCATCGTGCCGACGACGCGCGGCCCCGAGCGGAGCCGCCAGCTGGCCGACGTGGTGTCCGAAGTACAGCGGTTGGCGGGCGAGGGCGTGTCCGAGGTGACGTTGCTCGGGCAGACCGTCAACTCGTACCACGACGGCACTCGGGACTTCGCCGATCTGCTCCGGGCTATCGGAGCGGTGGACGGCATTCGCCGGCTGCGCTTCACGTCGCCGTACCCGACCGACTTCACGCCGCGCGTGATCGAGGCGATGGCGACGACCCCGGCCGTCTGCGAGCATGTGCACCTGCCGGTGCAGAGTGGCTCGAACGCGACGCTGAAGCGGATGCTGCGCCGCTACACGCGGGAGCGCTATCTGGAAGTCGTCGGCGAGCTGCGTGCCGCGATCCCGACGATCACCTTCTCGACCGACATCATCGTCGGCTTCCCGGGTGAGCGCGAGGAAGATTTTGCGGAGACGCTGTCGATCGTGGAAGAGGCCGGCTTCGACGACGCCTACACCTTCAAGTATTCGGTGCGCGAAGGGACGCCGGCGGAGAAGATCAAGGACCACGTCCCCGATGCGGTGGCCTCGGAACGGCTCGACCGATTGATCGCCACCGCGCGCGCACAGACGCGCCGTCGCAACGCCGGGCGCGTCGGCGAGCGGCACGAGGTCCTGGTGGAGCGGCCTGCAAAGCGCGGCGACCTGATGCTCGGCCGCACGCGCCACAACGCGATGGTCCTGGTGGATCTGCCGGTCTCCTCGATCGGGACGTACCACCAGGTACGACTCACCGGCACGACGGGCTCCACCTTCACGGCGGCGCTCGCCCAACCTGCTCTGGCGGTGCTATGATCCTGAACGTGATGGAACACCACGTGCACGAAGCCTACGATCGCCTCAAGGGGCTGGTCCCCGGCTTCCTCGATACCCCGAATCACCGGGAGGACGTGGTCGTCTTTGCGCTCAACCGGCTGCAGCCGAAGTACGTCGTGACCTCCGCTGGCAAGGCGGTGACTGAGGTCGCGCTCGACACGGCGCAGCATCGGACGACGATCGAGGTGCAGGTCATCGAGGCGCTGCGTCAGGTGGCCCGCGTCCCGCGCGAACGACCGGTGACCGCCAGCCCGGGATGAGCCCGCCGCGCGGTGCCCTCCTCCTGCTGTTCGCCTTCGGGGCCGGTCTGGTGACCGGCCTCGCTCGTTTTTCCGACCCTCGTCTCGTTGTCATGGTCCTCGCGGTGGCGGCGTACATCCTCCGCCGCGGGCAGGGGGCGGTCGTTGCGCTCGCGGTACTGGGGGGTGTCCTCGCGGCACAGGGCGAGCTGGCGGCCCGACCGGCTCGCTGCGTGGCGCAACTGCCCTTGGGTGAATCGCGGTTGGTCCTCCGACTGATCGATCCGGGGAAGGGGAGCGGCCGCGTGGAGCTCCCTGGACGCTGCCGTGGCGAGGTGATGGCTCGATGGCCGCGGAACAGCGCGCCTCGCGCGGGAGAGTTCGTCGCGGTCACCGCGCGGTGGTTGCCGCGTCAGCAGCCGCTCGGCTTCGGCGGTGGCCTGTTGGTGGTTCGGCGCATCGAGCGTCGCTGGGGCCAACCCGGCGTGCTGGCAGCCGCGCGCAACTGGATTGCCGCGACGACCGAGGCGCTGTATGGCTCGAGGGCGCCGATGGTGGAGGCACTGCTCGTGGGCTGGCGCGGCGAGATCGATCAGGAAGTCCAGCAGGCGTTCACCGCCGCCGGGCTGGTGCACATCCTCGCCATCTCCGGATTCCACGTCGGATTGCTCGCGGGCTGGGTGCTGTTGGCGCTCCACCTCCTCGGCGTTCGGCGACACCCGGCCGAGTTCGTGGCCGCCGCCGTGGCCGTGGGCTATGCCGCGTTCCTGGGTTGGCCGGCACCGGCCGCGCGCGCCGCGCTCCTTGGCGTCATGCTGGCGTGGTGCCGATGGCGTCAGCGGCAGGTGGCGCCAAGTGCCCTCTTGGCGCTCAGTGCCTTCCTCGTCCTGGTGCTCGACCCTGCCGCCCTCATCTCGGTCGGGGCGTGGCTCTCGGTAACGGCGCTGCTCGGCGTGACGGTCGCGACCCGGTGGAGCGATCGCGCCATCTCGGAGCATCCCCTGGTGCGCTCGCTGGTCGGATCGATCGGGGCGATGCTCACCACCGCGCCGCTCACCGCCATGGTCTTCGGCCAGGTCGCGCCGATCAGCATTCTCTTGAATCTCGTGGCGGTGCCGCTGGCGGCCCTCCTGGTTCCGGCGCTGCTTGCGTCGCTGGTCCTGCAGCCGTTCCTGCCCGCGATGGCCGCCGCGTTCGCCGCCTCGGGTGGGGTGCTGCTCGCGGCACTGCAATGGGTTGCCGCGGTGGGCTCGAATGCCCCCGGCGCGGGCGTGGCGGGCGCTGCGGGCGTCAGGGCCGCGCTGCCGTGGCTCGTGGCGATGGGCTTGGCGGCGTGGGCGGTGGCGGGGCGGGCGACGGCACGGGAGGCCGGGCGCCGTCTCGCGTGGGGAGGGGTTGCCGCGATGTGGATAACGCTCCTCTCGGGGATCGGCGGTCCACGGGCCATCGGAGACGGCCATCTCGCGTTAGTTTTCGTGGATGTGGGGCAGGGCGATGCCGCGCTGATTCGCACCCCGGCGGGGCACTGGATCCTGGTCGACGCGGGCCCCGCCGACGCTCGCTGGAATGCCGGGACGAAGGTGCTGGTGCCGCTGCTCCGCCGTCTCCGCATCACGCGACTCGAGGCAATCCTTCTCTCCCACGCCCATCGGGATCACGTCGGCGGGGCGGCCGCAGTCACCGACGCGGTGCCGGTCGGGGTCGCACTGGATCCGGGAGAGTCATTCGAGGAAGCGGCCTATTTCGGCTGGCTCGAAACGATCGCTCGCCGCGGTGTTCGCTGGCATCCGGTGGTCGCGGGGGAGCAGTTCCAGCTGGACGGGGTCACCTTCCGGCTGGTGCATCCGCCGCGAGTCTGGGCCAGCGCCGGCGAGGACCTCAATGAGGATTCCGCCGTCCTCGAGGTCCGTTGGCGCGACTTTCGGGCGCTGCTGATGGGGGACGCCGGCATCGTCGCCGAGCGCGCCTTCGCCGGGACCGTCGACGCGGTGGACGTCCTGAAAGTGGGGCATCACGGCTCCCGGACCGCCTCGTCGGCCGACTTTCTTGCCGAGGCTCGTCCGCAGGTCGCCGTGGTGAGCGTGGGCCAGAACCGCTATGGCCACCCCACCCCCGAGGCGATGAGCCGGCTGCAGCACGCCGGGGCACGGATCTGGCGGACCGACCGGGAAGGCCACATCACCGTCGAGACCGACGGCCATGAATTCACCGTGCGGGGTGCTTCGGCTCCCGCGACGTACACCGCCGGCCGTCGCGCCGGCCCCAGGAGACGCCGTGCTCCCAAATACCCAGGTCACCACCCTCGAGCGCTTCATCCTCGATCAGGAGCGTGAGCACCCCGATGCCACCGGGGAACTCACCAATCTCCTCTACGACGTTGCCCTGGCGGCCAAGCTGATCGGCGCGCAAATCCGCCGTGCCGGACTGGTGAACATCCTCGGTGCCGCCGGCTCGATCAATGTGCAGGACGAGGAGCAGCAGAAGCTCGACGTCTATGCCAACGAGACGATGAAGAATGCGCTCAACCATACCGGGCGCGTCTGCGCGATGGCCTCGGAGGAAGACGAGGAGTTGATCGCCATTCCGGATGGCGTTCCCGCCGGCAAGTATGCGGTGCTCTTCGATCCGCTCGACGGCTCCGCCAACATCGACGTCAACGCCGCCGTGGGAACGATCTTCTCGATCTATCGCCGGGTGACCACCTCCGGGCCGGGGCAACTCTGCGACGTGCTGCAGCCGGGCAACAAGATCGTGGCTGCCGGCTACGTCATGTATGGCTCAAGCGTGATGATGGTCTACTCGGCGGGGCATGGCGTGCACGGCTTCACCTACGACCCGACGATCGGCGAGTTCCTGCTCTCGCATGCCGACATCACCACCCCGCGGACGGGCAAGTACTACAGCGTCAACGAGTCGAACTTTCCCCGGTGGTCGAAGGGTGTGCAGCGCGCGGTGCGTGGCTTCAAGGGCGACGATCCGGCCCGGCTCAAAGGGAAGAACTCCCGCTACATCGGCGCCCTCGTCGCCGACTTCCATCGCAACCTGATCGCCGGCGGCATCTTCCTCTATCCGGGCGACACCAAGAATCCCAACGGCAAGCTGCGGCTGCTGTACGAGTGCGCGCCGATGGCGTTCCTCGCCGAGGCGGCCGGTGGCGCTGCGAGCGATGGTCGGCGGCGGATCCTCGACATCGTGCCGACGGCGCTGCATGAACGCATCCCGCTCGTGATTGGGGGCGCCGCGGACGTCGAGTATGTCAACATGGTCGTCGCCGAGGCCGAGGGCATCGCGTGACCGATCGGCTCCGCGTGGAGGCGCCGCTGGTGGCGCGACCGGCCGATTGGACTGGTGATCCGGTGCAGGACGTGGGTGAGCCAGGGAAATTCCCGTTCACGCGCGGCGTCTACGGTGAGATGTACACCAAGCGGCCCTGGACCATGCGGCAGTACGCCGGCTTCGGCACCGCCTCGGCCACGAACCTCCGCTTCCGCGCGTTGCTCGATGCCGGTCAGACCGGACTCTCGACGGCGTTCGACCTCCCGACGCAGATGGGCTACGACTCCGACCATCCGATGGCGATGGGCGAGGTGGGCCGCGTCGGCGTGGCGATCGACACCGTCGAGGACCTGAAGCTCCTCTTCGCCGAGATCCCGCTCGATCGTGTCACGACGTCGATGACGATCAACGCCACGGCGGCGATCCTCCTGGCGATGTACATCGTCGTCGGCGAGGAGCAGGGCGTCACGCGCGCGCAGCTCGGCGGCACGATCCAGAACGACATCCTCAAGGAGTACATCGCGCGCGGGACGTACATCTACCCGGCCGAACCGTCGCTCCGCTTGATCACCGACATCTTTCGCTACGTCGCCGACGAGCGGATGAACTTCAACCCGATCTCGATCTCCGGCTACCACATGCGCGAGGCCGGCGCGACGGCGGTACAGGAAGTCGCCTTCACGCTGAGCAACGCCCTGGAGTACGTCCGTCGCGGCATCGCGGCCGGCGTGCCACTCTCGGCGTTCGGACCGCGGCTGTCGTTCTTCTTTGCGGCGCACAACGATCTCTTCGAAGAGATCGCCAAGTTCCGTGCGGCACGGCGCCTCTTTGCGCGGCTCATGCGCGAGCGCTTCGGCGCCGACGATCAATCGGCCCGGCTCCGCTTCCACACCCAGACCGGCGGCGTCACGCTGCAGGCGCAGCAGCCGCTGAACAACATCGTCCGCGTGACGGTGCAGGGGCTGGCCGCCGTGCTCGGCGGGACGCAGTCGCTGCACACCAATGGCTACGACGAGGCGCTGGCCTTGCCGACGCGGGAGTCGGCGACCCTTGCGCTGCGCACCCAGCAGATCCTCGCCTTCGAGAGCGGGATGACCGGCAGCGTCGATCCGCTCGCCGGCAGCTGGTATGTCGAGGGGCTTACCGACCGGATCGAGGCCGAGGCGCGCGCCTTGATCGAGCAGGTGGACGAACTCGGTGGCGCGGCGGTGGCGGTCGAGCAGGGCTACTTCCAGGAGGCGATCGCCGAGAGCGCCTGGGCACAGCAGCAGGCGCAAGAATCCGGCGAGCAGACGGTGGTCGGCGTGAACCGCTTCACCGATGACTCGGCCCCGCCGGTCATCCCGACGCCCGACTTCGGTGCACTCGCGGCGGAGCAAGGCGCCAAGCTCGCTGCCGTCAAGGCGGCGCGTGATGCGGCGGCCGTGCAGTCCGCGCTCGCCGAGGTGGCGCATGTGGCCGGCACGACTGACTCGCTGATGCCCCCGATCATCGCGGCGGTGCGGGCCCGCGCGTCGATCGGTGAGATCAGCGACGCGCTCCGCGGCGTCTGGGGTGTCTACCGGCCCGGGCACGGCTGATGGCCGACCTGGCCACCGAGCTGCAGCAGGCGCTCGGCGACGACTACGTTCTCGATCGGGAGCTGGGGCGCGGCGGGATGGGCGCCGTCTGGCTCGCGCGCGACGCGCACCTGCATCGGTCGGTGGCGATCAAGGTGCTGCCGCCCGAGCTCGCGGCGCATCACGACCTCCGCGAGCGCTTCCTCCGCGAGACGCGGATGGCGGCGTCGTTCTCGCACCCGCACATCGTCCCGGTGCACGCCGTCGAAGAACGCGGCGGGATGCTCGCCTTCGTCATGGGCTTCGTCGACGGCGAGTCGCTCGGTGCGCGTGTCCGGCGCGCCGGCCCTGTTCCGGTGCAGGAGGCGGTGCGGCTGCTGCAGGAAGTGGCGTGGGCCCTGTCGTATGCGCACGGACGCGGGGTGGTCCATCGCGACGTCAAGCCCGACAACATCCTGATCGAGCGTGCCACGCAGCGCGCGCTGGTCACCGACTTCGGCATCGCGCGTAGCACCACCGCGGCCCCAGCCGATGGGCTCACGCGCGTCGGCGAAGTCGTCGGCACGCCGCACTTCATGAGCCCGGAGCAGGCAGCCGGTGACGTCCTCGATGGCCGCAGCGACCTCTACTCCCTCGGCATCGTCGGCTTCTTTGCCCTGACTGGGCGGCTGCCGTTCGAGGGATCGACACCGACCTCGTTGCTCGCGATGCACCTGACGCAGGCGCCGCCCTCCGTGGGTGCCTTCCGCCCCGATGCGCCGGCCGAGCTGGTCGAGGCGATCGATCGCTGCCTCGCCAAGGCTCCGGAGGATCGCTGGCCCGACGGCGAGTCGCTTGCCGCGGCCCTCGACGGGATGCGCCGCACCGCACCGGAAGTCGCGCCGCAGGTCCGCGTCTTCCTGCAGCGCTTCGGCGCCTCGGTCTTTGCCATCGGTGCGCTGACCATGGTGACGGTTCTCGTCGTGGACCGCGCCAGCAACGCCCGCAACGACGGCGACATCTTCCTCGTCGGCGTGGTCACCCTCGCGGCAGTCTGGGGCCTCGTCGTGCAGGCGGGGGGCCGCGTCCGGATGCTGCTCCGCCAGGGCTTCCGCTATCGCGACGTCTACGCCGCCTCCGGGGCGCTGATCGCCGAGGAGACGCTCACCCGCGACGCCATCCGCTCGATGCCCGACGAAATGCAGCGCCGAAAGCGCCGCATCCAGATCGCGATCTTCTCGCTGGCGTGGGCTCCGGTGGCGACCTGGCTGGTCCGCACGTATATGCGATTCCGTCCGGTCGACCGGCCATTGATGTGGCAGGTCACCATGCCTGGCCTCGTGATCGCTCTGTCGGCCGCGATCGCCTTCGGCCTCGGCGTCACCATGCTCGCCTCCGATCCGCTGAAGCCGAATCCGTTCCTGAAGCTGCAGGGGCTCTTCTGGCGCGGCCCGCTTGGTCGCCTCGTCTTCCGGATCGCCGGCTATCGGATGCCCGGTGGCGGCGACGTCACCCTCGGCTCGACCGGGGCGGCAGGCTCGGCCCGCGTGACCGGTGCCGGACATGCCACCGCTCTCGCGGCGCTGCCCAAGGCGCTCCGGCAGGGGCTCGGTGACGCTGCGCCGCGAATGGCGAAGCTCGCCGAGGAACTCCCGGCGCTGCGGCAGCGGGAGAATGACCTGGTGGCGGCGATCGCCGAGGCCGGTGAGGGTGCTGGCAAGGCGGAGGGCGCCGTGGCGGCGCGCCGTGAGGAGCTCCGTCAGGAACTCGCCACCCACCTCGAGGCGACCCGCCAGCGGCAGGTGCAGATCAGCGACGCCCTCGAGCTCGCCCGCCTCGAGCTGGTCCGCCTCCGGACCGGCCTCGGTTCGGCCGACGCCGTTCGCCGCGCGCTGGAGCTCTAGTGCCCCCCGAATACCGCTCGCTCGTTGTCCCCAGGCACGCGCGTATTGGCGTGGTGGGCGACCCGGCCACCGCCACCGAGGCGTGGCTGATCCTCCACGGCTACGGGATGATGGCGCAGGGCATCCTGCACTGGTTCGAGGCCGCCGAGCGGCCCGGACGCGTCCTGGTGGCGCCTGAGGGGCTCTCTCGCTTCTACCAGGAGCGGAATGGTATCCGGACAGTGGGCGCGTCGTGGATGACACGGGAGGACCGCGACCACGAGTTGGAGGATCAGCAGGGGTACCTGGACCGGGTGGTCGAGGAGGTCATCGGCCAGATTCCTCGGCTCGAGGTCCACGGCTTCTCGCAGGGCGTGGCGGCGGCGAGTCGGTGGGTGGCCCGAGGCGTTCGGCCCGTGGCTCGGCTGGTCTGCTGGGGCGGGACAGTCGCCCCCGAGGTCGATCCGCTGGCGCTCAGCCGAGCGGTGCAGGGGGCCCCGATCGAGATGATTGTGGGAAACCGCGACAAGTGGGTGGCACCTGAAGCGGTCGCCGCGGATGTGGATAAGCTGGTTGCTGCGGGGTGTCCGGCGCGGCTGCATGGCTTCGATGGAGGGCACCGTGTGGACAACGGAGTGCTTGCTCATCTGGAGCTGCTGGCCGTGCCGCGACTGTGAGATGACTTGATATCTGTTCAGCAACGAGATCAGGAATAGTGAGTTATACCGTTTGTCCACAGACGTCCTGATTTGTTTTCCCACACGATGACCACCGACTGCCCGGTGGTCATTGCCATTCATGGCCGATGCGCTGGACGGAACCTGCGGAGGGGGTCACCCGCAGCCGCACACTAGTCGGGCCGCCCGGGTCAGGACGGATTCGAGCCTCTGGGCGGTAACCAAGAGGGTATCGACGGCACGATGACCAGGCCACTCAACTTGAGACCGGCCCGCCCGCCGTCTATCTTTCGAGGTTGCATTGGTTTAGCCCACAGCTGGAGTACCATGCCGACCTACGAATACCGCTGCGACGAGGGCCATGCCTTCGAACGCATCCAGAAGATGTCCGACAAGCCGCTCACCAAGTGTCCTGAATGCGGGGCCAAGGCGAGCCGGCAGATTTCTGGTGGCTCGGGCCTGATCTTCAAGGGCAGTGGTTTCTACATCACCGATTACGGCAAGGACGGGAAGGGCGCGCGGAAGGATCCGCCGGCCGAGGGTGCCGCGCCGAAGGCCGAGAAGAGCGAGAAGTCCGAGAGCGCACCGGCCAAGGAAGCGGCCGCCCCGAAGGTCGAGGCGCCGAAGCCGGCGGCCAAGACCACGCCGAGCGCGTCGTGAGCGACCTGCTGCGGGAAGCGCTTGCGCGCGTCGCGGCGGAGTTCGGCGCGCCCGACCTCGAGTACTCGCTGGAACGGCCGCGCGATCCGTCGCACGGCGACCTCTCGACCAACCTCGCGATGCAACTCGCCAAGCGCGAGCGGAGCAATCCGCGGGCGATGGCCGACCGCGTCGTCGCGGCGCTCGCCCTGCCGACGTCCGCCGTGCAGGCCGTCGAGATCGCCGGCCCCGGCTTCATCAACTTCCGCCTCGCCGCCGACACCCTCTCGGCCGATCACGCCCGCATCCTCTCGGAAGTCGCCGGCTACGGCCGCTCGAACACCGGCGCCGGCCGCCGCGTGAATGTGGAATTCGTCTCCGCGAACCCGACCGGCCCGCTGCACGTGGGGCATGGTCGCGGCGCGGCGCTGGGCGACGGCATCGCCGCGCTGCTCGAGTGGACCGGTCACGAGGTGACCCGCGAGTTCTACATCAACGACGCCGGCGTGCAGATCGGCCGACTCGCCGAATCGCTCTGGGCGCGGGTGCAGCAGGCGGTCGGTCGCGAGGCGACCATCCCCGAGGGTGGCTACCACGGCGAGTACCTCTCGGAGAATGCCGCCACGCTGCTCGAGAAGGAGGGGCGCGCCTTTGCGGACCTCCCGACCGAGGAAGGGGTCGCCCGCTGCCGTGCCGCCGCGCTCCAGATGCAGCGCGCCGAGCAGGACGACACCCTGGCGACCTTCGGCGTCCGCTTCGACGTGACCGCCTCGGAGCAGGCGCTCTACGATGCCGGTGCGGTCGAGGCCGGGCTGAAGCGCATTGCCGAAGCGGGGCTGTCATACGAGCAGGACGGGGCACTCTGGTTCCGCACCTCGTCGTTCGGCGACGAGAAGGATCGCGTCCTCCGGAAGCAGGATGGGTCGTACACCTACTTCGTTCCCGACATCGCCTACCACCTCGACAAGGTCGCGCGCGGCTTCGACGCGGCGATCGACGTCTGGGGCGCCGACCACCACGGCTACATCCCGCGGATGCAGGGCGCCCTCACGGCGCTCGGCGTGCCCGCCGGCTGGCTGAGTGTGGAAGTGGTGCAGTTGGTGAAGGTCGTGCGCGGCGAGGAAGAGGTGAAGATGTCGAAGCGCTCGGGGGAGTTCGTCACCCTGCGCGACCTCTACGAGGAAGTCGGTGTCGACGCCGCGCGCTACTGGTTCCTGATGCGCCGCGGCGACTCGCACCTGGTCTTCGACATCGAGCTCGCCAAGGCGCGCACCGACGAGAACCCGGTCTTCTACGTCCAGATGGCGCACGCCCGGATGAGCGGCATCCTCCGGAACGCCGGCTTCGCCCCCGAGGCGGTGCAGGGGTCGCTGGATGTCGCGGTGCTCGAAGACGGCGACCGCGAACTCCTCAAGAAGCTCACGGCCTTCCCCGAGGCGGTCAGCCGCGCGGCGCGCGATGCGCAGCCGCACCGGGTCACGACCTATCTCGACGAGCTGGCCCGCACCACCCATGGCTGGTATCACGGCTGCCGCGTGATCGGCGAACCCGAGCCGATCATGCAGGCCCGCCTCCTCCTTGCCCGTGCCGCGCGCCAGGTGCTCGCGAACGGCCTCTCTCTCCTCGGGATCTCGGCTCCCGACCGGATGTAATCGGATGACGCTTCTCGTCGTTGGCAGCGTGGCACTCGACTCCGTCTTCACCCCGTTCGGGGAGACGGCCGATGCCCTCGGTGGCAGTGCGGTCCACTTCGCGGTGGCCGCGTCGCTCCTCCATCCGGTGCGCGTGGTCGGCATCGTCGGCGAGGATTACCCGGTCGCCGAGCTGGAGCGCCTCGCACCGCGCGGCATCGACTGGTCGGGCGTCGAGCAGGTGCCGGGCGAGTCGTTCCGCTGGAAGGGGAAGTACTCCTACGACCTGCAGAGCCGCGAGACGCTCGAGACGCGCCTCGGCGTCTTTGCCGACTTCCGGCCGAAGCTCCCCGCCGGTGCCGAAGCCGCGAAGTACGTCTTCCTCGGCAACATCGACCCCGAGCTGCAGCTCTCCGTGCTCGACCAGGTCACCGCGCCGAAGCTCGTCGCCTGCGACACGATGAACTACTGGATCCAGTCGAAGCGCGACACGCTGATGCAGCTGCTGAAGCGCGTCGACATGCTGATGGTCAACGACTCCGAGGCGCGCGAGCTCTCCGGTGACTGGAACATCCACCGCGCCGGCCGCTGGATCCTCGATCGCGGTCCGAAGCGCGTGGTCATCAAGCAGGGCGAGTTCGGCGCGCTGCTGATCGAGCCGGGCCGCACCTTCCACATTCCGGCCTATCCGCTCGAGGAAGTCTTCGATCCGACCGGCGCGGGCGACGCCTTCGCGGGCGGCTTCATGGGCTACCTCGCGCGCGAGGATGCGACCGACACCGATCACCTCCGCCGCGCGATGGTGTACGGCGCGGCGATGGGGTCGTACTCGGTCTCCGGCTTCGACGTGAAGGGCTTCGAGGGCGTGTCGCCCGCGCAGCTTGAGGAGCGCGTGCGCCACTTCGTCGACCTGACCAACATCCCGCGCGCGGAGCGGGTCGGATGACCACGCCGCAGTCGCAGTACGCCGCGGCCGGCGTCGACCTGTCGCAGGCCGAGATCGCCAAGGCGCGCATCGGCGAGCTCGTCGCCGCGACGCGCACGCCGCTCTCGGTGGGTGCGGTCGGCGCCTTCGGGGGCATGGTGCGGATCCCCGTCGGGATGCGCTCGCCCGTGCTGGTGATGAGCACCGACGGCGTCGGCACCAAGGTGCTGGTGGCGATGCAGGCCGGCCGCTTCGACACCGTCGGCGAGGATCTTGTCAACCATTCGGTGAACGACATCCTCGTGCACGGCGCGCAGCCGATCGCCTTCATGGACTACATCGCCGGGCACCGGCTGCCGGTCGAGATGATCGCCGGCGTGGTCGAGGGGATCGCCCGCGGCTGCCAGGCCCACGGGATGGCGCTCGCCGGCGGCGAGACCGCAGCGATGCCCGGCCTCTACGCCGAGAAGACCTTCGACCTCGCCGGGACGATCATCGGCGTCGTCGAGGAGGACCAGGCGATGCACGGCGCGGCGATCGTGCCGGGCGACGTGCTGATTGCCTACGAGGCGAGCGGCCTGCACACCAACGGCTACACCCTCGCACGGCGCGTGCTCCTCGACGTGATGGGGCTCGCGCTCGACGCAACGCTCCCCGGTGGCGACGTGACGGTGGCCGATGCGCTGCTGGCGGTGCATCGCAGCTACGTCGCAGCGATCAAGCCGGCGCTGCCGCAGATCCACGGACTGGCCCACATCACTGGTGGCGGCATCGCGGGCAATCTCGTCCGCGTCCTCCCCGAGGGATGCGAGGCCGTGGTCGATCCGCGGTCGTGGGAGTGGCCGCTGCTCTGCCGCGTGATCGCGAAAGGCGGCCGGGTGGATCTCGCCGAGATGCGCGACGTCTTCAATTTGGGCGTCGGGATGATCGCGGCGGTGCCTGCCGCGTCGGTCGATGCAGTGCGTCAGACGGCGACCGCCGCCGGCGTGCCGACGTGGGTGTGCGGCAGCGTCCGCGCCGGCCCGACCCGCGTCGTCTTCGCCGACTGAACGGACCGTACTCATGACCGCCGACGCCGTCGTGCGTCCCGCCTCGAGCCCGGATGATCGCCACTGGATGCGCCAGGCGATCGAGCTGGCCGAGCGCGGCTGGGGGCGGGTGCACCCAAACCCGCTGGTCGGCGCGCTGGTGGTGCAGGGTGATGCCGTCGTCGGCGAAGGATGGCACGCGGAGTACGGCGCGGCGCACGCCGAGGCGGTGGCGCTCGCCGAGGCAGGGGAGCGGGCACGCGGCGCCACGCTGTACGTCTCGTTGGAGCCGTGCAACCACCACGGCAAGCAGCCGCCCTGCGTTGAGGGCATCCTCGCGGCGGGGATCGCGCGGGTCGTCATCGCCTCGCGCGATCCGAATCCGGTGGCGTCTGGTGGCCTCGAGCGGTTGCAGGCCGCCGGTGTGCGAGTCGACGTGGGCATCGAGGAAGCCGAAGAGCGCTTCCTCAATGCTCGCTTCCATCATTCGCACTCGAGCAGCGACCGAGCGTGGGTGGCGGTGAAGCTCGCCGTCTCCATGGATGGCTGCATTGCCGATGCGGCGGGTTCGTCACGCTGGCTCTCCGGCGACGCGGCCCGTGGCTGGGTCCACCACCTGCGGGCTGGCTTCGGCGGCATCGCCGTGGGCGCGCACACCGCCATCCGCGACGATGCGCTCCTCACCGTCCGCGGGGACGTCACGCCGCGCGTGGCGCCGATGCGAGTCCTCTTCGACCGGAGCGGCACGCTGACCGGCACCGAGCGGATCTTTCACGATGCCGCCAGCGTACCCGTGTTGGTGGTCGTCGGCGCCGAGGCGGCTCCGGAACGGACGACGCGGCTGGTCGACGCCGGGGCGATGTTGCTGGCCGCGGAGACCCTCGGCGAGGCGCTCACGGCGATGCGGCTGGTGGGTGTCGATTCACTGCTGGTCGAGGGTGGGGGCCGGCTCGCTGGCGCGCTGCTTGAGGCCGACCTCGTCGACCGGATCTATCAGGTGCAGTGTCCGCTCTGGCTGGGCGATGGCATCCGCGCCTGGCAGGGGCTGGGGCAGCCGGCCATCACGACCGCCCGGCGGTGGCGCGTCAACCGTTACTCGATGTTGTCGAGCGAGGGCGATGCCCTCCTCGTGCTGGAGCCATAGATGTTCACCGGATTGATCACGGCGGTGGGAGTGGTGGAGGCGGTGACCGCGCAGGACGGCGGTCGCGACCTCGTCATTCGCGCGCCGTGGGATGACGTCGTCCTCGGCGAGAGCATCGCTGTCGACGGCGCCTGCCTCACCGTGACCCGAGCTGAGCCCGGCCACTTTGCCGTACATGTCGTGGTGACCTCGCTCGACCGGACCGCAATCGGCGATTACGTCGCCGGGCGTCGTGTGAACCTCGAACGCGCCCTGCGCGTCGGCGACCGCCTCGGTGGCCATCTGGTGCAGGGGCACGTCGATGGCGTCGGCACCATCACCGCGGTGGTCCAGCGCGAGGATGCCTGGCTGATCGACGTCGCCGTCCCGCCCGTGGTCGCGAACGTGTCGATTCCACTCGGCTCGATCACGGTGGATGGCGTCTCGCTGACGGTCAACGCGATCCCCGCACCCGGCACGATCCAGCTCTCGATCATTCCGTTTACCTTGGAGCACACCACGCTCGGCGACCGCCGACCCGGTGATCGCGTTCAGTTGGAAGGAGATACGGTGGGGAAGTACGTCCGTGAGCTGGGTGGCGCATGGCGCAGTGGGGAGGCTGGATGAGCCCCTTTGCGCCGATCGAGCAGGCCATTGCCGACCTCAAGGCCGGCAAGCTGATCGTGGTGGTCGACGACGAGGATCGCGAGAACGAAGGCGACTTCGTCTGCGCGGCGGAGACCATCACCCCCGAGCATATCAACTTCATGCTGCAGTACGGCCGCGGGTGGATCTGCCTGGCGCTCGATCCGGCCGACTGCGACCGACTGGCATTGACGCAGATGGTCGAGAACAACACCGAGTCGATGTCGACGGCCTTCACGGTGACGATCGACGCGGCGCGGCGCTTCGGCGTGACCACCGGCATCTCGGCCGCCGACCGGGCCACCACGATCCGCGTGGCGATCGATCCGGCCACGCAGCCGGGTGATCTCCGCCGTCCGGGCCACATTCCGCCGCTCCGGGCTCGGCCCGGCGGCGTGCTCCAGCGTGTCGGGCACACCGAGGCGAGTGTGGACCTCGCGCGGCTCGCCGGCTTCCGTCCGGCTGGCGTGATCTGCGAGATCCTCAGCGACGACGGCACGATGTCGCGGCTGCCACAGCTGCGCGAGCTCTGCGACGCGCATGGGCTCACGCTGGTCTCGGTCGCCGAACTGGTGGCGTACCGCCTGCGGACTGAGCAGCTCGTCGAGCGGCTTGCCGAGGCGCGGTTGCCGACGGAATCGGGGGAGTGGCGGGTCATCGGCTACCGCAATGCGGTGGATGACGCCGAGCACGTCGCGCTGGTGCATGGCGATGTCGAGGGGAAGGAGAATGTCCTGGTGCGGATGCACTCCAAGTGCCTGACCGGCGACGTCTTCCATTCGCTCCGCTGCGACTGCGGCGTGCAGCTGCACCGCGCGATGGCGAAGATCGTCGCCGAGGGGGCGGGGGTGATCGTCTACCTCGATCAGGAAGGGCGGGGAATCGGGCTGTTGAACAAGATCCGCGCCTATGCCCTGCAGGACGAGGGCGACGACACGGTGCAGGCCAACGAACGCCTCGGCTTCAAGCCGGACCAGCGCGACTTCGGCATTGGCGCGCAGATCCTCCGCGACCTGGGCCTCTCGACGTTGCGGATCATGACCAACAATCCCCGGAAGCTGGTCGCGCTCGACGGTTACGGGCTGGAGATCGTGGGGCGGGTTCCGCTGGTGGCGGACACGACCGACGAGAACCGCGCCTATCTCGAGACCAAGCGCGACAAGCTGGGCCATTATCTGGGAGAGAGCTGATGCCCGAATACACTGGACGCCTGCACGCGATCGGGCGGGTGGCGATCATCGTCTCTCGCTATCACGAGCGGGTGACTTCCCGCCTGCTTGACGGGGCGCGCACGACCTGCCTCGAAGCCGGCATCGCCGACGAGGACGTCGACACCCTCTGGGTCAGTGGGGCATTCGAACTCGGGGTCACCGCGATGGCGGCGGCGCACAGTGGACGGTACTCGGCGGTCGTTGCGCTGGGCGCGGTCGTCCGGGGCGAGACGCCGCACTTCGACTTCGTCGCCGGCGAGACGGCCGCGGCGTTGTCGCGGGCGGCGACGGAGACCCTCGTGCCCGTCGGCTTCGGGCTGCTGACCTGCGACACGATGGACGAGGCGGTTGCGCGCGCGGGTGGCGCGGCCGGCAACAAGGGGCAGGAAGCGGCCGAAGCAGCACTGCGCGCGGCAGATCTGTTGATGCAGCTCGAACTCGAACCGGATAGCGAGTGATGCTGCGACCAGAAACGAAGCGCCGTGCCCGTGCCCTGCAACTCCTCTATGTCCTCGAGACCGTGGGCGACGGCGACCAGAACGCCGCGTCGAGCGGGCTGGCACGACTGACCGGCCCCGAGCCCGCACTGCACGAGGAAGCGGTGGCAATCGTCGAGGGCGTGATGCTGCAGCGCGACGCGATCGACAAGGTCGCCGCGCGCGCGACGGAGCATTGGCGCTTCGACCGCATCGCCTCGGTCGAGCGCAACATCCTGCGGCTGGGGATTCATGAATTGATGCTCGGCGTGGTGCCGCCGAAGGTGGTGCTGGACGAGTCGATCTGGCTGGCCCACCGCTTCGCTGGCCCGAAGGCGCCCTCGTTCATCAACGGGGTGCTGGACCGGGTGGCTCGCGACTTGGGTCGGTTGTAGGGCCATCGGCCGTGAACATCCTCCTCGTGAACTGGCAGGACCTGCGGAATCCGCACGCGGGCGGGGCGGAGATCCATCTCTTCGAGCTCTTCTCGCGGTTGGCGGCGCGGGGGCATCGGGTCCGGTTGGTCTGCTCCGGCTTCGATGGCGCCGCAGCCGTGGAGACGGTGGATGGCATCGAAGTGCACCGGCATGGCGACCGGCACAGCTTCGCGCTCGTCGGCCGCGGGGCGGTGAAGCAGGCGCTGCGCACGGAACCGGCCGATGTCGTGGTCGATGATGTCAACAAGCTGCCGCTCTTCACGGCGACCCTGACCGATCTCCCCATCTACACCCTTGTCCCGCATCTCTTCGGCACCACGGCATTCCAGGAAGTGAGTTGGCCGATGGCGGCCATGGTGTGGTTGGCGGAGCGTCCGATCCCCCGGCTCTATCGTCGCGCGTGGTTCCACGCCATTTCGGACTCCACCAGGGACGACCTCGTCGCTCGCGGGGTCCCGCGCGAACGGATTGCGGTGGTCTACCCGGGCGTCGATTCGGTGCGCTTCACCCCCGCACCGTCTGGGGAACGAACTGCGCCACCGCGCTTCGTCTATGTGGGGCGGATCAAGCGCTACAAGGGGGTCGAGCTGCTGCTGCGGGCGCTGGTCGAAGCCCGGCGCCATCGGCCCGACCTCTCGCTCGATATCGCGGGGAGTGGCGACGATCGTCCGCGGCTCGAGGCCCTCGCCCAAACCCTCGGACTCGGCGACGCCGTCCGCTTCCGCGGCTTTGTCGACGAGGCCACCAAGCTGTCGCTCTTGCGGGGGGCTGTGGCGAACGTGTTTCCTTCCCCCAAGGAGGGATGGGGCATCACCGTGATGGAGGCGGCTGCCTGCGGCACTCCATCGCTGGCCTCCGACTCGCCGGGACTCCGCGATTCGGTGCGCGATGGCATCACCGGCCTCCTGGTCCCGCACGGTGATGTGTCGGCGATGGCCACGGCGATGTGCCGACTCGCCGACGATCCGGCGTTGGTCGCCACCCTCGGCGCCGCCGCGCGTCGACACGCCGAGCAGCTGACCTGGGAGTCGGCCGCCGACCAGGTGGAGCAACACTTGCTGGATCTCGTGGCAGGGCGGGTGCCGCCGCCGTCATTCGTGGCCTGAGGGGGAACGATGCGCTTCCGTGATTTCCTGGCCGCCGGCGACACGCTCCAACTGGAGCCGCTGACGGGCGAGCTCGGCCTGGACCGCCTGGTGCCGGATGCCGAGATCGCCTCGCCCGGCCTGGCGCTGGCAGGCTACCACGGCCGCTTCATGCCGGACCGGCTGCACGTGCTCGGCGAGACCGAGATCAGCTATCTCGCCTCCCTCACGGCCGAGGTCAGGACATCGGCGCTTGAAGGGTTCTTTCAGTACGACCTCCCGTGTGTCTTCATCACCAAGGGAATGGACCCGCCGGAGCCGATGCTCGACCTGGCCCGCGGTCGCCACGTGCCGGTCCTCCGCACGCGTCTCAAGACCGCCGAGTTCTACAAGCGCATCAAGCCGATGCTCGAAGATGCGTTTGCGCCGCGCACCACGTTGCACGGCTCGCTCTCGGACGTCTACGGGGTCGGCCTCCTCTTCGTCGGTCGGTCCGGCATCGGCAAGAGCGAATGCGTGCTCGACCTCGTCGAGCGCGGCCATCGTCTCGTCGCGGACGATGTGGTGAAGGTCACCCGGCGGGGTACCGACGTTCTCCTCGGGCAGGGCCACGAGTTGGCGGCGCACCACATGGAGATCCGCGGCGTCGGGTTGATCGACATCCCCGCACTCTTCGGCGCGCGCTCGGTCCGGCAGCAGAAGCGGATCGAAGTGATCGTGCAGCTGGAAGACTGGGAGACGGCGCAGGGCGCCGACCGGACCGGCCTGCAGCGCGACACGCAAGTCGTGCTCGATGTGCCGATCCCGAAGGTGATCGTGCCGTTGAACCCGGGAAAGAACATCACGGTGATCGCCGAGGTCGTGGCGATGATGCATTTGCTGCGCTACAGCGGGGTGGACGTTGCCGCCGCCTTCAATGAGCGCCTCATCAAGAAGATGCGGGAAAAGCGCGGAGTGCGCGAATACCTGCGGGACGACTTCGAATGACCATGCTGCGGGGAGTCATCGTCGGTCACGGGCAACTCGCCCAGGCCATGTTGGGCGCGGTGGAGCAGATCGCCGGCGTCGAGACGGGGCTGGTGGCCGTGTCGAACACCGACTGCGACCGCGGCGCGCTCGAGGCACGCATCGTCGCGGCGGTGGACGGCGGCCCGGCACTGGTCTTCATCGACATGCCGAGCGGCTCCTGCCTCTTTGCCGCGATGCGGCAGTTGCAGACGATGTCGGGGGTTCGCGTGGTCACCGGGGTCAACCTGGCGATGCTGCTGGAGTTTGTCTTCCATCGCGAAGGTGCGGTCGATGACGTGGCGGCCCATGTGGCCGAAGTCGGAGCCCGTGCGGTGGCCGCTCGCTGATGGCGCTGGTCCTGCTCCGCGTCGATGACCGCCTGGTGCATGGGCAGGTCGTGATCGGCTGGGGCCGACCGCTCGCCGCGCGCTTCATCGTGCTGGTCGACAACGGCGTCCGGGCCAGCACCTGGGAGCAGGACCTCTACCGCATGGCCGTCCCGGAAGGGGTCGAGATCATCTTTGCGAGCACCGCCGAGGCCACCGCCTCCCTCGCGGGTTGGGCCGCGGACCCGCGCGCCGGCATCCTGCTGACGGGCGACCTCACGACGATGGCGGCGCTGCACGACGCCGAACCGGTCGTCGCCCATCGCATCAACCTCGGCGGCATTCATCATCGCGCCGATCGCGCCGAGCGGCTGCGTTACCTCTATCTCGACGACGCCGACACGGCGATCCTCAAACGGCTCGCCAGCGATGGCGCGGCCATCACGGCGCAGGATCTGCCGACCTCGCCACCGGTCCCGTTGGCGGACTTCCTGTGAGCTGGACCCTCGCCCTCGTCCTCTCGCTCTGGAGCATCCTCGTCACTGTGGATCTCGTCTCCATGCCGCAGGGGCTGCTGGCCCGACCGCTGGTGGCGGGCACGGTCGCCGGGATGCTGGCAGGGGACACCACGGCCGGACTGCTGGTTGGGGCGGTGCTGGAGTTGTATGCGTTGGACGTGCTGCCGATCGGCGCCGCGCGCTATCCCGACTATGGAGCCGCCGCCGTCACCGCCGCCGCCGCCGCCGCGTTGACCCCCGCCGCCCCGACGCTGGCGGTGGCCGGGCTGCTCGGGTTGCCGTTGGCGATTCTCGGTGGCTGGACCCTCCACGTGCATCGTCGGCGCACGGCGAAGTCGATCCACCGTCGCCTGGAACGGGTGGCCGCAGGCGATGCGCGCGCGATCTGGGAATTGCAGCGCAACGGGCTCGCGCGCGACGGCCTTCGCGGCGTCTTCCTCGGGGCCGTCGGCCTCGGCGTGATCTCCCTCGCCTTGGCCTTCCCCTGGGATGCGTTCCCGCGGATGGGGCTCGTCGGCATGGCGACGGTCGCGGGCGGGATTGCCGCGTCGCTTGGCGGCGCATTGCGTAGTGGTGGCGCCGGCGCGCGTCGCCGCTGGCTTGCGGTCGGCCTGGCGACCGGACTCCTGCTGGTGCTCGGACGATGACCCCGCGTCAGCAGGCCGTCATCCGACTGCTCGGCGTACAGGCCGCGTGGACCTATGAGCGGATGTCGGGGATCGGCGTCGGTCACGCCGCGACGCCGCTGCTGCGTCACTACCTCGCCGATGAACCACCCGAGGTGCGTCGCGCCGCGGTGGCCCGGTCGGCCGAGTTCTTCAACTCGCATCCGTATCTCGCCGGTGTCGCGGTCGGTGCGGTGGTGCGCGCCGAGCGGGACCACGTCCCCGGCGAGACGATCATCCGACTGCGCACCGCGCTCTCCGGCCCGCTCGGCGCGATGGGCGATCAGCTCATCTGGGCCGGCGAGGTGCCGGCGTTGATCGGGTTCGCCCTGGCTGCGACGCCATGGCTCGGTGGCTATGCCGTGCTGGTGGCGGTCATCGCCCACAACATCCTGCGGCTCGCCCTGACCGTCTGGGGCCTCGATCTCGGCATGCGCGAGGGACTCGGCGTCGGCGGGGCGTTGCAGCGCTCGTGGCTGCCTGCCCGCGCCGATGATGCCCAGCGCCTCGCCGCCTTTGCCGTCGGACTCGGCATTCCGGTGGCCGGCATGTACCTGCTCCGTGAAGTCACCATCTCCCATACGCTGGCCATCGCCTCGATCGGCGTGGTCGGTGCGCTCCTCGCGATTGCGCCCGGGACTCGGTCCCGCGTCACCGGGCTCCGCCTCGGTCTGGCGCTTGTGGCAGTCGCGCTCCTCGTCGTCGGAGGTTTCCGGTGATTGAACGCGAGGCCGTGATCGTGAATCCGCTGGGGATGCACGCTCGACCTGCTGCCCAGGTCGTGCGTCTCGCCGCGACCTTCGGGGCCGAAATCGAGCTGTCGTGTCAGGGCCAGTCCGTGAACGGCAAGAGCATCATGGGCGTGATGATGCTGGCCGCCGAGTGTGGCGCGGTGGTGCAGGTGCGCACGACCGGCCCCGACGAGGAGGCCGCCATGACGGCCGTGCTCGCCCTCATCGCCGACGGCTTCGGGGAACGATGAGCGAGCGCGTGCTTCGCGGGGTCGGCGTCTCACCCGGGGTGGCCTTCGCCCCGGTCGTCGCGGTGCGCTGGTCGTTTCCGGAAGTGCCGGATCGCAATGTCCCGCCGGAGCAGCACGACGCGGAGATCGCGCGGCTGCACGAGGCGGTCGCCGCCGTGCTGGGGCAGCTCGCCCAGTTGCGGGATCGGACCGCCGTGCGCGCCGGCCCCGAAGAGGCGCGCATCTTCGATGCACAGATGATGATGGTGCAGGACCCGACCTTCATCGCCAGTGTCGAAACGCTGATTCGCAAGAACAACCTCTCGGCCGAGACGGCCTACGAGTTCAAGGCGCTCGAACTGCGCAACGCCTGGCAGGGGTCACGCCAGGCGATGCTGCGCGATCGCCTCGCCGACCTCAACGCCATCCAGCTCCGGATGCTGGCCCATCTGCTGGGTCGTGCCACCGATGAGGCGTGGCTGGGTGAGATCGACCAGCAGGTCGTGATCCTCGCGCGCGAGCTGTCGCCGGGGCTGACGGTACAGTTCGATCGCGAGCACGTCGTCGGCTTCATCTGCGAAGAGGGCACGCGCACCTCGCACGCGGCGATCCTGGCGCACTCGCTGGGGATTCCCGCCGTGATGGGGGTGCCGCGCGCCCTCGACCGCATCGCCGAGGGGGCGATCGTCCTGCTCGACGGCCAGAGCGGCGTGATCATCATCGATCCCACCCATGACGAACTCGAGGTGGCCCGGCTGCAGACCTCGCGACGGCACAAGCTCGAGCTGCAACTCGAGGGGATCGCGTCGTCGCCGGCCGAGACACCGGATGGGGTCCGCATCAAGTTGCAGGGCAACGTTGACCTCCCCGAGGAAGTCGAGCCGGCACTGCGCCATGGTGCCGAAGGGGTCGGGTTGCTGCGCACCGAGTTCCTGGTCTCCGGCCGTGCCACCCTCCCGACCGAGGATGAGCAGACCGAGTACTACCGCCGGGTTGGTGCCGCCTTTGCCGGGCAGCCCGTCGTGGTGCGGAGCTATGACCTGGGGGGCGACAAGTTTCCCGCCGCCTTCGCCTCGCCGCAGGAGGCCAACCCCTTCCTCGGCTGGCGCTCGATCCGTGTCTGCCTCGACGAGCCGGGGCTGTTCCGGCCGCAGTTGCGGGCGATCCTGCGCGCCGCCGCCGATCGCGACCTCTGGCTGATGTTGCCGCTGGTCATCTCGCTCGATGAGGTGCTGGAGACACGGGCCATCCTGGCCGAAGAGGCCGAATCGTTGCGTCGGGACGGCATTCGCGCCGCCGCGGATGTGCCGGTCGGTGTGATGATCGAGACGCCGGCCGCCGTCACGTTGGCGGCGGAGTTCGCCCAGGTCTCGGCGTTCCTCAGCGTCGGCAGCAACGATCTCACCCAGTACACGCTCGCCGTCGACCGGGGCAACGCCCGGCTGGCGGCCCGCTTCTCGCCGCTCCATCCGGCCGTCGTGCGGGCCCTGCGGCAGGTGCGTCTCGCCGCCGCCGCCGCCGGGATCCCCTCGTCGGTCTGCGGCGAGATGGCCTCTGATCCGATCTCGGCCGTCCTGCTCCTCGGCCTCGGCTATGATCGGCTGTCGATTGCCCCGCCCTCGATCCCGCTGGTGAAGTGGGTGGTCCGGAGCATGCCAATGGCGGCGGCGCGGGAGGCGGCCGAGGCGGCCGCCGCGGCGACGACCACCGCCGCCGTCGAGACGATCCTTCGGGAGGCCGTGGGTCGCCATTTGGATCTCCGGCTCGTCGACCCGGCCGGCGCGTTGCCGCACCCGTCGACGGGCACTAGCTTGCCGCGTTCCCCATGAGGTCTTCACTTCATTCGCGAGGCCCGATGTCATCGGCCGCACGCCACATCTTCACGTCCGAATCGGTCACGGAAGGGCACCCCGACAAGGTCGCCGACCAGATTTCCGACGCCGTACTCGATGCCATTCTCGCTCGCGATGCCGCGGCGCGGGTGGCCTGTGAAACGCTGGTCACCACCGGCATGGCCGTGGTGGCCGGCGAGATCACCACCTCGGCCTACGTCCACATCGCCGACATCGTGCGCGCCACGATCGAGCGCATCGGCTACACCGACTCGCAGTTCGGCTTTGATTACCGGACCTGCGCCGTCCTCTCGTCGATCGACCGGCAGTCGCCCGACATCGCACAGGGCGTCGACGGCAAGGGCCCCGACGACCAGGGCGCCGGCGACCAGGGGATGATGTTCGGCTACGCCTCGGACGAGACCGAGCAGTTGATGCCGTTGCCGATCGTCCTGTCGCACCGGTTGGCGGAGCGGCTGGCGGCCGTGCGCCGGGGCGGGAAGGGGATGCCCCGGCATGGCTGGCTCCGGCCGGACGGCAAGACGCAGGTCTCGGTCGAGTACGAGGGCGACCGGCCGATCGGCGTGAAGACGGTCGTGCTCTCGACGCAGCATGCGGACAAGGTCGGCAATCGCTCGCTGTCGCAGAAGACGATTCAGGGCGCCATGGTCGAGGACGTGATTGTCCCGGTGCTCGAGGAGTTCGGCTTCGACAGCAGCAAGACCAAGTTCCTCGTCAACCCGACCGGTCGCTTCGTCATCGGCGGCCCGCACGGTGACGCCGGCCTCACCGGCCGCAAGATCATCGTCGACACCTACGGCGGGATGGCCCGCCATGGCGGCGGCGCGTTCAGCGGCAAGGACCCGACGAAGGTCGACCGCTCGGCGGCCTACGCCGTGCGCCATGTCGCGAAGAACCTGGTCGCGGCCAAGCTGGCCCGGCGCTGCGAGGTGCAGGTCGCCTACGCCATCGGCGTCGCGCGCCCGGTCTCCGTCTTCGTGAATTCCTTCGGTACGGGTGTCGTGGCCGATGAGGTGCTCGAGCGCGCGGTGCGCGAGGTCTTCGACCTGCGCCCGGCCGTGCTCATTGCCGACCTCAAGCTGCGCCAACCGATCTATTCCGCGACCGCCGCCTATGGCCACTTCGGCCGCCCCTACGAAAAGGGGTTCTACGAAGATGCCGGCCACCGTCCGCAGCGCGTCGAGCGCTTCACCTGGGAGCGGACCGACCGGGTCCGCGAGCTTCGAACCGCCGTCAAGGCGTGAGGACCACCATGACCAGCATTGCCATTGACGCCCCGCACGACATCAAGGACCTCTCCCTCGCCGACGAGGGGAAGCGCCGCACCGAATGGGCCGAGCGCTCGATGCCGGTGTTGCGGCAGATCCGTGCGCGCTTCGCCACCGAACGTCCGCTCGCCGGCCGCAAGCTCTCCTGCTGCCTGCACGTCACGACCGAAACGGCGAACCTGATGATCACCCTGCGGGCCGCCGGTGCGGAGATCGCGCTCTGCGCGTCGAATCCGCTGTCGACTCAGGATGACGTCGCGGCCCACCTCGTCCGCGACCATGGCGTGCACGTCTACGCCATCAAGGGCGAGGACCACGAGACCTACTACACCCATCTGGCGCAGGCGCTCGCGTTCGGGCCGGACCTGACCCAGGACGACGGCGCCGACCTCGTCGGTGCGTTGATGATGGTCGCGCTGGGTCGCCTCGACGACCTCGCGCCGCCGATCAAGGCGATGGTCGAGGCCCTTTCGCCCGAGGAGCGGCTCGCGATGGTTGGCCGCGTGAAGGGCTCGACCGAGGAGACCACCACCGGCGTCATCCGCCTCAAGGCGATGGCGAAGGAAGGGATCCTCCGCTTCCCGATCCTCGCAGTCAACGACTCGCGCACCAAGCACATGTTCGACAACCGGTACGGCACCGGCCAGTCGACTCTCGACGGCATCATCCGCGCGACCAACATGCTGCTCGCGGGCAGCACGGTCGTGGTGGCCGGCTACGGCTGGTGCGGTCGCGGCTTTGCGATGCGCGCCCGCGGCGCCGGCGCCACGGTGGTGGTGACCGAGATCGATCCGGTGGCGGCGCTCGAGGCCAAGATGGACGGCTTCGAGGTGATGCCGATGGCGCAGGCGGCGCCGCTCGGCGACCTCTTCTGCACCCTGACCGGCAACATTCACGTGATCCGCGGCGAACACTTCGCCGCGATGAAGGACGGCGCGATCGTCGCCAACTCCGGGCACTTCAACGTCGAACTCGACCTGGAGTCGCTGGCCGGGCTCGCCACCAGCCGCAGCCATGTCCGCGACTTCGTCGAGGAGTTCGTGGTGAACGGCAAGCGGATCCTGGTGCTCGGCGAAGGCCGCCTGATCAACCTCGCCGCCGCCGAAGGCCACCCCGCCTCGGTGATGGACATGTCGTTCGCAAACCAGGCGCTTGCCGCCGAGTATCTGGTGCTGCAGGCTGGGAAGCTCGGCAACGAAGTGCACAAGCTGCCGCCGGCCGTCGACATCCAGATTGCGACGCTGAAGATGGCTGCGATGGGTGCCGCCTTCGACACGCTCACCGCCGAGCAGCAGCACTACCTCGCCAGCTGGGACGCGGGCACCTGAGCAGGTGATGTCACTGCTTGCCAGCGCCCTCGTGGCGATGGCCATCGGCGCGGCTGGCCCCGGAGGGATGGTGGCTGGCCGCGTCGTGCGTGTCGCCGCACCCGGCGACACCGTCGCCGCCGCCGGTGCGATGGTCGTGCTGCACTACGTCACGCCAAGCAAGCAGGGGCCAGTCGACTCGCTGCGCGTCGGGGCGGACGGCCGGTTTCGCTTTGCCCAACCGGCAGACACCACCGCCATCCTGCTGATCTCGTCGCGCTGGGATGGTGTGCAGTACTTCTCCACGCCGATCGGCAGCGCGCATGGCCAGCGAGACTCACTCGTCACGCTGGTGGTGTCCGACAGCGCCTCCTCGGCGCCGATTGCGCTGGCCGCGCGTCATCTCGTGATCAGCGCTCCGGCCGCCGACGGTACCCGCAGCGCCGTGGACCTGCTCATCCTGGCGAACGACGGCTACCAGACGCGCGTGCCACCGGACCTCTCCGCTGCTTCGTGGCGCTTCCTGATGCCGAAGACCGCGGTCAACCTCGTGCTGGGCGAGTCCGACTTCGCAGAGGAGGCGGTGCAGTTCCACGGCGACACGCTCGAGCTGCATGCAGCGGTGC
Organism: Gemmatimonadota bacterium; assembly: GCA_016704275.1. NCBI lineage: Bacteria > Pseudomonadati > Gemmatimonadota > Gemmatimonadota bacterium. The sequence continues at coordinate 284,178 of JADJAK010000005.1, forward strand.
CACCCGGGCAACGACAGCTGCTGGTGCACTATCAGATTCCACCGGCGACGCGCGCGCTCAGCGTGCCGTGGGCCGAGGGGACACCGGTCGTCAATGTCCTGCTCGAAGAGGCGGCCGCGACGGCGGGCGCACCGCTCGCGCGCGCCGATACGACCACGGTCGACGGCCGCCACTACACGCGATGGACCGGCGCCATGGTGGCTCCCGGGGCGATCCAGCTGCGCTTTGGCGGCGATGGACAGCTGCCAGGCTGGGTAGCCGAGGCCGTGGCGGGGTGTTTCGCCGTGGGGCTCATCGTGATGGCACTGCTGAGTGGACGCCGCGCGACCCGGCCACGGCGGCCGTCTGCGGTCACCGCGACGGTTTCGTCACCCGTCGACGAACTCCTCGACGCCATTGCCCGGCTTGATGCCGCGCATGCAGGGGGTGAAGCGGCTCACGACGCTGCGGAATGGCACCAGTATCAGTCAGCGCGCGCCGCATTGAAGGAGCAGGTGCGCACGCTCTTGCCGCCCTGATTCCGCGACGGTAGTTTGAGGCACAATTGAAGACCAGCGAATGGGGCAGCTCGGAAGTCCGGTGAAATGCCGGCGCGGCCCCGCCACTGTAACGGGCAGCAGTAAGACGTCGTTCATTGCGCCACTGGGGTAGTACCCCCGGGAAGGCGAACGACGAGCCCGGAGCCAGGAGACCTCTCCGTTCGCGCCACCAATAAACCCTCGGGGGAGGGGATGGTGGCGTGGTCGTGGAAGTCCGCGGAGCCGTGCGTCCGCGCCCATCTGCGTCTCACGTCCCGCCCGTCCTCGACCCCATGTCGGAGACGGGCCTTTTCGTGACTCCACGCGCCGCTCACCGTTTGCGCCACGCCCTCCCCGCACTCGCGGTGAGTGCGCTCGGCGTGATGGTGGCGGCGCTCTTCGTCGGCCCGGTCCTCCTCGCACCAGGCACGGTCCTGGCCGCACTTCGGGACGGGGCGGGGCAGGACGGTGCCATCATCCGGTCGCTGCGCTTGCCGCGCATCGTGCTGGCGTTCGGCGTCGGCGGCACGCTCGCGGCCTGTGGCGCCGCACTGCAGGCGATGGTGCGGAATCCCCTCGCCGAACCGTGGCTCCTCGGCCTCTCGGGTGGCGCGGCGCTCGGCGCGGTGATCGGCGTGGTGGCGGGCCTGCCGGCCGGCTGGAGTGTGTCCGCCAGTGCCACGATCGGCGCGCTCTCGGCCGTCGCCCTCGTCTATCGCATCACCGCCGTGGCCGGGCGTCGCCTCGATCCGCGAGTCCTCCTCCTTGCCGGTGTGGTGGTGTCCGCCTTCGCCGGCGCCGTCACCACCGCACTCCTCGCCGTGGCCGATCCCTTCGCCTTCCGCGCGGCGACGGTCTGGCTCTTCGGTGGCTTTGCCGGCGCGTCGTGGGACGCGGTGCTCCGCTTCGCGGTGATCGCGACCCCTCTGCTCGGCCTGCTCTGGTGGCTTGCTCGTGCGCTCGATCTCCTGGCCCTCGGCGAGGACACGGCGGCGATGCTGGGCGCCGATGTCGATCGCACGAGGCGCCTGGTCATCCTCACCACTTCGATCCTGACGGCGACCACGGTCAGTGTCGCCGGGACGATCGGCTTCGTGGGGCTGGTGGTGCCGCACGCCCTCCGCGGCCTGGTCGGCCCGTTGCACCGGCGCTTGTTGCCCGCCGTCTTTCTCGCCGGCGGCGCCTTCACCGTGCTGGCCGATGCCGTGGCGCGGACCGTCGTGCGGCCGGCGGAACTGCCGGTCGGCGTGATCACGGCGCTGGTCGGCGTGCCGCTCTTCGCGGTGTTGTTGCGACGGAGTCTGGCATGAAGCTCCAGGCCGATGCGCTCACCGTCCGATATCCTGGCGTCGCCACGGCGGCACTCGACGCCGTCTCGCTGACGCTGCAGCCCGGCGAAATCGTCGGCGTGGTCGGTCCCAATGGGAGCGGCAAGTCGACCTTGCTGCGTGCCTTGCTGGGGCTGCTGCCGCTGCACGCGGGAACGGTCGACCTCGACGGCCGCGCCATCGCGACCTGGTCGCGACGCGAGCTGGCCGAAGTGGTCGGCGCGTTGCCGCAGCGCGAGGAGTCGACCTTTCCGCTCACCGTGCTGGAGTCCGTGCTGCTCGGCCGCTGGTCGCGGCTCGGCCCGGTGGCGCCGGTGGCGGACGCCGATCATGCCGCCGTCGCCGCGACGCTCCGCCGCTGCGACGTCTCGGGACTCGAAGACCGTCGAGTCGACACGCTGTCCGGCGGCGAATGGCAGCGGGTGCGCGTGGCGCGCGCGCTCGTCGCCTCGCCGCGGCTGCTCCTGCTCGACGAGCCGACCGCCGCCCTCGACGTCGGGCACGAAATGGAACTGTTCGAATTGCTCCGCCGACTCGCCACCGAAGGGCTCGGCGTGCTCGTCATCACACACCAACTCAACCTCGCCGCCCGCTTCGCCGATCGCCTGATCCTCCTCGACCGTGGACGCACGGTCGCCGAGGGTCGGCCGCCCGAGGTCCTGCGCGAGGACGTGGTCTCCGCCGTCTTCGGCTGGCCGGTCGCCGTCACCTCGTGGTGCGACGGTGCCCCGCAAGTCGTCCCATTGCGACGCGCCGAAGCCGCCGAGAGCGGCCGGGCGCTTCCCCCTTTGCGAGAGGATCCTGCTCCATGAAGTCTCTGGTGTGCCGGGCGTTCTCCGGCCTGTTCGGCTGTCTGGTCGCCGTGTCGACGGCGAGTGCCCAGCGCGTGGTGCGTGACACCGCCGCGTTGGCCGATCTGGTCGTCACCGCGACACGGCTGCCGACCGCGGCGCCCGTCGCGGCGGCGACGACCGTCCTGCGTGGTGACGATCTGCGCGCGCGCGGCGTGCGCCTGGTGCAGGATGCCCTGCGTGAGGTCCCCGGCGTCGCGATCGTGCAGAACGGCTCGTACGGCGCGGTCACGTCGCTCTTTCTGCGCGGCGGCGAGAGCGACTACGTCAAGGTGCTCCTCGACGGGGTGCCGCTCAACGCGCCCGGCGGATCGCTCAACCTCGCCGATCTCACGACCGACGACATCGACCGGATCGAAGTGGTACGCGGGCCCGTCTCGGTGCTCTACGGTGCCGATGCGATGAGCGGCGTCATCCAGCTCTTCACGCGCCACGGGTCGGCACGGCGCAGTGGGTCGCTCGGGGTGCGCGGCGGGACGTTCGGCGCGCGCGACTGGAACGCGCGCATTGCGGGTGGCGGTGCGCAGACCGGCCTCTCGCTGTCGGGATCACGGTTCGCGAGTGACGGCATCTATCCGTTCAACAGCCGCTATGACAATCGGGTCGGGTCGGCGCGGCTCGATTGGCGTGCCAGCAACGGCGGCACCGTGGCGCTGACCGCACGGGGTGGCGATGTCTCGGCCGGGTATCCCACCGACTTTGCCGGGGTCCCCGTCGATCGGAATCAGCGCACCACGGAGCGGCGCCTCTCCCTCGGCGCCGAGGCGAGTGCCCCGCTCGGTCAACTCCTCACCGGGACGCTGCAAGGATTCGCGTCGCGACTCCGCGCCGGCGCCACCAATCGTTCCGATACCCCGGCGGACACCCTCGGGTATGGCTTCGACAGCGATCGCAGCGCAGTCACGTGGCGGCGAGGGATCGACGCACGCCTTGATTGGCGTCGGCTGCCGCAGGCGACGCTGTCGATCGGTGGCGGCGTGGAGCGGGAGGAGATCACCTCCACTGGCCGCACTCGGCAGAACTATGGGAGTGGCGCATTCGACGAGGCGACCGATTTCGCAGCCGACCGGAGCACTCGTCACGCGTATGCCCAGATGCTGGCAACACCGCACCGAAATGTCTCGATCCAGCTGGGGTCGCGCCTCGACGACAACTCCGCGTTCGGGAGCTTCTCCACGTGGCGCGCTGGTGCCTCCTGGCAGCTCCGTGCAGGGACTCGCGTGTGGGGCGCAGTGGGCACGGCCTTCAAGGCACCGACCTTTGCCGAACTGTTCGCCACCGATCCCTATGAAGTTGGCAATCCTGGGCTGGCACCCGAGCGGACCCGGAATGCAGAGGTCGCGGTGGCCCAACAGCTGAGCGGTCGCGCGACGATCGAGGTCACCGCCTTTGACCAGCGCTTCCGGCAGCTGATCCAGTACGTGGGCGCCGCACCGGGGCAGCCGACGTATGTGAACCTTGGCGCGGCACGGAGTCGAGGCATCGAGGCCTCGATGGTGGTCCGGGCCGAGGGAGGGCTCACCCTCCGCGGGCACTGGACCCGGCTCGCCACGGAAGTCTCCGACAGTGGCTCGGCATCGTCCCTGACCTTCCAGCAGGGCGCGCGGCTGCTCCGCCGCCCGCCGACGAGTGGCGGGGTCACCGCGACGCTGCAGCGGGCCGGGGTGACCCTGGGTGGCAGCCTGACCTACGTCGGGGAGCGGGACGACGTCGATTACCGGGATTTCCCCGCGACCCGGACCGCATTACCCTCCTACACCACCGTGGACCTCTCCCTTGAGCTCCCGGTCCGGCGCGCAGGGGCAGGTTCTCCCGGCGCCGCACTTACCTTCCGGGGCGAAAACCTGTTCGATGCGGCCTACGATCAGGTGGTCGGTTTCCCCGGTCGCGGGCGCACCCTCTTTGTGGGGGCCCAGCTCCGCTATTGATGTCATGAGGAATGTGACCATGCGCTTTCGGCCTGCCACCCTGTTGCTTGCGAGTTGCCTCGGCGCGTGCGCGGCGACCACGGGGCCGACGTCGCTCCCCACCGAGGTCCTGGTGGTGCTCGATCAGCAGGAGCGCGCCCTCAGGCTGGTGGCTGTCGATTCGACGGCCACCACGGTCACCATTCCGCTGGGCACCACGGTGGGATCCCCGACCACTCTGGCGGTGCGGGGGACCAAGGCCGCCGTCGGCATGAACGCGGGCGGCCTGATTCTGATCGTCGATCTCGTCACGCACCAGGTCGTTGCCCAGATCGTCACCTCGCTTGGCGACAACTCGCCGATCGCGTCGATTGCCTTCTCCGAGGAAGGGGATGGCTACGCCGCCTCGCCGGTCGCCAATCTGGTGACCCGATTCACCACCGCGGGTGCGGCGGAGCAGATCAATGGACTGACGCAGGGGCCGCAGGCCTTCGGCATGGCACGCGGCCGCGTCTTCTTCGTCAACGGCAACCGACTCGGCTGTTATCCGGTCCAGGTCAGCTGCGCCAACAACGCCAGCTGGCTTGCCCCGTTCGAGCGCGGGAAGAATCCGCTCGACTCCATCCCGCTCATCGGTCCGGGCAACGCGGTCGCCGCCGTCACGTCCAGCGACGGCCTCCTCTATGTGCTCAACGCCGGCAACGGTGGCACGGTCGAGGGTCGCCTCTCGGCGGTCGATCCGGTCCGTCAGCGCGAAGTGGCCTCGTATGGAGGTCTCGGTGTGGCACCGACCTACATGGTCTCGGATGGTGGCGATCGCCTCCTGATCGCGAGCGCGGCTGAGGGACTGATGGTCTTCAACACGCGGACGCGGGAGCTCGAGCGCGGCGCAGGATCGGGAATTCCATTGCTGCAGCCGCGCGGCCTCGCCAGCGACGGCCTGGGCCGCAGCTACGTGGTCGAAGCGGGGAGTTGCACTGTCGCCGGCGGCGCCGGCCGAGTGCGCGTCTTCGGCTCCGACCTGGTCGAACGCCGCACCATCGCCACCGGCGTCTGTCCGGTGGCCGCCGCTATCACCGAGATCCAGGCCGACCTCTTCCCACCGCTGAACTGAGCCGGTGGCGGGCTCCCCCACCATCACCCCAGCGATCGTCCTCGGGTCGATTCGATACGGGGAAACGTCGCGCATCGTTCGGCTGCTCACGCGCGACCTCGGGATGCTCAGCGCGATCGCGAAAGGGGCGCTGCGCCCCAAGAGCCGATTCGGCGCCTCCCTCCAACTCCTCAGCGAAGGTCAGGCCCACCTGCTCCAGTCGCGGAGTGGTGACCTCCACACCATGGTCGCCTTCGACCTGACAGGGTGGCATGGCGGCCTGGCGAACGACATGGGTCGGTTCCACGCGGCGTCCGCCCTGGCCGAGTTGGCAGTGCGCTTCGTGCCGCCGATCGGCAATCCCCCCCTCTTCGATGAAATCCGGCAGGCGGTGGCGCTCATCGAGCTCGCGCCCCTGGATGCCGTCGAGGTGGTGGGTCTGCGGGCGCTCTGGCGGCTGATCGGGGACCTCGGGCTGGGGCCGGCCCTCGAGCACTGCGCTCGCGACGGCGCCGACCTTCCCGAGGGGGCCGTCGCCTTCTCGCTCGGTGATGGTGGCTTCCTCTGCGCGGCCTGCGCCCGTGGGGCAGGTGCCGCGCGGCTGGCCGGGGAGGACCGGGCCGCCGTGGTGGCCCTGCTGACCCCGGGCGCCGACCTTCCGGTCCTGGATGCCCCCCACGCGGCTGCCCATCGACGGCTGCTGGCCCGCTGGGTCGGGCACCACCTGGCCGATGGGGAGCTTCCCGCCCTGGAGGCGTGGCGGCGCACGGGATAGTGGCCCGGGAGGCCCCGAGGTGGCACTATTCAGCTGTTCCATTCCCGAACCGTCACCCGACGGAGGCCTGTTCGAACCCACCATTGTGTGTTGCCTGAAGGAGTTTCCATGCGCCGACTGCTCTGGTCGGTGGTCGTGGCGATGCTCCTCGGGGTGGTGACCAGGCCAGCCGTTGCCCAACGGTCGTCCGATCGGCCCGTGATCTCGCTCGAGGAACCGCGCCCCAACCCCGTCCTTCCGGCGGCGCTCGTTCCGTTTGCCATCGATGCGGAGGTCTGCCGCAAGGATCACATTCCACGCGTCAGCGTGAAGGTCTACAATGTGCTTGCCAATCCGGTGGCCGCGTTGCGGTTGCGGGGACGGCGAACCACTCCGCTCGACAACAGTCCGTTGCGATGCGGGGCCTACGTGGCGGTGTGGGACGGCACCATCGATGGCGGGACGCGCGTTGCGCCGCCCGGGATCTACTACCTCCAGCTTGCCGTGGATGACCGGGCTCCACGCACCAGAAAGCTGATCGTGACCCAACCGTGAGGGACGCCTGTGCGTCCCTCGCGGCGTTTCAGGCATACACCGATACCTAGGGAGTCTCGGTTCGGCCATTCCGGCAGGTGCGGCGCGGCGCGTCCCTTGCCATCTTCCACGAGAGCCCAGGAGGGATGTCCGATGCTGAGACCAGAACGATTGACCGTGAAGGCGCAGGAAGCGGTGCGGGACGCGATCGAGCATGCCGGCAAGCGCGGCAACCCGGTCGTGAATGACGCGCACCTGCTCGCCGTGCTGCTGGCCCAGGACGATGGCATCGTGCCGCCGCTCCTCCGCAAGGCCGGGGTGACGGTGTCCCGCCTCAGCAATCTGGTCGAGGCCGAGGTCGCCACCTTCCCGAAGCAGGAGGGTGGCGACACTCAGCCGACGATCGATCGTGGCCTGTCGAAGCTCTTCGATCGCGCCGAGAAGCTCAGCAAGGAGTTCGGTGACGACTACGTCTCCACCGAGCATCTGCTGTTGGCGCTGACCGAGGAGAAGGGCACCACCGCGCGCCGCCTGCTCGAGGACGCCGGGTTGACCGCGAAGCAGTTGCGCGACGCGCTCGCCCAGCTGCGCGGGTCGCATCGCGTGACCGACCAGACGCCGGAAGAGAAGTATCAGGCGCTCGAACGCTTCACCCGCAACCTCACCCAATCGGCACGGGACGGAAAACTCGATCCCGTGATCGGTCGCGACGAGGAAGTACGGCGCGTGATGCAGGTGCTATCGCGGCGGACCAAGAACAACCCCGTCCTCATCGGCGAGCCCGGCGTCGGCAAGACGGCGATCGTCGAAGGGCTGGCGCAGCGGATCGTCAATGGCGACGTCCCTGACTCGCTCCGCAATCGCGAGGTCGTGGCGCTCGACATCGGGCTGCTGCTCGCGGGCGCGAAGTACCGCGGCGAATTCGAGGAGCGCCTCAAGGCGGTGGTCAAGGAATTGACCGACGCCGAGGGGCGCTACATCGTCTTCATCGACGAACTGCACACCCTGGTGGGCGCCGGGAAAGCGGAGGGTGCGGTCGACGCCTCCAACCTGCTCAAGCCGGCGCTGGCGCGCGGCGAGTTGCACGTGGTCGGCGCCACGACGCTCGACGAGTACCGCCTGCACGTCGAGAAGGACGCCGCGCTCGAGCGGCGCTTCCAGCCGGTCTACGTCGGCGAGCCGAGCGTGGAGGACACCATCGCCATCCTCCGCGGCCTCAAGGAGAAGTACGAGGTCCACCATGGCGTCCGGATCACCGACAACGCCCTGATCGCGGCGGCCACCCTCTCCAGTCGCTACATCGGCGACCGCTTCCTGCCGGACAAGGCGATCGACCTGATCGACGAGGCCGCCGCACGGCTCCGCATGGAGATCGACTCGCTGCCGCAGGAGATCGACGAGGTCGAGCGGCGCGTGCTGCAGCTCGAGATCGAGCGGCAATCGCTCCTGCGCGAGAAGGACAAGGCGTCCATCGAGCGTCGGTCGATCCTCGAGCAGGAGATCGCCGAGCAGCGGGAGAAGAGTGCCGGCATGAAGGCGCAGTGGCAGTCCGAAAAGTCTGCCATCGAGAAGATCCAGAAGAAGAAGGCCGAAGTGGAGCAGCTGCGCGCCGAGGTGGACCAGGCCACGCGCAGTGGCGATCTCCAGAAGGCCGGTGAGCTCCGCTACGGGCGCATTCCCGAGCTGGAGCGCGCACTCACCGTTGAGGAGGCGAAGCTCGGCGATGCCTCGCAGGGGGCGCGCTACCTCCGCGAGGAGGTGGACACCGAGGACATCGCATCGGTCGTCGCCAAGTGGACGGGGATTCCGGTCACCAAGATGCTGGAATCCGATCGGGCGCGGCTGACCCGCCTCGAGGCCGAGCTGGCCCGACGGGTCGTCGGACAGCCCGAGGCGATTGCCGCGGTATCGAATGCCGTGCGGAGGGCCCGGGCGGGACTGCAGGACACCGCGCGCCCGACCGGCTCCTTCATCTTCCTCGGCCCGACCGGTGTCGGCAAGACGGAGACGGCGCGGGCGCTCGCCGAGTTCCTCTTCGACGATGAACGGGCGATGGTGCGGCTCGACATGTCGGAGTACATGGAGAAGCACGCCGTCTCGCGGATGATCGGGGCACCCCCAGGGTACGTCGGCTACGAAGAGGGCGGCCAGCTGACCGAGGCGGTGCGGCGGCGGCCGTATTCCGTCCTGCTGTTCGATGAAATCGAGAAGGCGCATCCCGACGTCTTCAATCTGCTGCTGCAGGTGCTGGACGATGGCCGGCTGACCGACTCCCAGGGACGGGTGGTGGATTTCCGGAACACCGTCATCATCATGACAAGCAATCTGGGCGGGCGCTTCATCACCGCCGTGCGGGAGCCGGATCCGGTGGAGTGGCTCGAGATCGAGTCCAAGGTGCTCGAGGAGTTGCGGGCGCACTTCCGTCCCGAATTCCTCAACCGCGTGGATGACGTGATCGTCTTCCATCCGCTGACGCGCGAGGATCTCGATCAGATCGTGGCACTGCAGCTGGGGAAGTTGCGCGCGCTGATCGCCGGCAAGGGGATGGTGCTCGACGTGACCCCGGAGGCGATGTCGTGGATCGGGGACGCGGGGTACGATCCGCTCTACGGCGCGCGTCCGCTCAAGCGGGTCATTCAGCGCGAGCTGCAGAACCCGATCGCGATGGAGTTGCTCGCGGGCTCCTACGAGGAGGGCGACATCATCCGCGTCACCGTGGTGGGCGAGCAACTCACCTTCGAGCGGGTCTCGGCCGCGAGTGGGTGAAGCGCCACCCTCCGCCCTCGACCTCGCGGGGATGCGGCTGGCGCTCGCGCAGGCCGCAGCGGCCGCGGCGGCAGGCGAGGTCCCGGTCGGCGCCGTGGTCTGCGTGGGCGATCGGGTGCTCGCCGCCGCGCACAACCGGACCGTGGCGTCCGGCGATCCGACGGCCCACGCCGAGTGCCTCGCCATTCGCGAGGCACTCGGCGCATTGGGGAGTGATCGACTTCCCGATGCCACCCTGTACGTCACCCTTGAGCCGTGTGCTCAGTGTGCCGGTGCGATCATCCTCGCCAAGGTCGGTCGGGTGGTCTTCGGGGCGTGGGACGACAAGGCGGGGATGGCCGGTTCGGTGCACGACCTGCTGCGCCATCCGCGCCTGAACCACCACCCCGAGGTGCGGGGCGGGGTGCTCGCCGAAGCCTGCGGTGATATTCTTCGGCACTTCTTCCAGGATCGTCGCTGAGTGAAGCGCCTTGCTCTGCTCCTCGCCCTCGGGCTGGCAGCCGCCCCGGTGGCGGCCCAGCGTCCGGCCAATCACGTCATCTTCATCACGCTTGATGGCGTGCGACCCGAGGACCTCTTCGGCGGCGCCGACTCCCTCGTCCTCTTCGACAAGAAGGCCTCCGGCATCGTCGATACCACGGCCACCCGGGGTCGCTTCTGGCGCGGCTCGGTGGCCGAGCGTCGCCGGGTGCTGATGCCGTTCTTCTGGGATTCGCTGGTGCCCCAAGGTGCCCTCGTCGGCAGACTCGATGGGGCGCCGACCACCATCACCAACGGTCTCAAGTTTTCCGCACCTGGCTATCAGGAGCTGTTCACCGGGAAGGCGCAGCCCGACGTCACCTCCAACGACGATCGCCGCTACGCCCACCGGACCATCTTCGATGTCGTGCGTGACCGGCTGGCGACGAAGCACACCGATGTCGCTGCCTTCACCTCATGGGCCGTGCAGGGGCGGCTGGTCTCGAACCGACCGGAAGCCGTAGTCGTGAGCGCCTCGTTCGAGCCGCTGCCACCGGAGTCCCGCGTTGGGGCCGGAGCGGTGATCGAGCCGCTGCAGCGTCGGATCATTTATCCCGACGTCGCCATGCGCCTCGACGGCTTCACCCATGCCCTCGCCGCCGACTACCTCGTCCGGTACCATCCCCGACTGCTCCACATCGGGCATGGCGAGACCGACGAGGATGCGCATGCGCGCCGGTATGACCGCTACCTCGCGGCGATGCACGAGGCCGATGCGATGCTGCGGGAGTTGTGGCATACCATCCAGGCGGATCCGGTGCTTCGCGGGCGGACGGCGCTGGTGCTCACGACCGACCATGGGCGGGGCCGGACGCCGGCCGACTGGACATCGCACGGCAAGGATGTCGCGGGTGCGGAGCACATCTGGGTCTTCGCCGTCGGGGCAGGGGTGGCGCCGCGCGGCGTCGTGACCACCATCCCCACCACGCAATCACAGGTCGGCCCGACGATTCTCGCCTTGCTGGGCCTCGACCCGCGAGACCTCGCGGCGGATGCTGCCCAACCGGCGTGGCATCTGCTCGCGGCCACGCGCCCAAGTCGCCAGTGAAGCCCGTGGCCATCGGGCCGATAACCTGAACAGCGGCCGGTGCTGGCCGTCGTTCCCCTCGGAGGCGTCGTGAAGGTTCTGGTCGTTGATGATGATCCCACCATGCGGCGGCTGGTCGTCCGCCTCGCATCGCGTCACCCCCATGTCGAGATCACCGAAGCCGACAATGGCGTCGCCGCACTGGCAGCCGTCGAGGCAGAACGCCCCGACCTCGTGATCACCGATGTCACCATGCCGTACCTCGACGGGCTCGGCTTGCTCGAAGCGCTTCGCGGCTCGGCGGCCTACCGGGAATTGCCGGTCGTGGCCGTGTCGGCCATCTCCGACAAGGCGCTGGTGCTCCGCATGGTCGACCTCGGCATCGAGGACTATCTCCTCAAGCCGCTCGATCCCGCCACCGCCGGCCAACGATTCGATGAGTTGCTCGGCCGCGTCGAGGCACGGCGCGCCGCGCCCACGGCGGCGAGCACGACCCGCGACTCGCTGATGCTGATTGACCGCGAGCCCGGGTATGGTGCCGTCGTCCGTGCCGCCCTGGGGAGCCGGTTTGCGATCGTCGACGATCTCCCGGCCGCCGCGGCCTTTGCCTCCGCGATCGCTGCGCCGCCGCTGCTTGTCCTCCTCGGACAGGGCCTCGCCATGCCCTCCGAAGTGGTCATCGCTCGGACGCTCCGCGCCAGCGGGGCCAGCAAAGTGGTGCTGCTGACCGATCACGCCGTGACCGAAGGTGGCGACGCCTTCGATGCGATCGTCCAACGGACGCACGTGCCGCAGAAGCTGCTCGCGTCGCTGGAGTCGTTGATCGCCGGGCTGCGCGACGACGGCGGTCAGCTCACCAAGCATCTCGCGGCGGTGGGCGCCGACCTCGGTGTGGCCTGTCGACAGTCGCTCGGTATCCTGACAGGCCAGGAATCGTCGCTCGTCGAGGCAGGTGACGGCCCCACCGGAGAGCTCGTGAGCGTCCGCGTCTCGCTGACCCGCGTGGGCGGGAGCGAATCCGTGGCGCTGGTGTTGCGCATGACGGCCGCGGACGTGACCGCCCTGGCCGCACCCGATGGGGCCGACGAAGGCGCCGCCGACAAGTTGCTCCATGCCGTGGCCACCCCCGCCGCGGCCCGAGTGGCGCATGCCCTCTCGCAGCGGGGCTGGACCTTCAGCGCCAACGCCTCGACAGAGAACGCCGAGCCTGACACGGACGCCGCCGCTCGCGTGCTCGTTCGCACCGAAGGTGGCCAACTGCTCGAAGCCGTGCTCTCGGTCGACGCATCGCCGCCGGCGGCGGTGGCCGCCGGATGACGGTGCCACGGGTCGCCTCCACGTCGTCGGTCGCGACCCGACTCGAGATCGCGCTGATCGCCGCCGTCTGCGCGGCGCTCTGCATCGTGCTCGGATGGACCAGTCGCACGGCGCTCAACCCCGACGGCGTCTCCTATCTCGACATCGCGGCCCGGTTCTCGGCTGGTGATTGGTCCGGCGCCGTCCAGGGCTACTGGAGTCCACTCTACCCGCTGCTCCTCGCGGTGCTCGGCACCGCGACGGGCGCGACCGGTGCAACGCTCCTGGGGCAGGTGCATTTTCTGAATGTCGGTATCGCACTTGGCATCGTGGCGCTGCTCTGGCGAATGGCCCGAGTGCACGGCGACCCGATCGTCGCGCGCGCCCTCTTTGCGGCCTTCCTGCTCGCGTCGGCGCGGACCCCACGACTCGACGCCGTGACACCCGATCTGCTGCTGATTGGGGCGGTCCTCGGATTGGGCGGTGAGTTGCTCCGTGGCGCGGGCAGCCGATGGTACGCGCTGGGGGCGTGGTTCGGGGTGATCTTCCTGACCAAGACCAGCAGTTGGCCCTGGCTGCTCGTCACCGTGGCGATCCTGGCGATCGCCGGGGATCGTGCGATGCGCCGCACCCTTGTCCGCGCAGGTGGTGTGGCGCTTGTGGTGATGGCGCTGTGGGTGGTGCCGCTCTCGCTCAAGTCCGGTCGGCCGACGCTCGGCAGCGCGGGTGCCTTCAACGCCTGCTGGTATCTCGAACGGTGCGACTCGCGGACACCCGACGAACACTCCGGCGCCCATGCGCGCTACGGTGGGCTCCGTCTCGCCGACGGCGAACTGGTCACCGTGGCGGACTTCAGCAATACGCAATGGACGTATGCACCGTGGTCCGATCCGACGGCGTGGCAGGCCGAGGTCGGCAGCATCAACCGCGCACCGCTCGACCTCTTCGACCTGGTCGGCTACTGGAGTCGACAGGGCTGGGCGGTGATCTCGCTCTGGACCCCGCAACTGCTGCTCTTTGTCTTGTTCCCTGTGGCACTCCTCAGCAGGAGCCGCGGCCTGCTGGGCAGGGGCTGGCGGGAGCAACGGATGGCGGTGCTGCTGGTGGTGCTCGGCCTCGCTGGCGTGGCGCAGTTCATCGTGGTGCACGCCGAACCGCGACTGATCGCGCCGTTCGTCCTGCTGACGTCGATGGGTTGCCTCTGGTGGTGGCGCGCGCCGGGGATCGCCACATCAGCCCGGCCGTTTCGGTCGGAGGTCGTCCTGGTGCTGAGCTGGGTTGGACTCGTGTCTGCGGTGCTGCGCGGGGCGATCTACGTCCCGGAACTGATGAAGCGCGCAACAGAGGACACCGCGCGCTTCGAACGGTTGCGTCGGGCCGGAGACGCCGCGGTGCCCGGCGGATTGGCCGGACGCGCCGTCGTGGTGGTGGGTCCGGCCATCCCGGTCGTCTCCGACGCGTGGCTGTTCGGTGCCCGCATCGTGGCGCAGATCCCGCCAGGCTCGGCGGCGAGAATTCGCAACTGGACCCCGGCGCAGCAGCGGGAGATGCTCGGGCTGCTGGGGCAGGGAGATGGTGACGTGGCATGGATGACGGCAACCAACGGGTCGATTCTGATGGCCCCCATTGTTCGGAGCACCCGATGAAGGCTGGATGGACTGTCGTGGCGATGGCCAGTGTGCTCCTGCCCGGCTGTCGGCGGGCCCCCGAGGTCACCGGGGCGAGTGCCGCGGTGGGGGATGTCACCATCCGTGACGGAGTCGCCTGGGGGCTCGCCTCGAGCCGAAGTTCGACGATTGGGTTCCGCGCCTCTGCCGCCGTGGCCGACACGCTGATCGCCGTGGAGAGCCCCGACGGCCTCGCCACGCTGCACACGACGCTCGACGGCCGGATGGTGGACCTGACGGCCCTGCCCGTGGCGGGCGGTGCCACGGAGGTGCTGGGCGGGGGTGGTGCGCACATCATGCTCACGGAGGCGACGCACGGCTATGCGGCCGGCGATTCCGTGCGGATCGTGCTCCAGTGGGCACGGAGCGGGCGAGTGGCCTTCTCCGTGCCCCTGCGGAACTACTCCGATGCCTCGGGGCTGCTCGGCCGCTGACCAGGCCCAGGGCCGCCCCTCTTGATCGGCGGCCCGCTTCCGGCCATTTTGTCGTGCTCCTGTGCCTCCGGCACCGGAATCCAGGACAGGTGTCCGAGTGGTTGAAGGAACCGGTCTCGAAAACCGGCAAACCGGCAACGGTTTCGAGGGTTCGAATCCCTCCCTGTCCGTCGATTCGCCCGAGGGGCGCTCCCAATCCCGGGGGCGCCCCTCCGGCTTTCCCCTCGGGGTGCTATCCTTCGGTATGGTCCTTCCGCTGCTCCTCGCCACGCAGGGCTCGCTTCCCGAGGCGTGCATCCTGACCGGCCTCTGCAACATCGTGCAGCCGGCCCCGCCGGTTGCACCCGGGGTCCTCTTCGTCGCGGTCGGCATGGTGTGGGCCGGCGTCTGGGGAATGCGCCGCCGTCCCGTTCGATGACCAGCGCGGTCCAGCTCGTCGAGCTGCGAAAGACCTACCCCGGTTCCACGACCCCAGCACTCGACGGCATCTCCCTCGACGTCCCTGCCGGCTCGATCTATGGCATCCTCGGCCCGAATGGCGCGGGGAAGACCACCACGATCGGGATCTGCACCACCCGCGTCCGCCCGAGTGGCGGCACCGCCACCGTCGCAGGCCGCTCGGTCGTCGATGACGCCGTGGCCGTTCGCCGAGCCATCGGCGTCGCCGCGCAGGCGCTGACACTGGACCGCTCCTGCAGTGTCTCCCAGAACATCTACTTCCATTGCCGCTATTTCGGCGTCGGGCATGCCGAGGCGAAGCGCCGGACGGCCGAGCTGTTGGAGCGCTTTCGTATCGCCGATCGTGCCGATGCCATGCCGATGACACTTTCGGGTGGCCTCGCACAGCGCGTCCAGCTTGCCCGCGCGATCGCGCACCGCCCCAGTGTCCTCTTCCTCGACGAGCCCACCGCCGGCCTCGATCCGCAAAGCCGCCTGGCCCTGTGGGATCTGGTGCGAGGTCTGATCACCGAAGGGATCACGGTGGTGCTCACCACGCACTACATGGAGGAGGCCGACCAGCTCTGCGATCGGCTCGCCGTCGTCGACCATGGTCGACTCCTCGCCGAGGGGACGCCAACCTCGTTGAAGCAGGAGGCTGGCGGCAACGCCGTGGTCGATGTCCACTTTG